>JBAUEX010000148.1:0-22322 GCA_049678845.1 Candidatus Acidiferrales bacterium
ACCCAGTCCCGTTCCTTTGCCTGCTTCTTTCATGGTGAAAAACGGTTCAAAAATATGCGACTTCGTTGTGGCGTCCATTCCGCATCCCGTATCCGTGACGGCAAGCACCACGTAGTCGCCTGGCTCAATCGACCTTCGTGCGCTTGCGAACTCATTGCCAACCGTCAAATTATAAGTTTCTATGGCGAGTTTGCCGCCATTGGGCATGGCGTCGCACGAATTCACAACCAGATTCATGATCACTTGCTCGATTTGCCCAGGGTCCGCCTTCATCCGCCCCAGAGCCGCGCTCGGCCGGAACGAGAACTCGATATCTTCGCGCACCAAACGCTTGAGGAGCTTGCCCATTTCCGATACGGTCGCATTCAAATCGAGGATTTGCGGCTGCAGCACCTGTTTGCGCGAGAATATCAGCAACTGGCGCGTGAGCGCGGCCGCGCGATCGGCTGCTTTCGCAATCTGCTGGCTGCTGCCGCGAAGCGGCTCGGCGGGATCCATCCGATCAAGCAACAAATCGCTGTGGCCCTTGATGACGGTTAGCAAGTTGTTGAAGTCGTGTGCCACTCCGCCTGCCAGACGCCCCATCGCTTCCATTTTTTGCGATTGGCGTAGCTGCCCTTCGAGCTCCTCGCGCTGGTTCTGGTTCCTCTGCAGCGTTGTCCGCATGCCATCGAAAGCGCGCGTCACTTGCGCCACTTCGTCTCCGCCGTCCGCCTGCAGAGGATAGGTGAAGTCGCCCTGCTCCAAAGCTTGCACGCCGCCGACCAGCGAAGCTAACGGCCGCGTAAACGTATCGGAAATCAGGAAGACCAGTACGGCTCCTACGATCGCTGCGACCAGGAATAATCCCAGCAGCAGCCGATTCAGCCGGCTTAGGAAGCTGGTTGTGGCATCGTACGATTTCAACACGATCAGGCTTATGCCGTTCACGCCGGCGGTCAAATCTTTCGAACTCACGAGGTATTTCTCATCGTCAATCCGGAGAAAACTGGGAACTGCTCCACTGCCCACCTGCTGCTCCAGAGTGTCCTCATCGAGCGGCGCCAATGTGCTGATGATGATTGTCTTTCCGTAGCGGAACGCTACTTCGCTGGAAGAAATCCGGCGCAGTTCGTTGACGGCGTTGTCATCGATCGCCCGTCCAACCACTACGGTACCCAGGCGCGCGTGGTTTTGCTCTGCGTCGCCGAAAACGGGCCGTGCTACGACTTGATATAAGTGCTCGCCGCTGAACCACCATCCGTCCGCTTTTTTGCTGTAGAAGGATTTTCGCAACAAGCTTTCTGCGGTGCCCGCGGGAAATTCTTCGCTCGCTGTGTGCAGAGCGACGACTTTGCCCCTCGCATCGGCTAGCAAGAACAGGTTGCAGTCTTCCGATTGCCACGGATCTTCGCTGGCCTCTTGAATTGTGGTCGCGTCTCCATTGCGCATCGTCGCCAGCGCCGCCAACAGGTCGGCCTTGTGCTGCAGCGCAATTTCGTGCTGGTGCTGCATCACCTGAAACGTCAGGACGGTGTTGCTCGCCTCTTCCTCGATTTGATGTTGCGCCTGCTCCTTGGCCGTGCGGCCCACAACAAGCAAAGTGGCGCACGTCAGGCCGCTCGTGATCAGGATCAGGGAGGTGAGGAACTTGGTTCGCAGACGAAGATTCAGTTTCGTCTGACAGTCGCGAAACAGCTCGAGGCTCAGGCGCGCGACATAATTGCTCCATAGGACAGCCGCGGCTGGCAAACAGCGTTTCACGAGCGCTGTGATCGCTCTGGTCTCGCGCCAGACTCGGGCCCGAGCTTTCAGAAATACGCTGACCATATTTTTGGCGGGAATCACAGTATCCCTCAAATCCCAAAGTCGATTATGGATTTCAGTGTAGACGGCAGACAATGGAACCCTAGTACTGAATTTTATGCCGACTAGTACTCCCCTGGTCGGCGGCAGTTGCCATTGAACAGCGTGTCTATAAGCGGCTGATATGCAAGGGCATAGGAAATCGCGGAGGTTTCACGGCGCACAGCTGCACAAACTGACCCGCCGCGATAGATATCTCTCAGGACGATTCAGAGAAGATTTAGTAGCGCAGGGTGAACGAAAGCAGATGCGTGTACCACACAATCCATACGCTTAGCAGGCATGCAACCACAATCAGCGTGTCGTGCAGCTTGGACCACCACCAGCGGCCCGCCGTTCCCACGGAAACGGCGAAATTCCAAATCGCCACAAGTGTCCCTATCGCGCCGAGCCACCCGACAACCTGAATCAAGCGCAGCCACGGATTCAAGCCGCGCGTCAAGACGCCGAGATGCGCGGCTCCGTAAACGACCGTCGCCAAAAATAGCGCCCAAAAGACCAAGTCGAGCGCGCAAACCGTTCTAGCCCAGCAACGCGCCCGCCGCTCGCGCGGGCTCGCTTCCACAGGGCGCCCGTAGTGCCGCCGTGCCAGCGCGGCGACGGGCCACAAAATCAACGTCAGCGCAAAGACAACAAGCGCGAAAACGATGCTCCATTGAATGAAATTCTTCGACTGGTACCACGGGACCTCTTGCAAAATTTCGGCGGGGAATCCCAGCGCAATTTGCCATCGCCCGTCGGAGTTTTTCGCGAAGACAATTTTGTTCTGCGCGTCGGAGCTGTCCTGCCAAACCTGCGGCTCCGTCTCATGCCATTCAATCGGCTGTCCATTGATGCCTTTAAAGTTCGCAATGACGAGCGATCCGTCTTTTCCGGGCGCAACACCGGTTTCTCCCAGCAGCGAAAAAAGATAAAAAATCGTCGTTTGGCTGCGCCGGCTGGGAATGTAAGAGCCGCTTACAGCTCTCGCATCAGCAGCCGCCGTCGCAAGAGGACTTGTTGCGGGGGGCGTGTACGGGAAATAGCGGTCGAGGAACTTGTCGAAGAGCGGCCCTCGCGGCGCCACGTCCCCGCGCCCTGCGCTGTTGTACGACACAAAGAGTCCCGTATTCGCATCAAGAATCAAATGCAGGTCACTGTGAAAGTATTGTGTATCGCCGCCATGCCCGATGATGCGGTGACCGTTGCGCGTCTCTTCGTAAAATCCCAGGCACATCGCATTCACGCGCGGATCGGGCGCGTATTGGCGCGTGTGCATCAGCTTTATGGTTTCCGGACGCAAGATCTGCGCGCCGTTGTAGGTGCCGTCCTCTAACTGCGCAATCATGAAGTGCGTGATGTCCATCGTCGAAATCGCCACGCTGCCTGCCGGAAACGGCGTGACCACCTCGAACTGTTTCGCGCCGCCCGACGCGCGTTCGTACCCTTGGGACATCAGGGGTTGCCAATCTTTGGGCAGCGGCTGGCGGAATGTTGCGTGCGTCATTCCCAGCGGAACGAAAATATGCTGCTCGATGTAATCATCGAAGGGCTGTCCGGAAACGCGCTGCACGATGTAGCCTGCGAGCGTTGCGCCGTAATTCGAATACGCGCCGGTGGTTCCCGGCGGGAAAATTTCCTTCGGCTCGTGATTCACCAAATAGTCGCGCAGTGACGGAATATGTTCCGAATCCACCGTAATCAGATCGCGAATCGTTTCCTCGAAGCCCGGCGTGTGCGTCATCAGATCGCGCATCGTGATGGGCTTGCCAAACGGCTCGGGCACTTTGAAATCCAGATACTGATTGATGTCCGCGTCGAGATTTATTTTTCCGTCCTGGACGAGCTGCATCACCGCCGTCCACGTAAAAAGTTTCGAAATCGATCCGCAGCGGAACAGCGTGTCCTTCGCCGAGACTGGCTTTTTGTTCTTCAAATCGGAGTAGCCGTAGCCCTTCGCGAAAATCACTTTGCCGTCGCGCACCACAGCGACAACCGCGCCCGCAATGTCGTCGCGCTCGATTTGCAGCGGTACAAGCCCGTCGAAAAATGCCGTGAGATCGGCTTGTGTCAATTGCGCTGGGGGCAGGGAAGGTGGCAGCGTCGCCGGGCCGCCGGCGCTCGAGCTCTGCAGCGCAGATTTAATGGCACGGGTTACAGCCGGCTTCGTAATAGCCGGCCCAGTGTGTTTTTGCGTGCCCGCCTGGGCGGGCCGGCCCACGGTAGCGAGGACGATCACGGCGGAAATGGCCAATAAAGCTGCCATCACACAAGCTCGCGACACATTGAATCTTCGCCGCAAGTATTCGAATGTCATGTTTGATTTCACCGTGCGCGTATTTCTCATCAAAACGCCTCTCTGCGTATAGCGAGCGGCGCGACTCTACATTCGCCATGGCACAACGTCAAACAAAAAAGGCGCGGAAAAGCGCCAGCGAGAACGAAACGCGAGAATGCCAGGGGAGGAAGAAAACAAGCTTCAGGTCTTGCGGCCGAGGGCGGCGTCGAGCCACCGTCGCGCGAGTTGGTGTTGCGGTGCATACGCCTGCCAGACGTTGGCGGCCCATTCGCGCACGAGCGTGGCGTGCTCTTCGGGAGTTTGCGCCCTGCGCAAATCCGCAATCGTCATCGACCCGCGTTGCGCGAGAGTTTGGGGGCGTTCGATTTTCGCCGGGCCGCTCAACCAGCGGGGAATCGCGGCATACGTTTCGCGTTTGCCGCCGCGCTCGATGCCGCAGCACATGCGCGTCAAATGCGCCGCGTACGACTTCGCGGAGCTGCAGTAACGGTCGGGATGCTGCAAGCAATACGCGTCGACAAGCAATTCGTGCATTGCGCCATAGCGCGGATCGCTGAAATCGCGCGCGCCAAGTTTGTTGAACAGCGCTTCGCAGCCGGCGTTTTCGCCTTCGATTTGCGCTTCGCATTCAGAGCACCGCGCCTCTAACTTCGTCTCGTCGCGTTCATCCATATTTTTCCCTTAAAGTATATTCTAGCCGTGATTTCCTAACGTTGCTTCCGACCGGTCGCAATCTTCAGCTTCTGTCTCATCCGTCAGCCTCGACTCTCTACATGGACTGTTCGTTTCCGCAACAACATCCTCCGTAATCGCACAGATTCTGTGGGCAGCTCGCGCGCTTGTCGATCCAAGCTGTTGATTTTCCTCCTGTTTACTTGGATGCTGTCTCGGAACCGAAGCTGCGTAGGCATTTCGAGACAAGTGGAGGTGTGTACTCATGGCGACTTTCTGGCAGGGTTTGCGTTACGGCGTGCGAATGCTCGTCAGATCGCCGGGCTTCACCGCGGTCGCTGTGCTGACGCTGGCGCTCGGCATCGGTGCCAACACCGCCATTTTCACGGTCATCAACTCTGTGCTCCTCAGCACACTGCCCGTGAAGAATCCGCAGCAGCTCGCCTTCCTGACGGACCCAAGCGCAGCCGGAATGAGCATAGGGCAGCAGAGCGGAAATCGTGATCAGCTCACCTATCACGAATACCTCGCGATTCGCGACCGCAATACCGTTTTCTCGGGAGTACTGGCGATTCAGTCCGAGACTGCGCCACTGCCTTTGAGTGTGGGCAGCACAGCCGGCGAAGCCGAACAGGACGGGCCGCAGGCCACAGTGAACATGACGAGCGGAAACTATTTCGACGTCCTCGGAGCCAGTCCCATTCTAGGCCGCGCGTATACCAGCGACGTCGATCGGTTGCGTGACGCCAATCCTGTCGCTGTGATCAGCTACAGTTTCTGGCAAAACCAGTTTGGCGGTGCGCGCTCGGCGATTGGAAGCAAGGTTCGGATTCGCCGCACCACGTTCGAGATCATCGGTGTCGCGCCGCGCAATTTTTTCGGCCTTACCGTCGGATACGCGCCGGATATCTGGGTGCCGCTCACGATGCAGTCGGAAGTTTATCCCGGCTACGATTGGCTCGCACGATCGAAGAATCCACACGAAAAAACAGAGTGGCTGCAGGTGGTGGGACGGCTCAAGCCTGGAGTTACCGTCGCGCAGGCGAAAGCGAGCGTTAACGTTTTGTTCCAGCAATATCTCGAGGCGCAGCTCGGCTCGACCGCAACTGCCAACGATCGCAAGAACTTTCTCGACCAGCATCTCGCGGTCGCCGGAGGGAGTCACGGTGCCTCCGTGGTGCGTGAAAACTTCGAGCGGCCCTTGCTGATTTTGATGGGCGTTGTCGGGCTCGTCCTGTTGATAGCGTGCGCGAACGTGGCCAATCTGCTGCTCGCGCGTGCGGCGTCGCGAAAGAAGGAAATTGCCGTACGCGTGGCGCTCGGCGCGGGCCGCGGTCGGCTGTTCCGTCAGTTGCTGACAGAGAGCACTCTGCTGGCGCTCGCCGGAGCCGTGCTTGGATTCTTGCTCGCGCCCTGGGCGGACGCGGTGCTGCTGCGCTTGGTTTCGGGCGGCCAGGCGCCAATTCCGCTGAACGTTCAACCCGACTTGACAATTCTGGCCTTCACGCTGGGCGTCGCGCTGCTCACGGGCGTGCTGTTTGGTCTGGCGCCCGCGTATCGCGCCTCGCGCGTGGATCTGAACGACGTGCTTAAGGGAACTTCGCGCGGAGTCGTCGGGGGAACAGCGCGCAAGGGCCGCGCGCCGATCGGCAAGGTTCTCGTGGTGGGACAAGTGGCCTTATCGCTCCTGCTGTTGATCGTCGCCGGACTCTTTATTCGCAGCTTTCAGAAATTATCGGACGTCAACCTCGGCTATGACCGTGACCATCTGCTGGTTTTCAGTGTGTTTCCGCGAACGGCGGGCTACGAGGGTGCAGCCGGCACGGAAGTCCTTAAGGAAATGCTCGACCGGCTGCGCCTCATTCCCGGCGTGCGCGGCGCGACGCTTTCGGACAATGGCCTGCTGAGCCATAGCGATTCGAGGGATGAAATCACGATTGACGGCTACGCGCCGAAGTCCGGGCAACAGATGCACGCGCGTTTTGATGAAGTTGGGCCGAACTTTTTCTCGACGATCGGAACACCGATCTTGATTGGACGCGAGATCGGCCCGGAAGATTCGGGAAACGGGCAGCGCGTGGGCGTAATCAACGAAACCATGGCGCGCTATTTTTTTGGGAATGAAAGTCCCATCGGCCGCCGCATCTGGGACATGTTTCCCACCACGCATACGGATTTTGTCGTTGTTGGCGTTGTCGGGGATTCGAAACACAACAGCTTGCGCGAGAAGCCCGAGCCCAGATTCTACGTTCCGTATTTCCATCCCATCGGAGAAGAAAGCTATGCGGTAATCATAGTGCGTTCGGCGGGGAGCGTGTCGAGCGTGACTCCCGCGATTCGAAAGGCCGTGAGCCAGGTCGCGCCGAATCTGCCGCTAAAGCAAATCCGGACTATGAATGATCTCGTCAACGAGTCGCTCTCGACCGAGACCATGATCACCAAGCTCGCCGGATTTTTCGGCGCGCTCGCCGTGCTGCTCGCGTGCATCGGAATCTACGGCATTATGGCGTATGCCGTTACCGGACGCACGAACGAAATCGGCATTCGCATGGCGCTTGGTGCGCAGAAGAAAGATGTCCTCTGGCTCGTTCTCCGCGAGACGCTCCTGCTCGTGCTGATCGGCGTCGCGATTGGATTGCCCGCCGTCTATGGTGCGGCGCAATTGATCAAGAGCCAGCTTTTCGGACTGAGTGCCGCGGATCCCGTGTCGCTGATTCTGGCGACCGTTCTCATGTTCGTCGTGGCCGTCATCGCTGCCTACATTCCCGCGCGTCGCGCCTCGCGCACGGACCCGATGGTCGCATTACGATACGAGTAAAATGGTTTTGTAGCTCAGGTCCCATTCACCCTGACAGCGGCGAGCCTTTGTCGCTCGGCTGGCCTGAGGCTTTGAGCGCGTCGTGGACGCAGTGCCGCCAAAGCAAATGCCTCACATCAGTTCCGACATGCAGCATCGGGACCCTTCGTGCGTCAGGGCAGGCGGGACGTGAGTTACAACAGCAAAGCAATGAGGTAATGCATGAACGCACTGTTGCAGGATTTGCGTTACGCCTTACGCCTGCTCGCGAAGTCGCCGGGCTTTGCGGCCGTGGCTGTGCTGACGCTGGCTCTCGGCATCGGCGCAAACACCGCCATTTTCACGGTCGTGGACGCGCTGTTGCTCAGGCCCCTCCCGTATGCAAATCCCCAGCGGCTGATGATGGTTTACGAAACAAGCATCGCAAACCGCAGCGAAGAGAGCGTGTTCTCCTATCCGTACTTTTCGCGATTGCGGGACCAACAGCATTCGTTCTCGGGGATCTCCGCTTATGCCGGCGACGATTTCGACATGACCGGGCGCGGAGAGCCGCGGCAGGTTACAGCTGGGCGTGTGAGCTGGAATTTTTTCGATGTGCTCGGTGTGCGGCCGCTGCTCGGGCGGAATTTTTTCGCCAGCGAAGGTCAGCGCGGGAGCAATCGTGTACTCATGCTGAGCCATCAGTTCTGGACCAGCGAGTTCGGCGGCGCGCACAACGTGATCGGGCAGAGCCTGATGCTCGATTCGCTTAGTTACACGATCGTTGGAGTGCTGCCCGCCAATTTTGTTTTTACGCCTCTCGGCAACGACACGCAGATCTGGATTCCACGCGAGTTTGAACTGAATATCGCCACTCCCGAGCACATTCAAGCGGGCATGGGGTATCTGGAAGGCACGGCGCGCCTTGCTCCGGGCGTGAGCATCGAGCAGGCACAGTCCGAAATGGATGTGCTGCATGAGGAATATTGCCGCGATAATCCGACTCGGCCCGACGCCAATCCGAAATGGCCGTCAGCCGTCACGCCGCTTCAAACGATGATCGTGGCGAACGTCCGCGTCGCGGTGCTGATTCTGATGGGTGCTGTGGGGGTGGTGTTGCTAATCGCATGCGCGAACGTGGCGAGCCTGCTGCTGTCGCGCGCGCTGAAGCGTAAGAAGGAAATCGCGGTGCGCACGGCGCTGGGCGCGCGCCGAGGTGTGATTGTGCGGCAATTGCTGGTGGAAAGCTTGCTGCTGGCGACGATCAGCGGCGTGATCGGAATTTTCGCCGGGTACGCCGCAACGCGCGGGCTGCTCGCGCTGAATCACGGTACGGTCGAGCACCTGAGCGCCGGAGTCTCGATGGATTGGCGGGTGCTCGGCTTCACGATAGCGATTTCACTGCTGAGCGGGGTGCTGTTCGCACTGGCTCCGGCGCTTCAACTCTCGAAGACGGATTTGAATTCCGTGCTGCGCGACGAGGGGCGCGGGAGCACAGGCAGCCGCCGCGCTGCGAGTTCGCAGAACCTGCTCGTGGTTGCGCAAGTGGCGCTCTCGATGATTCTGCTGATCGGTTCGGGGTTGCTGATTCGAAGTTTTCTGCAACTGATCGACGTCAACCCGGGATTCGATCCCAGGAACGTGTTGACGATGCGAATGAATCTCTCGCCGTCGAGATATGGAACAAATGCGCAGATGGTTTTGTTCTACAACGAGGTACTGCGGCAGATGCAGTCGCTCCCGGGAGTGAGCGCGGCGGCGATTTCGTCAGCGCTGCCGCCGACTCCAACGCGTTTCGCACCCATTCTTGCCGAGGGCGAGCCGGCGGTGCCGCTCGCGCAGCGGTCGGGCGTCAATATCGAAACGATCAGCCCGGATTACGCGAAGGTGCTGCGCGTACCGCTCGAGCGCGGGCGCGAATTCACGGCCGAGGACAATCAAACCACGCCAACCGTGGCGATGGTGAATCAGGCCTTCGTGCGGCATTATTGGCCGAATGAAAATCCGATCGGGAAACATATTTGGCTTGGCACGATCGCAACGCCGGTCGAAGTGGTGGGCGTGTTTGGCGACGAGAAGAACAACGGCATAAGCAGAGAGCCTGCTCCGGAGATGCTTCTTCCATTCCCGAATCTTCCCTGGTCGCATCTGCGATTGAGTTTGCGCAGTGCGCGAGGAGATCCGATGGCGCTCGTTCCGGCGGTGCGCCGGCGACTGGCGCGCATCGATGCCGTTCAGCCCGTCACCGAGGTGCAAACGCTCGAGCAGATACTCGCCCAGTCGCGCGCGCAATCGAAGTTCATCGTGGCGCTCTTTGGGATTTTCTCCGGCGTGGCGCTGGTGCTGGCCTTTGTCGGAATTTACGGCGTGATTTCCTATGCCGTTGCGCAACGGACGCACGAGATGGGCATTCGCATGGCGCTCGGCGCGGATAAAAAAGATATTTTCAGGCTTGTGATCGGCCGCGGCCTCAGGCTCGCCGGCATCGGAATTGCGATCGGGCTCGTCGCCCCTTTCACGCTCGCCCGCTTGATGTCGAGCCTGCTTTACAAAGTCAGCCCGGCCGATCCGCTGACGATAATTGGCAGCGCGATTCTGTTCCTCGTGGCGGCGCTTCTCGCAAGCTACATTCCCGCGCGCCGCGCCTCGCGCACGGACCCCATGGTGGCGCTGCGCTACGAATGAGGTCATGCCGCCTTCGGCGCCACAGGCGAACCAGGAAAGTGGCCGCAACGCGGCCACTGAAACGATTTAAGGCTATTTTCTAAGGAATGACCGGCGTAGCTCCGCTGAGCAAAGACGTGTCGTCCGCTCGCTCATCTCCCGTCGTTTGCCGCACCGTTGCGCACTTGAAAACTGCCTGCCGTAGCACGGTTCCCAGCCGGTGCGTTTTAATAAACTTGAAGGAACATATCCGCGCCTGGCTTCGTACTACAGAGTGACGCGAAGCGCGGCGATTCAGTCAGCGGTTGTCAGCGCCGTGAACTTTGCTTTCGCTCGGAGGAATCATGGGGATGTTGCTTCAGGATTTGCGCTACGCCGTGCGCATGCTTGTGAAGTCACCCGGCTTCACCGCCATTGCCGTTTTGACGCTGGCGCTCGGCATCGGCGCAAACACCGCGCTGTTCTCCGTCGTGAATGGCGTACTGCTCAACCCGCTCCCGTATCCTGAGCCCAACCGCTTGGTCGCGCTCTATTCGCGCGCCTTTGACTTCGCGCACTCCTCCATTTCTTATCCCAATTTCCTCGACTGGCAGCGCGAAAACAGTTCCTTCGCGCAACTCGCCAGCTATCGCCAGGATTCCTTCAACATGACCGGCGCGGGCGAGCCGGAACGCCTCCGCACCGAAATGGTCTCCGCCGATTTCTTCTCCGTCCTCGGCGTTCAGACCGTCATGGGACGCCTGTTCACCGCGCAAGACGACCGCCCGGGTGGCGCGCCTGTCGTCCTGCTCGGCGAAGGCCTGTGGAAGCGCCGATTTGGCGGCTCGCGGCAAATCATCGGCCAGTCCATCTCGCTCAACGGCACGCCTTACACCGTCATCGGCATCATTCCGGCGAATTTCTACTTTCGCGGAAACAATTTCAGTCTCGCTGAGATTTACGTACCCATCGGCCAATGGACCGACCGCACTTTCCTCGACCGCCGCGTCAGCATGGGCATGGACGCTGTCGGCCGCCTCAAGCCCGGCGTCACTTTCGCCCAGGCGGAAGCCGACATGAACGGGGTCGCGCAAAATCTCTCGCGCGCCTATCCTGACGCCGACAAAAATTCCGGCATCGCGCTTGTCCCGCTTAAGCAGGACATGGTTGGCGACGTCGCTCCGCTGCTTTACGTTCTTCTCGGTGCCGTCGGATTCGTTCTGCTCATCGCCTGCGTCAACATCGCGAATCTTCTTCTGGCACGCTCCACGGGTCGCACTCGCGAATTCGCTATTCGCGCCGCTCTGGGAGCCAGTCGCGCCCGCGTGATGGCACAGCTTCTCACCGAGAGTATTTTGCTGGCGGTCACAGGAGGCGCTCTAGGCCTGCTATTGGCCGCGTGGGGAACGAGGGCTGCCATCCGCATTCTCCCAGAGGCCTTGCCGCGCTCCGGCCAGGTCGGCCTCGACGCGCGCGTCCTCATTTTCACGATGGCCATTTCCATTGTTGCCGGCATTTTATTTGGACTGGCCCCGGCGTTGAAGACCTCGCATTCGAATTTGCAGGAAACATTGAAAGAGGGCGGCCGCGGTTCGAGCGGCGCTCGCCATCGTCTTCAGGGTGTATTCGTCGTCGTCGAAATGGCCATGGCGCTGGTGCTGCTTGTGGGCGCTGGTCTGATGATTCGAAGTCTGGTGCAGCTTTGGGACGTCAATCCCGGATTCAATCCGCATAATCTGCTCTCTTTCAGCGTCGCTTTTCCGCCCGCGGCCATGCAGGCCACGCCCGATCAACTGCGCAACTCTCTGCGCCAGCTCGATTCCGCTCTCGCTGCCATCCCCGCCGTTCGATACGTCTCCGCCGTCGGCGGCTCGCTGCCCATGCAGGGCGACTCCGAATTGCCCTTTTGGCTCGAAGGGCATCCCAAACCCCAAAGCACACAGGAAATGGACGCTGCTCTCTTTTATCTCGCGGAGCCGGATTACTTGAACGCTATGGGCACGCCTCTCATTCGCGGCCGCTTCCTCAACGCGCAGGACACTCTGCACTCCCCGCCCGTCATCGTCATTGACGAAGCCTTCGCCAAGAAATTCTTCCCCGGCCAGGACCCCATTGGCAAGCGCGTCAATTTCGCCGTCCTCGACCTGCAAGCGCAAATCGTCGGCATCGCCGGACACGTCAAGCACTGGGGCCTCGACGACGCCGGCCCCATCCAGGCGCAGCTTTACTTCCCGATCATGCAGGTGCCCGATAGGTTCTTTCCGCTCCTCGCCAAGGGTGCTGATTTCATCGTGCGCACCCAGGTCGCGCCGGACACGCTTGTCGGCGCCATTCGCCACACCGTCGAGCGCGTCAATAGCCAGCAGGTGATGTACGGCGCGGAAACGATGGAAGGAACTATCTCGCGTTCCCTCGCCTCGCGCCGCTTCGCCATGATTCTCCTGGGAGTTTTCGCTCTGCTCGCCCTGGTGCTGTCTTGCATCGGAATTTATGGCGTGATTTCCTATCTCGTCGGCCAGCGCACCCATGAAATCGGCATTCGCATCGCCTTGGGCGCGCAGCGCAGCGACGTCCTCCGCCTGATTTTGGGTCAGGGCGCGAAGATGGCGCTCATCGGCGTCGCCATTGGGGTTGCCGTCGGGCTTGCTTTGACGCGCCTCATCTCGAAGATGCTTTTCGGCATCAGCGCGCATG
This sequence comes from Candidatus Acidiferrales bacterium, assembly GCA_049678845.1. Classification (GTDB taxonomy): domain Bacteria; phylum Acidobacteriota; class Terriglobia; order Acidiferrales; family UBA7541; genus DAHUXN01. Next base: position 12,909 of record JBAUEX010000148.1, read on the forward strand.
ACCCGCTCACATTTGGCGGCGTTGCAATTCTCTTGACGCTGGTTGCCATCGCGGCCTGTTACCTTCCCGCGCGCCGCGCCATGCGCACCGATCCCATCGTGGCTCTTCGCTACGAATAAATGCGCTGTGGCTCTAGCCTGCCAAGACCCAAATAACCGAAAGAGGCTTCCCCTGCAGCAGGAAATTGCATCTTAAATTATCGGGGCGGCAAGCGGCGCGGATGCGACAGGCCCGCGGCGCATGACAGATGTGGCATCACGGCGAAATCTCCGTTGGCGGGAATGCGTTTGCCATGATATATAGGAGTGCAGCGCGGAATGCGAGACGAAAACATCCCTGATTTTGCTTCCTCGATGAATCGGCAACAACCTTCCTCTTTTGGCCGCGAGTTGCGTTCATGGTCGCGCGATATCGCGGTGGCGCTTGGCCTGGCGCTGGTCATTATTGTTTTCCTCTACCAGCCGGTGAAGGTCGAGGGCACCAGCATGGCGCCTTTGCTGAGCGACCAGGAGCGAATTTTCATCAACAAATTTGTTTACCGTTTCGAGCCCATTCACCGCGGAGACGTGGTGGTTTTCTGGTATCCGCTCGACCGCTCGCAGTCGTTCATCAAGCGCGTGATCGGTTTGCCGGGGCAAACGCTGGAGATCCGCGAGGGCGCGCTTTACGTCAATGGCAAACGCGTTGCGGAACCTTACGTGCCGCCGAAATATTTTGACGATTCCAGCTACGGCCCGATTCGCATTCCGTCGGATGAATATTTCGTGATGGGCGATCATCGCGACAGTTCGAACGATTCGCGCATCTTTGGACCTGTGCCGCAGAAATATATTTACGGCAAAGCGGTGTTTGCGTACTGGCCGTTTCACCAATTTGGCGAAATCTCCGCGCCATAAATCGGGCCCGGTCCATTTGATCGAATATCACCGCGCGAAATGGAAATCGGAAGCTGATGTAAGATGAATCTCGCCGGAGGACACACTGAAGGCGTCGCACGGAAACAGCGCGATCCTCGCGCTCGAGGACGGAAGAGTATTTAGAGGCCGCGCGGCGGGCGCAAGTTGCCGCCGCGGCGGCGAAGTTGTTTTTAATACCAGCCTTACCGGCTACCAGGAAGTTTTCACCGATCCCAGTTACGCCGGCCAGATGGTCTGCCTCACTTACCCGCACATAGGAAACGTTGGCGCGAATCTCGACGACGAGGAATCGGCGCGCCCGTATATCGAAGGGCTGATGGTCCGCGATTTTTCGCAGATTTCCTCGAATTGGCGCGCCAGCGAAACGGCGCAAGCGTATCTCGAACGATACAAAATCCCCGTGATATGGGATATCGACACTCGCGCGTTGGTGCGCCACATCCGACAGGCAGGTGCATTGCGCGGAGTTGTGTCAACCGACGCAACGCCTGCTGAAACTCTCATCGCCGAAGCGCGCGCGCTGCCCTCGATGGCGGGGCACGAACTTGCGAGTCAGGTGACCTGCGCGACGCCGTATCACTGGGAGCGCGGCTCAATTCCCTTGGCGAAATACGCGACGCAAGCAGCGAGTGCGGGCGGCGCAGGGCCTCTGTGGCGCGCAGCGGCTGCGGCGAAGATGCAACCGCAAGCCGGGGCGCGGCGCTATAAAGTCGTCGCCTACGATTTTGGCATCAAGCGAAACATTTTGCGCATGCTCGTTGATCACAGCTGCGGCGTCACGGTGGTCCCAGCGTCCACGTTGGCCGAAGATGTTCTGGCAATGAAACCCGACGGCGTGTTTCTGTCGAACGGGCCCGGCGATCCCGAACCAATCACGTTTGCCGTGCAAAATATTCAGAAACTGCTGGGCCGCGTGCCCATTTTTGGGATTTGCCTCGGCCATCAATTGTGCGGCATTGCGCTCGGCGGGAAAACGTTCAAGTTGAAGTTCGGCCATCACGGCTCAAATCATCCGGTCAAGAATTTGCTGACCGAGAAAGTTGAGATCACCGCGCAGAACCACGGATTTTGCGTCGACCCGGAGTCGCTGCCATCAAGCGACGTCGAAATCACCCATGTGAATTTGAACGATCACACGAACGAGGGCATGCGCCACCGCTCGCTCCCGCTTTTCAGCGTCCAATATCATCCGGAGGCGTCTCCAGGTCCCCACGACGCCCGCTACCTCTTCGACCAATTCATTGCCATGATGAGCGAGAGCGCGCCGTGAGTTCGGAGCCTTTGTTCGCGTTTGACCATAAATTGAGTTGGGATGGCCTGCTAACCCTTTTGGGCGGATTCCTTGCCCTTTTTGGAATTTGGTGGCAGGTGCGTCATGCAGATGAGGGCCTGAGGAAGCAATTGCAGGCAGAGAAAGATGGACGCGCAGGCGAGCGCCACGAAAGGAGACGGGCCCTCAGTACCGCAATCCTGTTCGAGATCGATCGTTTCTATCGATATTACGTGAAGAATCTATTGAAGGATCTAGAGTCAAAGCCGCAGGGGCAGCCCTACCCTGTTCTTGAAGCGCCTGGTCCCGCCCCATTTCCCGTCTACGCCACGAATTGTGGGCAAATCGGAGAACTAGACAGCGTGCTTGCTGCAGCGATAGTCGACTTTTACACGTCCGCGCAGCGTCACGCGCTCCGAATTTGCGATTATGTTGAGAAGTGCAATGCGGCGCAAGCGCGCGGCTCCGGCATCTCGTCGTCTCTAAGTTCAAGTATTGGGAGTGGCGGGGAAAACCTGATTCCTCTTGCCTACATTGCCTGTGCCTATCTCTGCGCTTACGCAGGAATTCCATTTACGACTGCGAAATTCGACGTGGCGCGCGGGGAAGACATGTCAGAGGTGACGCTTGACGCTGCAAAAACCGCTCTTGCGGGCTTTCGTGCGCGGATAGGCACTCCGTCATGAGCAAGCGCACAGACATAAAGAAAATCATGATTATCGGCTCGGGGCCGATCGTCATCGGACAGGCGTGCGAGTTTGATTATTCCGGCACGCAGGCGTGCAAAGCGCTGCGCGACGAAGGCTACGAGGTCGTCCTGGTGAATTCGAATCCCGCCACAATCATGACCGATCCGGAAATCGCGCAGCGAACCTACATCGAGCCACTTACAAAAGAATATCTGGAGCCAATCATCGCGCGCGAGCGCCCCGATGCGCTGCTGCCCACCGTTGGCGGCCAGACAGGGCTGAACACCGCAGTCGAATTGGCCCAGAGCGGAATCCTCGAAAAGTACGGCGTGAAATTAATCGGCGCGTCGTTGCGCGCGATTCAAATCGCCGAAGATCGTCTTCTGTTCAAGGACGCGTGCCAGCGCGTCGGCCTGGAAGTCCCGGCCTCGGCGGTCGTGAAAGAAGTTGCCGAGGGAGTGAAGCTGGCGGATCAGCTCGGATACCCGGTCGTCATTCGCCCGTCATTCACGCTGGGCGGCACGGGCGGCTCCATCGCTTACAATCGCGAGGAATTTTCAGAGGCGATTGCGCGGGCGCTCGACGCAAGTCCTGTGCACGAAGCGCTCGTCGAGGAATCCGTGCTTGGATGGAAAGAGTTCGAGCTCGAAGTGATGCGCGACCATCGCGATAACTTCGTCGTAATTTGCTCCATTGAAAATGTCGATCCCATGGGCATTCACACGGGCGATTCGATCACCGTCGCCCCGGCACAGACGCTCACGGACAAGGAATATCAACGCATGCGCGACGCCGCCGCCGCGGTGATTCGCGAAGTAGGCGTCGAAACGGGTGGCTCCAACATTCAATTCGGAATCGAGCCGGAAACGGGCCGCATGGTGGTGATCGAGATGAACCCGCGCGTGTCGCGCAGTTCGGCGCTTGCGAGCAAGGCGACCGGCTTTCCGATTGCGAAAATCGCCGCAAAGTTGGCCGTGGGAATGACGCTCGACGAAATTCCCAACGACATTACGAAGAAAACTCCCTGCTCCTTTGAGCCGACCATCGATTACGTGGTCGTAAAAATCCCGAAGTGGCAGTTCGAGAAATTCTCCGGTGCCGATACCACTCTTACCACGCAGATGAAGTCCGTCGGCGAAGTGATGGCCATCGGTCGCACGTTCGCCGAAGCGCTCGGGAAGGGCATTCGCTCACTCGAGCCGCATGCTCCGTGGCAGCCTCCCGCGGAAATCGTGGACGCCGTACTGCGCGAAAAACTTCACGTGCCCGGCCCCGACCGCATTCACTGGCTCTTCACTGCGTTGCGAAGTGGAATGAAGGTCGACGAGATTTTCTCGCTGACGAAAATCGATCCCTGGTTTTTGCGACAGATGCAGCAAGCCGTCGCGGTTGAAAACGAGATCGGCGCCACCACGTTCGCAAATGTCTCCGCAGAAATGTTGAAAGAAGCGAAGCGCTCCGGCATCAGCGACGAGCAACTCGCGCAGATCTGGAGCGCGAACACGGCCGCCGTGCGCGCGGCGCGCGCCAAGCTCAATGTCCGCCCCGTTTTCAAACGCGTCGACACCTGCGCGGCGGAATTTGAATCCTTCACGCCTTACATGTATTCGACATACGAAGAGGAAGACGAATCGGATGCGACCAATCGCCGCAAAATCGTCATTCTCGGCAGCGGTCCGAACCGCATCGGGCAGGGAATTGAATTCGATTATTGCTGCTGCCACGCGGCGTTCGCGCTGAAGGAAGACGGCTTCGAAACGGTGATGGTGAATTGCAATCCGGAAACAGTCTCAACCGATTACGATACATCCGACCGCCTCTATTTCGAGCCGCTGACGCTTGAAGATGTGCTCTCCGTGATCGAGCGCGAAAAGCCGGAGGGCGTAATCGTGCAATTTGGCGGACAGACGCCGCTCAACCTGGCGCTGGAACTGAAACGCAACGGCGTGCCGATTATCGGCACGGCTCCCGAATCGATCGACCTCGCCGAGGATCGCCGCCGATTCGGCAAATTGCTGGACGAGTTGAAAATTCCTCAGCCGCGCAACGGTACAGCACTGACGCCCGCTGAAGCGGTGAGCGTCGCACAGGAAATCGGTTTGCCGGTATTGGTGCGCCCCAGTTACGTTCTCGGCGGCCGCGCTATGGTCATCGCGTACGATTTGAAAACCGTCGAGGATTGCGCGGCGCAAGCCGTGCGCATCGGAAGCAGTTCGAACGCGGAGCGGCCAATTCTAGTCGATCAATTTCTCGAGGACGCAGTCGAAGTCGATGTCGACGCCCTCGCGGATGGCGCCGATGTCGTCATCGGTGGAATCATGGAGCACATCGAGGAAGCCGGAATTCACTCCGGGGATTCTTCGTGCGTGCTGCCGTCCGTCACGTTGAAGCCGGAAGTCCTCGCGCGCATTCGCGAATATACCGCGGCACTCGCAAAAGCTTTGAACGTCGTGGGATTGATGAACGTGCAGTACGCCATTCAACGCGACACGGTTTACGTCCTCGAAGTAAATCCGCGCGCCTCGCGCACAGTGCCCTATGTTTCGAAGGCCACCGGCGTGCCGCTCGCGAAAGTAGCGGCGCGTTTGATGACCGGGCGCAAATTGCGTGAAATGAATCTGCCGCTCGCCGATTTCAACGGCATCTCCGAACTCCGCAGCCGCAATTATTATTCCGTGAAGTCGCCGGTGTTTCCATTCAACAAATTCCGCGGCGTGGACACGATTCTTGGCCCCGAGATGCGCTCGACGGGCGAAGTGATGGGCATCTCGCCGAATTTCGGCCTGGCGTTCGCGAAAGCCCAAATGGCGGCGGGCCAAAGATTGCCGCGCAAGGGAACTGTGTTCATCAGCGTAAACGATCACGACAAGCGTCACGTCGCCGCGCTCGCGCGCGATCTGGTGGCGGCGGGATTGAAGCTGATTGCGACGCGCGGCACGGCTGCCGCGATTGCCGCTGCGGGATTCGAAGTCGAGCCCGTCTACAAAGTGAATGAAGGCCGCCCCAACATCGTGGATTTGGTCAAGACCAATAAAGTGGATTTGATCATCAACACGCCGCTCGGGCGCGAATCGTTTTACGACGAGAAATCGATTCGCCGCGCGGCCGTGCGTTACATGATGCCGTGCATCACCACGCTTTCCGCGGCGATCGCGGCCGCGCGGGGAATTCGCGCCATGTCGGAAGGCGCAGGCAGCGTTGCCGCCTTGCAGGATTTGCATCGCGATGAACCTGCGGGCGAGATTCGCGACCAAGCGCCCGCCAACGCACGCGACGACGCGGCGCGCGAGGAATTGCCCAACCACACCAACCAAACTCCCTCCGTGCACAAGGCTTCTTTCGGCAATTGAGCGCGCGCCCTACTCGCAGCCATTTTCTGCTAAGATACCGCCAGTCACATTTCGTTTTGCTTCCCGATGTGCTCCATTTTCCGGAGCCACCGGGCGGTGAATACTAGCGATTGTAGTAGGAAATGCTTCTGGTAAAATCAGGGCCCGATGAAACTTCAGGGAATTTTCCCGCCCATCACAACGCCATTTTCAAATGACGGCGAAATCGATTCGCCTCGCCTGCAGTCGAACATCAAGCTTTACAACTCGACACGGCTCTCGGGCTACGTGATGAATGGCTCGACCAGCGAATCCGTTCTGCTGACGTGGGACGAAATCGAGCGTCTGTGGGCCACGGCTCGCGAAGCGGCTGCGCCCGATAAGCTAATGATCGCGGGCACGGGCGCCGAATCCACCGCCGAAACAATTCAGCACACCAAGCGCGCCGCAAAATTGGGATATGACGCCGCGCTGGTCCGCACGCCAAGCTACTACAAACCGTTCATGACCTTCGAGGCGGAAGCCACCCACTTCTTGCGCGTGGCGGAGGCTTCTCCCATTCCCATCCTCATTTACTCCGTGCCGGTATTCACTGGCTATACGGTCGAAGCTCCTCTCGTGGCCCACCTCTCATCCCACGAAAACATTATCGGAATTAAGGACAGCTCAGGAAACGTGCAGCGCATGAAGGACATCGTCTCCTCGACTCCAAAAGCTTTCCGCTCGCTGACCGGCTCAGCTCTGACCCTCTACGATGCCCTGCAAGCGGGAGCCTCCGGCGCGATTCTCGCGATTTCCTGCGTTTTTCCGGATGCGTGCGTCGATTTGTTTGACGCAGCATCACGCGGCGACGCGCAGCGCGTCGAGCAACTGAGGAAACACGCCATCCTTCCGGCCGCAAATTTAGCCACGAAATTTGGTATTCCGGGACTCAAGTACGCGATGGACCGCCTCGGTTATTACGGCGGACCCCCGCGCGCTCCTCTGCTGCCCCTGGGTGAATCCGCGAAGCGCGAAGTCGATACCATTCTCATATCCGTCAGGCCCTCGACCGTCGCCGCGAATTAATCAGTTTTTCTCGTCCGTCTGATATTTGGAGAGCGGAATGTGCAGCGAGCCGGCCGTGCCCGTCGCCCGATCGCGAAGAATCACGGAAAGCTCTGTTGCGTTGCTGAATAAAGGTATGATTATCGAGAAACTCATTCCCTGTTTTATTCCCACCGCGTATTGCGCCATTGAGATGTTGACTGGCAGAGGATTCTCAACGGCGGTGAGGATTTTCCCGGTTTGGTCTAATTGGAGCAACGCATATTGGAGCGCTGCCGCTTCACGACCCGCGTCTGCGGTGAACTGAACCCCGCGAGGATCGAAGCCGAGAGTGAGTTTTATTTCTCGCGCGGCGTTCGTCGGAATCGGAACGATTTGCGCGGTCATGCTGATCCCCGAAGCATCGAGCGGACTCATGGCGATGCGGCCCAGTTTCTCCTGAAGGTCCTTGGTCTTCTCGTGGAGTTCAGGAATCGCGAAGTAGCCTTGCCGCGCGCGAACTTTGAGCCCTTGTTTATCCACTTTCACTTTTAGCTTCCGGAATTCGCCTTTCCAATCGCTGTGATCGGGATAGTAGCCAAGTACGTAGCTATTGTCTCCGTCCGCAACAGCACGTTGAATCGAGGTCATAATGTCGTTCGTGTTATAGAACGCCCTGCCTCCGGTTTGTTTGGCCAAATCCTGCATCGCGAGTACATTGCTCCAGCCGGGATTTTCGGTCATCAAGCCCCGCGCGTCGACGGGATAGAGGGCGACGTCCGCGTCTGCGAGCAGCTGCTCGGTTTGCATAATTGGATCGCGTGAGAATTTCTCCATTGGCGTCAGGAGAGCTGTTCCGCGATTGTCGAAGTGGAACCCAATCGGTACGTCTCCGACCACCCAGATTAGACTTTTCCTGCCGGGAAGCCCCTCGACATGGCGAGCGATCGCGTTGAGCGCGTCCAGCGTCATCGCGATTCGATCTACGCTGAAAAAGGCGACGCTATTTTTGTTGATGTCGGCAATGAAGGTGTTGAGCTGGGCAAATGGGCCGGGAGTCGTAATCGGTGAGGCTTGAGGCGCGCGCATTGTCGAAGCAGTGCTGCCGTCATAGTGCGCGAGCGCCGACAACAGGCTCGACGCGTCCGTCGTGAAGTCATGAACCACAGTCAGTTTCTCTCCGAGCGCGTATAGAGCGACGTGATCCTGCGGCTGGATTGTTCGCAGGTATTTGATCACCTGATCTCGTGCGTGCGCCTGATCGTTGAGCGCGGTATTCAGGCCGTCCAGCAGAATGATCGTGATGCTGGGCGGTACGCCGCCATGCGCATTGAGGACGTTGGTGTAAGCATCAGGCGGAATCGCGAGCGGGACTTGCGAGGAAGTGTGCGCGCTCGCCGCAAAAAAGGAAGTGCCCTGCAGATGTCCGTCGTCGAGTACGGTGAAATCCTTTTGTTCAAGACCGGAAACGGGTCTGTCATTTCCGTCATCGACGACTACATTGATTTCGACGAGGTGCGTGCTGACGGTCAATCTCGCGGTCTTGTGATCGTTGGGCTTGCTCTGCTGAGCGAAACAGGAAATCGTTGCCACGAAGAGAGTCAGAGCAATCAGAATCGGCCGCTGCGCCATACGCTTGAATTCCATGATAGCTTTCGTAACAAATCACCGCCGTTTAAATGCTGAAGGCCCTGCCCCGTGATTTGCGTCCGAAATGTATTTGTCGAGCGGAATGTGCAGTGAGCCTGCCGCGCCGGTGTCGTTGTCGCGCAGAAGAATGCAAAGCTCGACCGCGTCGTTCACGATCGGCTCTGTGGCAGAGAATGCCATGCCCTCCTTCAGGCCGGCCTGGTAGGCCGTTTGGGAAACTTCTATTTTGAACGGCTTATTCTCTCCTCCCACAATTTTCCCCGTTTTGTCCAATTCGAAGATGGCGTACTGAATGTTGGCGGTCTGGCTGTCGCCCGCGGACGTGAACTGAATCGCTCGGGGATCAAAGTGCACGGTCACGTCAATCGCTCTTGCCGCATCCGTGGGAATTGGCGTAACGCGTGCGGCGAAGCCGATACCGGTGGCGTCCAGCGGACTAGCGGCCATCAGGGCCAGAATGGCGGTGATGTCTTTCGGCTTGAATTGAAGATCCGGCATCGCGAAATAACCCTCGCGCGCGCGCACCTTTAATC
>JBAUEX010000149.1:0-26637 GCA_049678845.1 Candidatus Acidiferrales bacterium
ATACCCTTGTGTGAAATCCTCGGCATCGGAAAGCGAATGCTGATTCGTCACCAAAATAGTCGGAAGCTCCAGCGCCCGCTGCCCCAGTTCCGAGCGCGCCGGCGCGGTCGGAAAATCCCGTGGCGTCATCGACAAATACGGTCTTCGTGACAGCACGTCGAGCGCGTAGGCATTCACAAACCCGCCCGTGTTGTTGCGAATGTCAATCACCACGCCTTCGCGCGAACGGTTCTGCGTATCCAAATCCAGATAAAAATTATGCAGCGAACTCTCGCCCATGTCCGGGATATGAACGTAGCCCAGCTTCCCATTGCTGATTTTTTCCACATACGCTCGGTTTTTCTCGACCCATTGGTGGTAGAGCAATTCTTTTTCTTGCGACGTCGTCACCGGTTGAACGATCACCGTCCGGGCCTCCGCGCTATCGGCCGAACTCGCCATCGTCAACGCCACACGCTTCCCGATTTTGTGTTCGAGCAGCGCGTCCAGATTTGTATGCGCTCCAATCGCCTGCCCATCCACCGCCGTCAAATATTCTCCCGTCTTGATTCCGCCCGCCAGTTCCGCCGGTCCAAGCGGAAGAATATTCGTCACGCGCAGATGCCCGGAGCTCTCCGCTTCGGCGCGATCAAAATCCAAACCAATCCGCCCCACGGTCGGCTGCGGCCTCTCCGCACCGGAAATTCCCAGGTGCGATCCATTCAGCTCTCCCAGCATCAGCGAAATCAACCGCCGCACTTCGTCCGGATTCGCCGCCGCTTCCACGCGCGGCTCGTACTCGCTGCGCACTTCATTCCAATTCGCGCCATTGTGATTCGGGTCGAAAAAGAAATCGCGCAGATCGGTCCAAGCCTCGTCGAACATCTCCACTTTCTCTCGCGCGAAATCCACATCCATTTCCGCGCTTACCGCCAACGGCTTCGCTTGATGGCTCTCGATCGTCGCCACCTGTATCGTTCCGCGGTCCAGGTAATAAACTTCCTTGCCGTCCGGAGAAAATTGCGCATCCGCCTTCGGTCCCGGAGTTGACGTCAGTTGCCGCGCCACCCGCGGCTCTTTCGACAGCTCATCGAGCGAATACAAGTAAAGATTTTCTTGCCCCGCCACCGACGCGTTCAGCAGCAACCACGTCCCATCCGGGCTGATCGTCTCCGAGCCCGCGTCGAGTCCCGTCTCGACCAGCGAGATCCGATCGCGAATTCCGTCCCAGTCAATCGTGACCGGCTTTGCCGGCGTCGCTTTTGCTTTTTCATCCGCATCGCTTGCCGCCATCTTCGCATTTCCCGCCGGACTCTTCGGCGTCTCTTTGAACAAATCGCGAAATTCGTCTTCGCGGAATTTCGGCGCGTGCGGAATCAAATCCACGCGCGCGATCTGGCCCATTTCTGTCCGCTGCCCGGCGTTGAAAAGCACATACGTGCCATCCGGGCTCCACGTCACCGAGCCGCTGAACACATCGGGCAGAAAGCTGACCGGCTGCGCTTCCCCGCCCGCCACCGGCACGGCCCACACGTTGCGAAATAAATGATCCGCGATGTCTAGGTACGCGATCCATTTCCCATCCGGTGACCACACCAGCGGACCCTCCGTTTCAAACGGCGGCCGCCCGAACTGTCCGCTGGCAATCGCGCGTTCCTGCTTCGACTCCAAATCCATCACGCGCAGCTCATGCCCGCCGCGTTCAAACGCCAGCATCTTGGCATCCGGCGAGAATTGCGGGGCGGCATCCGCTCCGGCGTCTTGCGTCAACCGCGTTTCCTTGCTCGTCGCAAAATCGTAAAGAAAAAGATGCGGCACACCGTCGCGGTCCGAAACATAAACCAACCTTCGGCTGTCCGGCGCCCAGCGAACTTCCGATTCCTCCCCCGGCGTATATGTCACGCGCATCGCATCGCCGCCATCCTTCGCCGACACGGCAAACACTTCGCCGTGCGCCACAAACGCCACTTTTTTCCCATCCGGCGAAAGCGCCAAATCTCGAATATGGTCCGTCAGCCGCAGATGCTCCACCGCCGGCCCCGCCGGAATTCCACGCCGTGTGATGGCCACTTCATTCACGCGCCCCGACGCCGCGTCGAGCTTCCAAATCCCAAAATGCCGTTCAAACACAATCGTCTGCCCATCGTTTGAAATCGACGGCCACAGCACGCGCCCTGCTTTGAACTGCGTCACTTCGCGCGCTTTCCCACCAGGCGCTTGCGCCCAGATATTTTGCGCGCCGCTGCGGTCGGAGACGTAATACAGCTCCCGTCCATCCGCGTTCCACATCGGCCACAAATCCTTCGCCGACCCATCCGTCACCGCTTCGTATTTCGGCGTCTCTCTGTCGCGCACCAGCCAAATCTCCGATTCATCCAGATGGCTGTGACCTTTCCGCCACCATTGCTCGGAAACAATTCCGCGCGCCGTGAGGGCCACTGTTTTCCCGTCCGGAGACGGTGCCGCGAAATATTCGTTCGCATAACGGTCGGCGGCCACCGCCATCGGCGTTCCGCCCTCTACGCTGACGCGATACACATCGTTCATGTACGAAATATCGTGGTTCGCCGACGAAAAATAAATCCATTTGCCGTCGCGCGACCATCCATCCACGCGATCCAGTGCGTCGTCATAGGTGAGCCTCTTCACCTCTCCTGTCGCGAACGTCAGCACATAAACGTTGCCGCTGCCGTCGCGCGCGGACCCATAGGCAAGTTTTGTCCCGTCCGGCGAGTAGAGCGGCCGCGAATCGGTCGCCATATCCGACACCAGCAACCGCGCCTCTCCTCCCGACGCGGGCACGGTCCAAATATCGCCGCCCGATACAAACGCAATTTCCTTCCCGTCCGGCGACACGCCCGGCTCGCTGTAGGCCGGCCGCGCCTTTTCTGCTGGCGCCGACGCGTTCGTTTTCTGCGCGCGCGCTGGCACCGTCGTCGCAAGGAATGCCGCTGTCACGAGCAACAAATATTTCTTCACACTCGCCATCTCACACCTCGTGTCGCGCCGGACGGCCCGGCCAATACGTCTGTCAGGAAATATGCACGAATAGGGGATTGCCCTCAACGGGTCACCGGTCGCGGATTATAGCACCGGCTCAGGCAGGCTGTAGGTGGCGCTCCCACGCGCGCGTCTCGAGAATTTCCTCGATCTGCGCCAGCGCAAAGTCAATCTCGTCTTCGCGATTGTAAAAGTGCGGCGACAGTCGAATTCCCGCGCCCGGCCGGTAATCCACCAGAATCTCGCGCGCAATCAATTCGTGTTTCACTTCCATCGCATGCGGACACTCAACTGAAACAGTCCCGGCGCGCTCGGCGGCGTCGCTCGGCGTGTTCACGCGCCATCCGCGTTTCGCCGCGCCCTCGATCAACCGCGCCGTCTGTTGCATCGACTTCTTTCGAATTTTCTCCACGCCGATTTTGCCGATGATTTCGAGCCCTGGCTGGCACGCATACAGCGCCGGAACGTGCGGCGTGCCATTCAGAAAACGGTACGCATCCTCACGCGCTTCCTGCGGCCCAATCTCAAAATCGAACGGCCGCTGGTGCGCCAGCCATCCCGTCAGCGTGGGCGAAAATTTCTTCCGCAGGTCTGGTCGCGTGTAGAGATACGCAACTCCCGGCCCGCCGCACAGCCATTTCAGCACTCCACCCACTGCAAAATCCGTTTCGAGTTCGCGCACCTTCACGGGCACCGTCCCTGCCGCTTGAAAACAATCCAGAATCACATGCGCACCCACTGTATGCGCTCGCTCGATGATCGCTTTCGCGTCCACAATCGTCGCGCTGCGAAATAGCACCAGCGAAATCGGTACCAGTAAAGTGGTTTCATCGATCGCCGCCAGAAAACGCTCGAGCGGCAGGTGAATTCCGTCCTCGCTCTTCAACAATTCAACGCGCGCGCCGCGCCGCCGCTGCTCCATGTAAAAATAAACGATGGACGGAAATTCCAGATCCACCAGCACCACTTTGTTGCGCGGCCCGGAAAAATCGAAACACGACGAAATCACCGCCTGCGTCAACGTCACATTCTGGTGCAACGAAATTTCTCCCGCGCCCGCACCAACGATCGCGCCGACTTTGTCTCCCACCGACACGGCCATCTCCCACCATCCCTCTTCCCACGCGCGCACTCCTCGCGTGGCCCACGACTCCGCGTAATCGTGGACGCGTTCATAGACGGCGCGCGGCATCGCGCCCAGCGAATTGCTGATCAAATACGTCGTGTGCTCCAGAATCGGAAACTCCCCTCGCCACTTCAACAATTCATCCATGGATATTCCTTTTCGTCTGCTTCCACGCGCAGCAATCGCCAATCGTATCAGAACCGCCCCGAATTACGTCCAGCGTTCCGAATTCACCTGTCAGTTGCGGTCGTAAGGTGATTCATGCAAACTGGCGCGGTGAAGTTTGGTGTTCGACAAAAACGGTTGTGGCTCTATTGCTTTCTGACGCTGTGCTTTGTTTCTATGCGTCTTGATGTGCTTTTTCCGGTACATCTCGTAAATGCGGCGGACATCCAGCGGGCACGCGAACATGGTTTTGCCCCTGGGGCCGACAGTATGTTTCGCGGACTTCAAAACGGCCTGGGGTGGATCGCACGGTTCCAGCGCATCTCGGACTGGACCGACGTTTGCATCGCCGTGACCGATCCTGAAATGGACCCGATTTGGCGCGCCGTTCCTGATGGCACTCCAATCGAAATCCGTCCGCGATCGAGCACATCCGAACTGGTTTAGGATGGGTTTTCGTGACGACCCGAAGGAACAGCAACAACCAAGGAAACTGCCGCGGGCGCTGCGGCAAGTTCATCGCATGTCTGCTGACGACTTTCGCCTGCGTTACGCTTGCCGGCTGCGGCGGCGGCGCCATTCATTCGCCCAACCAGCCCGTCAGTTTGACCATCTCCGCGGCCATCAGCTTGAAAGAGCCTCTCGACGCCTTCGCGCAAAATTACAATCAACAGCATCCCGATGTTCGCGTCGTCTGCAACTACGGCGCTTCCGGCACGCTCCAGCGCCAGATCGAACAGGGCGCTCCCGTCGACATTTTCATTTCCGCCGGCGAAAAACAAATGGACACTTTGCAAAACGAAAACTTGCTCGCCGCCGGCACGCGCCGCGATTTGCTTGCAAACGCGCTCGCCCTGATCGCGCAGGCGAATTCCACCACGCTGCACGGCTTCGAAGACCTCTCTAAATCCTCCATCAAATCCATCGCCATGGGCGAACCGCGCACCGTTCCCGCAGGCATGTACGCGCAGCAGGCCCTTGCGCATCTGCGCCTGCTCCCCGCGCTCAAATCCAAGATTGTCTATGCCGCAAACGTCCGCCAAGTCCTGGCTTACGTGGAAACGGGCAACGCCAGTGCCGGACTCGTTTATGCCACCGACGCCCGCATCTCCACCCGCGTTCGTGTTGTCGCCACGGCGCCTCCTGATTCTCACGATGCCATTCTTTATCCGGTGGCCATGCTGAAAATTTCGAAATCTCCGGAAGCGGCCCGCGCGCTCCTCGACGTGCTCGAATCGCCGCAGTCGCTCGCCCTCTTCGAAAAATACGGTTTCACTCCGGCGCCCGCCCCCGCCGCAGTACACTGATCGCCCATGCCCCTCGATCTTTCACCCATTTGGATTTCGCTCGAAACCAGCCTGACGGCCACGGCCATCACCCTCGTCATCGGCATCGCCGCCGCCATCTGGCGCACCAATCGTCGCGGCATCGGACCTGCGCTGCTCGACAGCGTCTTGCTTTTGCCCCTCGTCCTGCCTCCCACCGTCGTCGGCTTTCTGTTGCTGCTAATTTTCGGCCGCAACGGCCCGCTCGGCCGCTTGCTCCTGCATTTCGGTGCCACCGTTGTTTTTTCCTGGCCCGCCACGGTCATCGCCGCCGCCGTGGTTTCGTTCCCGTTGATGTACTTGAGCGTTCGCGCGTCGCTCGAGCAAGTGGACGCGCATCTCCTGCAAGCCGCGCGCACGCTCGGCGCATCCGAGTGGCGTGTTTTTCGACGCGTCGCTCTGCCTCTCGCCTGGCCCGGCATCCTCGCGGGAACCATCCTCGCGTTCGCGCGCGCGCTCGGCGAATTCGGCGCCACTCTCATGCTCGCTGGCAGCATCCCCGGAAGGACGCAAACCATCCCCATTGCCATTTATTTCGCGGTCGAATCCAACGATCTGCATCAGGCCGTCGCCTGGTCGCTCATCGACATCTTGATTTCGCTCGTCATGATCGCCGGCATGTATTACTGGACGCATCTGCAAAATCCCGCGCGCCCGCGCTGGACAAGGGCAAGCGAATCGCGTCGCTGACATGGCCCTCGAAGTCCAATTCGAAAAACGCCTCGCCGCCTACAATCTGAACGTCGAATTTTCCTGCGGCGCGGACCCTCTCGCCGTTCTCGGCCCGTCCGGCGCCGGCAAGAGCATGACGCTGCGCTGCATCGCGGGCCTCGAGCGTCCCGCCCGCGGCCGCATCGTGCTCGATGGCCGCGTGCTTTTCGATTCCTCGCAGGGAGTCAATCTCCCCAGCCGCGAACGTCGCATCGGCATGCTTTTTCAGCATTACGCGCTCTTCCCGCATTTGACCGTCGCCGAAAACATTTCCTTCGGCCTCGACGGCCGGCCCGCCGCCGAACGCTTCGCGCGCGTAAAACGGCAAATCGCGCAAGCGCATCTCGTCGACTTCGAAAATCGCTCTCCGCGCGAACTCTCCGGCGGCGAACAGCAGCGCGTTGCTCTGGCGCGCGCCCTCGCCATCGAACCTCAAGCCCTTCTGCTCGACGAACCTCTTTCCGCCCTCGACACGCATCTGCGCGGACAGATTGAGCGCCAGTTAATCGACACGCTCGCTGCCTTCCGCCGCCCCGCGCTTTTCGTCACCCACAATATGGAGGAGGCTTACCGCATGGCCACGAATCTCCTCGTGCTCACTAAAGGCCGCGTCGTCGCCCTTGGCCCCAAGGAAGAAATTTTCCGTCATCCGCCAAGCTTGGAAGTCGCCCGGCTCACCGGCCTCAAAAATTCGTCACGCGCAAAACAAATTTCAGGGGACACCGTCGAAGCCCTCGATTGGAATTGCACTCTGCGCACGCATCAATCGATTGCAAGTCCGCCAAAATACCTCGGTATTCGCGCTCATTACGTCGACTTCCTCGAAGCTGCATCCTGCGTTTCCTCGGGGGCGAATGTATTTCCCTGCTGGCTCGTCCGCTCCAGCGAAACGCCCTTCCGCATCACGCTGTATCTTCGCCTTCACAATCCGCCGGACGCGACCGGCGAGCATCACCTGCAAGCCGAGCTATTCAAGGAAAAGTGGCTGCGCATGCGCGAGCATCCGCAACCCTGGCACATCCAGCTTTCTCCCGGGTCCCTTATGATTTTCCCGGAGTAGCCGCTGATAGCGCGGGATTACGTGCTGTCGCTCTACTTGAAGTGTTTTGTGAATTTGATGTTGATGCCGAAGATTCCGTTGATGTCCCGCAGGGCTACGATCGTGATGTCGCGGCGAATGGCGTAGTCTACTTCGATCACTTGCTGTTGATTCGAATTCGCGTTCGTGCTGTAGGTGACGCTCAAATCATGCGTCACCTGTTTCTGAATGGTCACGCGCGCCGCCGTGCTTTGCTCCACGCCGTTCGTCGCCAGGCTGCTCGCCAGAAACGGATCCACGCGGAAATTCGTCACGCCAAAAAGTTTCGCGATCGGCCCGCCCAACTGGCTCGAAATGGCCTCCGACAATAGCGCCGTGGCCCCGAAGTTTTGCGTTTGCGTCGATGACGAGGTCATGAAACCGGCTTCCTGCCCCGGCGTGCCCAGCGCCAACAGACTGACGATATCGCTCGCCGGCAGCGGCGGATCGGACCGGTAGGAGAGCTGCATGTTGCTCGCCCTCCCGGAAAAATCCAGCGTGATTTCGTACGGATTGATCGTCGTCGACGCTTCAATGTTCAAAATCGGATCGAAGTGAAAGGGATCCGAAAAGTTGATGTCTCCGCGGTTCAACCGGTAGGTGTTCCCGCGAAACGCCATTTCCCCTGTCAGCAAATGGATGCTCCCCAGTACGACCGGGTGCTCCCAGGTGCCGCGGACATGCACGCCGCCCTCCGCCGTGAAGTGCGCCCCCGCCCATTCAATGCGCGCTCCGGAGCTGGTGTTCGCGGTCACGTCAAATTGCAAATTCCGCAAATAGGCCGACGTCGTCGCCGGTCCCGTCACCCCCGTCTGCGAAGACACCATCAGCCCCGCGAAATTCACATTCGGCGCAAACGTAATTCGTTGCACCGTCACATTTCCGGAAAGCAGCGCCGCATAAGTGGTCCCGCTGAACCGCAAATTCCCGCTCGTCAGCCAGCTCATCCCCTCCGGATAGCGTATGCGCACGCGATCCGCCACCGCGTTGATTTCATAGCGCACCGGCGCTTCGCCGTATCCCACGGAGCCCGAAATCGTCATCTTTCCCCCGCCCGCTTCCGCGGTCAGATTGTCGAAAAGCAGCCGGCTTCGGTCGAAAACCATTTCGCCATTCAAATTATTTATCCCCGCCGGAAAATCCCCATAATGCGCGGACACATTCGTCAGCTTCGCTTGCCCCGTAATTTGAGGACTCGAAAACGTTCCCGCGATTACGGTGTTCAACTGCGCCACTCCTAGCGCGTCCAGGTCCGGGAACAGAGCCGACACAAGCTGCAAATTGATCGACCCGCCGATATGCAAATTCAGCGCGCGGTCGCCGGAAAATCGCGCGTCCCCGGAAATCTGGAAATTCGTATCCGGCCCTTTCAGCGTCGCTTGATCCACGTGGATTTGGCTCTTCCGGTAGCTCAGCCGCACCGGCCCTTCGTTCTGCAATTTCACGTATTCGTAGTCCAGGCTGATGCGCGACAGGTTCGCCTGCATCACAATTGTGTTTGGCTCCCGCGCTTCTCCGGAAAAGGTCAACTGGCCGTCGATGCTGCTGTGTCCCGTAAGCTGGTTCAAATGCAAGCCCGCTTCGATGAACGGGTCCATGTCCATTTGGTTGACTTTCATCTGCCCGCTAATCGGATAATTCCCAGACAATCCCACGCGCAGCTCGCCATCCAGTTTCCCCGGCGTCCTGACCGACTGCAACTTCACTTGCGCGGTCTGTCCGTCGGAGTCGAGCGTGCCCACAAAACTATCCAGCACCTCGGAGCCGAACTCCAAATTCGCCACCTGAACCGTCCCGTGAGCTTGCGGCGCCATCAGCGGACCGCTGCCGCTCAAACTAAAGCTCAATTCGCCTCCAATCGGCATGGCTTTCAATTGCAGAAACTGGAATTTCGCCAGAGAAATCGTTGTCCCTGTCACCTGAAATTCAATCGCGCGGCTCGAAGGACGGTACAGTAAATTTCCCGTGACGTGTCCCTTATCGCGGTCCAGTTCCGCATGCTCGATTCGAATCTCATCGTGCCGCAACCTTACTTCTCCCTTCGCGCGGTCCACGTATATTCCGTACGCCGTCAACTGTTCCAGTTGAAAATTCCCGTCGAGCACCGGATTCGCCCGCGTCCCGCTCCCCTGGAAATCCGCGGTCATCACCGCACGGGCACGATAGGAAGTCCCGAAGAGCTCCTGCAAATCGTCGGTCGATGCATGATCGAAGCGCGCGTCCAGGCTCCATATGTCGTTCCGCTTAAAACTCCACTTGCCATTCAGCTGCAAATGCAAATCCATGTTTGCCGTGGAGTGCCCGCGCTTCACAATCGCGTGCGAAAGCTGAAACTGGAACGGCGAATAAATCATCTGCGCCGTGATGTCGTCCCAGTAGAGCCGACCGAAGTGCGCGTTCCGCGCATCGAAAGCCCCCGTGAACGTCGGGCCTTCCAACGGCCCCGTCAATTCGCCTTTCCAATCAACCGCCCCCGTCACCGGCTCGGTATCTTTTTTGACGCCGCGCAAATCCGCGATGAAGTCCTCCCAATCCTCCAGCCTCGTTGTGTGAAAATCCGCATTCAGCGCGGAATGTTTCGCCGCCAGGGTGCCATCCACGGCGAGCCGGCTGTTCGGCGTCGTGATGATGCTTCCCGGCGTCAGAATCACGTCGTGCCGGTCCATCGAGTAATCGAAACCGAGTTGCGCCGTCACCGGAAATGTACCGGGCGCGGCCCCCGCGGATGGCCTCCACATCGTCACGCCCTTCGTCGTCAAGTCCTTGAAGTCGTGGTTCCACGTCGTCACGGTGTTGACGCCCATGCTGCCGTCCCAATGCAAAGTATCCACGGGCATCGAAGGATTGTTGACGGCATTGAGCACTTCCGCCAGGCTCGCGCCGTTCATCACCGTCGCCGTGCGAAATTTCACTCCGTGGAAGTCCATATCCAGGCGCCCCTTCAATCCGCCGCCGAGCGCCTTCGCTTCGAAAACCGGCATCGTCAAGCGATTGTTCGCCACCTCCACGTTGCCCCAACTCTCCATTCCGCCTTCGTGAAACCACTTGAACTTCAAGCGGATCCCTTGCGCCAGATAGTGGCCCTCCATGCGAAGTTTCGCCGCCGCCGTGTAACTCCCATTCCCAGCGAAATCCACCTGTCCATCCGGCACACCGGGCTTGCGCAGTACTTGCCGCAGGTCCGGTAGCCACAGGTGCACCCGGCAATGAAAGTCCACGTCGAGCGGCGTGAAATTCTTTATTTCTCCCCGCCCATTCACCGTGCTGTTCGGCAATTTCAATTCGAAATCATCGAACGACACGGAATTGCGCCTCAGCGTGAATTTCGTCGCCACGTCGGAGCGAAACGGCAAATACCTCTTCGCCGCGATCTCCACCTGCTTCCATCCGAGCTGCGCGACATATGCCTCTTTCCCCGGCGTCCGCGCCTCGTAATTCATCGCGAACTCGAAATCGCTTCCCTCCGCGTCCAGCGGAATTTTCGCGTCGTTGAACATCATCGTTCCATCGACGATCTTCAGTTGCGCAATCTGCAGGTTGAACAGTTGCTGCTCCCACGGCTTCCCCGGAGGGCGGTTCACGGCCGGCGTAGGAACGTTGCTGCCCCCGTTTTCGTCCATGCGCACGAACACCGACGGCCGCTCGATCTCCAAATTGCTCAGTGAAATTTTTTTATGGAGAAAGGAAATGATGTGCACGCCGACTTCGATTTTGTCCGCGTGAAAGAAGGGTGGCAAATCCGCCGATTCCCGGCCGTGAAGTGTGAAGTCGTCCAGCTCAGCGTGGAGGGGAAACAGCCAGAAGTGAAATGCTCCCAGCTCGACTTTTCCGCCCGTGCTGCTCTCGATTTTCTTTACAATGTACCCGCGGGCCCACCGCTCTCCCGCGCCGCTCTCCACGACCACCGTAATCGCCACGGCGATCACCACCACGGCAACGAGCGCCGCCAGCAGCGCGCGGATAACCCGCCTTCTCATCCGCCCCCTCCCGAGGGCTGCACCACGATTCGAAGGCGTGCTTTCGCTTCTTCAAGCCACTGCTCGGCTTTCTTGTTGATCTCCTCCTGCGTCAGCAACTGCCGGATTTGCGCATCCACCTGAGGAAGCGGCGGCACGCTCAATCCTTGCTTCTGCAACTGCGGCGCAAGCTGCTTTTGGTAATACGCTTCGATTTCCGCGGAAGTCACTTGTGCCGCCGCATGGAATTTGTAGTTTAGGAACCGCACGTAATAAATCTGCCGCTCGATCACCTGCCGCAGCCCATCCTGCGTCAGCCCGGTGTGCGCCAACCGCTCCTCGAATTCCTGCGAAGACTTGAATTGCTTCGCCAGCGCCTGACACTCCTGCGACACCTCGCTCGCCGAGGGATGTGGAAATTTCGTCGCCGCCGCTTCCGTCCGCACGATCCATTGATCCACTAGTTCCTGCAACACCTCCGCGCGGCTCTCGGCGTGCCCGTCGATCAACTGCTGGTAATCCTCCAGTTGCCGCACTTCGCTGTCCGTCACCACGTCATCGCCGATGCGCACTGCGATGCCGTCGATATTGGCCGCTGGGGAGCCTGTCGCAGCGGTTTTTGATTCGCTTTGCGGCGCTGTGGAAACTTTGATGGGCGCACTCTGCCCCGCCGCTGGCAATGCCAAACCAAACAACAACGCCAATATTGCGCCCGTGTTTCGCATCAGAATACGGATCCTATATTGAAGAAAAATTGGAAATGTGGCAATCGCGACGTTTGAATTGTAGTGGTATTCGGCACCTCGAACTGGAACGTCGCCGGATTCAGTTGATACGCCAAATCGATGCGCACCGGGCCGATGGGCGTGGCGTACCGAAAACCCCATCCGATCGTGTGCGAGAAATAATTCAGGTTCGGACACTGCGATTGCAAAAGCCCCGAGCCCGGCGTACAAGCCAACGGAGGCGGCAAGGGGCTGTAGCGCAGCGAAACGTGATGAATATCGGAAAACACGTTGCCCGCGTCGTAGAAAATCGCGCCCCCCAGGTGATTGCCCACGAACGGCAAGTGCATGGGGAACCGCAATTCCTGATTGAACGCCACCAGCACCAGGCCGCCGACCGGGAAGCCGGTGTTGACGTCACGCGGCCCCGCCTGGTTCAAAGAGAATCCGCGAATGCTCGTGCCGCCGCCTGCGAAAAACTTTTCCGGGAGAGGAATGTCGTCGGCCGTCGACCCTCTGAATGGTTGCTCTATCCCAAAAGTCGTCGACCGCGCGAATACCAGCGACCTTCCAATCGGTTTGAACGTCGAATTCTGCACCTGGAACCGCAAGTAACTCGCCGTCGATCCCAGTGACTTCGTCGCCACGCTGAAGTCCGCTGTATTGAAATTCCCTTTCGTCGCGTCCGCGGGATTATCGCGGCGGTCGCGAATCCAGGTCAGCCCAAACCCTGAAACTTTTGTCGGCTGGCTGAACAGCGGCACTTCTTCGACCGTGATCTTTCCATTCAGGTTGCTGGCCACGACGTGCCGGTAAAAATAGCGATACGTTAACGAAGTGGATGTCGAGACGTTCTGCACCAATTGCACGCTTCC
The DNA here is from genome assembly GCA_049678845.1 of Candidatus Acidiferrales bacterium. Lineage (GTDB taxonomy): Bacteria > Acidobacteriota > Terriglobia > Acidiferrales > UBA7541 > DAHUXN01. The sequence goes on from JBAUEX010000149.1 coordinate 12,941, forward strand.
CTCGTAGCGCGTAGCGGTAAAGGTATTCACGTAGCTCGCCTGGTCGGCAAAACCCGTGATAATCAGATTCAGCGACGAATGCGTCAGAAAATTCGGCGCGGTATACCCGAGCAGACCCTGATATTCCAGCGTGCTGGCCCGCAGTTTCAATGAAATCGTATGCGCTCGTCCGCCCACATTGGTTTTCGATACCTCGAAAATCCCCAGCGGGCTCGCTTTCACCGTCGTAGACTTCGGGTTGCATGTCGTAGACGCCGGGTCGCATGTCGACGCCAGCCGCTGCGCCTCAAAACCGAATCCGTAGCTCAACGTGTACCGCTTTCCTTCCTCCACGGCGACCACAACATTTTTTCCCGGGTACGTGCCCTGCGGATTCTGCGGCGCCACTTGCACACGGTCAAAAATCGCCAGGTTGTAAAGCTTCTGCTGCGTCGCGATCACGTCTCCTTCCCGCAGCGGCCCTCCCGGCTTTACGGTCACTTGTCGTGAAATGATGCCTGGCCGCGTGTAACGGTAACCCGCCAGCAGCACGCGGCTGACGTCCACTCGCTGCCCCTCGGTAATGTGGTAAACCAGATCCACCCGATCGGTTCCTGCCGGCGTTTCCTTCGCGTCGAACTGCGCATTCGGAAAGCCCTGGTCAAAATAATACGCCAGGATATTGTCCCGGTCCGACGTCACGTTGGCATCCGAATACGGCTGGCCCTTCGTCGACGCGATCACCGTCAGCAACTGCGTATTGGTCAGTGCGTGGTTTCCCACCAGTTGCAAATTCGCCACGCGCGTCTGCTGTCCCTCGGTGATATGAAACGCCACGAAAAGATGTCCTTCTTTCCCCTGATAATCGTCGGTCACTTCCGGACGCACATCCGACTGCAGGAACCCGTTCGCTATATACATCCCGCGAATTGCATTCGCGTCGTTGCGCACCATTTGCTGGCTGAAACGTCCTCGTGACAGCACACCCTGCGCCTGACTTTGCAACCGGCTCGACAGCAGTGGCGTGCTGAAGTACTTGTTCCCGTCGATTTGAATTCCTACCAGCCGGTGCTTGATTCCGCGATGAATTGTGTACTGGATCACCTCCAACGGAGAATTCATGTCCCCGCTCGTCGTGTACGTCACCGTCGAATCGAAATAACCTTGGCTCTGCAACAGGTCGCGTATGTTCCGCTGTCCTTCTCCCAATAGGTCCGGATCCACATCCCCTTCCTCATAAATGGGCACCAGCTTCCGCACCTGTTTCGCAGAGATCTTCATGCCGCTCACATCCACGCGCACCCGCGGCCCCGCGGTTACATCCAGCGTGATGGGCAGTGTGTTGCTGTTCGCGTCGTACTTTCCCCGGTTCAGCACCACGCGCGCGCTCAAATAGCCCTGCGTTACCAGGTAGTTCCGCAACCGCTCTGTCCCGCGATCCAGCCTCTCCGCCGTCACCGGATTTCCTTTTTCGAGCCGGGCCTTCCCCAAAATTTGCTTACCCGTGAACGACGTTTGATTGTTGATCCCCACGGCGGAAATCTTCGCCCGGGGTCCCGGGTTTACCTCCACCGTGATATCGATTTCCTGCGTGTCCGGATGCTTTGCCAGCGCGTAATTCCACTTCGCCTCGTAAAATCCATCATCCTGCAACGTCTGCCCCAATCGCTTCAATCCATCATCCAACGCCGCAATCTGAAATGGCTCGCCCAACGTCATGCGCAGCGCCGCCACTGCCGTGCCTTCGTTCGGCGGATCCTTCAGACCGTAGACGCGCACCACGCTGTTGTAATAATTTCGCGTCACCTGAAAATCCACGTGCAGCCCGTCTGCTTCGCTCGTCGCCTTCGTTTCCACGTCGGAAAACAATCCGGTCTGATTCAGCGCGCGCAAGCTGGCCCGTTCCGCATCCATATGAAAGGCATCTCCCGCCTTCAACGGCAATGCTCCAAGTTTTTCCGGAATCGGCGTCCCCTTATCGTCCACCACCCGCACGGACGCAATGTGCTTTCCCTCGAGCGTCGCATCTTGCGCCCGTGCCGCGGGAAGAGTCATGCATGCAACAAACAGAAAAATCAGCACACCAATGCCGGCAAGGATCTTCCCCTCCGGCATTCTGCCTCTGCATTTCATCCTCTCTCCAACTCAAAGGCGCTCAAAAAGAGAAGGCTAGCATACGCGCTGACTCTTGTTTTCCAAAAGGCGATATGATGGAAGCCTTCATTCGAGGGAATTGTGGACCCCGGACAAGTCGAGAAATATTCGCGCCAGATTCTTTTTGCCGGCATCGGCGAAGAAGGCCAGCAGCGACTCCTCCAGGCGAGCGCCGTTCTTGTCGGCTGCGGAGCCCTCGGCACCGTCGCGGCCAATCTCCTCGTTCGCTCCGGCGTCGGCCGCCTCAGAATCATTGATCGCGACTTCGTCGAGCTCTCTAATCTTCAGCGCCAGACGCTTTTCGAGGAATCCGACGCGCGCGAATCCCTCCCGAAAGCCGTCGCCGCCCACCAGCGCCTCGCCGCCATCAATTCGGACGTCGCCGTCGAGCCTGTTGTCGCCGACCTGAACCCCGGCAACGCCCGCGAGTCGCTTTCCGGCTTCCCCCTGATTCTTGACGGCACCGACAACTTCGAAACTCGCCTCCTTATCAATGATGCCGCAATCGCTCTGGGAGTTCCCTGGATTTACGCTGCGGCTGTTGCCGGTTACGGTCTGACTTTCACGATTCTTCCCGGTGAAACCGCGTGCCTCGCTTGCCTCCTCGAATCGAACGGCAAGCTCAACCACTTTGGCCTCGAGGAAACCTGCGACACCGCCGGCATCCTAAACAGCGCCGCCGGTGTCATCGCCTCCATCCAAGCTGCCGAAGCAACCAAGCTTCTTGCTGGAAAATCCGAAGCTCTGAACGGCCGCCTCGTCTCTTGCGATGTTTGGACCGGCCGCTTTCAATCCATCCGTGCCGCCAGGAATCCGCATTGCCGCGCTTGCGCTCGAGGCGATTTCACCTATCTCGAAGGCGAAGCCCAGCCTCACGTCACCCTGTGCGGCCGCGATTCGGTGCAAATCCACGAGCGCGGCCGCCGCCTTGATCTCGGCGAACTCGGCCGGCGCATCGAGAAAAGCGCTGCCGGAGTTCGCCGCAACGATTTCCTTTTGCGTTTTCGCGTGCCGCCTTACGAACTCACCGTTTTTCCTGACGGCCGCGCGGTCATCAAAGGCACGCGCGATCCCGCCGTCGCGCGTTCCCTCTATGCTCGCTATATCGGCGCCTGAGTGTTTTTTAAAGAATCCCACGTGAAAGGACTGCACCTATGAATAAGGCCGCACGCGTTTGGGCCATCGCACTCCTGTTGATTCTCGTCGCCGCGCAAACGGCATCGGCGCAGCAGCAAAAATCCCCCGCGACGCTCGCCCAGGACTTCAGCGCAAAACTCGCCAGCACTCTGAATCGCATGTCCGCCGATTACGATGGCGTGATGGGAATCTTCGTCAAGGACCTGACCGGGGGCCGAACTTTCTGTGTCAATCCCGACACAATTTTCCCGCAGGCCAGCTCCATAAAAATTCCCCTACTAATCGAGCTGATGCGTCAGGCGCAATCCGGAAAAATCGATCTGAACACTCGCGTCGAGATTCATGGCGACGCGCTCGTCGGCGGCAGCGGCGTGCTGCAGTTTTTCTCCGACGGCGGCTCGTCCATCTCGATTCACGACCTCGCCATCCTTATGATCCTGCTTTCTGATAACTCCGCCACGAATCTTCTGATCGATCGCGTTGGCATGAATCACGTCAATTCCATGCTCGACGGCCTCGGCCTCGGCAGCACGCGTCTCGACCGCAAAATGATCGACATCACAGCCGAACAAGCGGACCGCGAGAATCATTCCACCCCTCGTGAAATGGCTGCGCTTATGGAACAGTTGTACGCGGGAAAATTGCTCGACGCGGAACACACCAAAGCGACGCTCGGAATTCTCGAATACCCGAAGGAGAGTCCTCTGCACGCGGGCGTCCCTGAAAATATTGTCGTCGCGGAAAAGCCCGGCTCGCTCAACGGCGCGCAATGCGATTCAGGAATTGTCTTGCTCGAAGGCCGTCCCTACATCATTTCCGTGATGACCACTTACAATCGCGCTGACGGCAACGCGGCCATCACCAGCGTCTCCCGCGTCGTCTTCGATTATTTCGCTCGCCTCGCCCACGCCAATTCCTACGGCGTCCACGTCCGCTGAGTTTCAACCGAGTCCATAATCCGAGGGAAATGAATTTGAATGGAAGCTGTTCTGCTTGGAAAAATTCTGGATTGAAGCGCCTGGAAGTCGAAGGGAAAATCCCCGCCTATCCGCCCAAGAACATCCAGCCAATCTGGTCAGCCCGCGATGCGCCGCTCCGCGTCCTGCCGGATCGCAATTCGCTCGATATTCTCGCGCGAATTCATCAGCGTAAGAAACGTGCTCAACACCCGCGCTTTCGTTTCGTCCGTCAACCCGGTGCCGCCCGTCGCCAGACGCGCCAGTTGCGCGCCGTGCTCCACGATATATTGTCTCATTTCGCCGAAACGTTCCCGCGTGCACGTGCCTAGGGCTGTCTCGCGCCGCATCAGCATGCAGGCTTGTTCCAACTCCAGGGTGAAGTGCAACACGCAGCGTTTCTCCGCCTCCAGCTCCTGCGGCACTCGCGCTTTGCATCCAACGACTTCGCAATTCACATACATGGCATCCCAAGGCCTTCCGGCTGGCTCTAGTCTCTCACCCCGGCTCTCGCTCTATATAAATGTGTAGCATTCCCCGCCCACAAAATCCACCGCCGCGCCGTCGCTCCGCGCCCAATCGGTCACTTCGCTCTTCCGACCACGACCCGGCTGTCGCCAGCTTACTCGGGGCGATCTGGCTTCGTTCGTGGTATTAGGGGGTCGGAGCCTGGCTGCGCTGGCAGGCTTCAGCTACGAGGTAAAGCGCGCAATCAATTGGGCTTAGGCCCCTGAGGAATGATTCCACTTGGTCCGCCATTTCCCGGAGACCACACCCCCCCCAGAGACGTGCAGGGCCCGATTAATGCGCTGCGGGTTCGGCCGCCGGATGCATGCCATGTTGAGGAACTTCGTGAATGCCGCGCGCCGGCGGCTCCTGATGGAAGCGGAAGAATTGATTGAGCGGCCCCGGCCCTTTGCCGATCCCGTAACTTTTCTCGATCGCCTTGAACACATAGGCCTTCGCCAGAATCAGCGCCTCTTGAAGCTGCTGCCCCAGCGCGAGCTGAGCCGCCACCGCCGAAGACAAAGTGCACCCTGAACCGTGCGTGTTTTCGCTTTTGACGTGATCGCCGCCGAACGCGTTCGCTTCGCTGCCTTCGTAGAGCACGTCCGACGGCTTCTCCAAATGTCCGCCCGTCACAATCACGGCTTTCGCGCCCATCTCAGCGAGTTTCTGCGCGGCCGCTTTCATTCCCGCCAGGTCTTTCACTTCCACTCCGGCCAGCAGGGCCGCTTCATCCATGTTCGGCGTGATCACGTCCGCGCGTTTCATCAACTCGTCGCGCAGAAATTTCACTCCCGCCGGGTCCAGCAGTTCCGCATTCCCTGAGGACGATTTCACGACGGGATCAAGCACCACATGCGCGAATTTATGCTTGTCGAGAAATTCGGCCACCGCGACGGCGTTCGCCTTGTTGCCGAGCATTCCGATTTTCACCGCGGCAATCTGCAGGTCGCTCGCCAGCGCGTCGAGTTGCGCGCGCAGTGTCGCCGCGGGAGTCACGTGCACTGCCGTCACTCCTTGCGTCGATTGCACCGTTAGCGCCGTCACCGCCGCAACGCCGTAGCAGTTGTGCGCCGCGAATGTTTTCAGGTCGGCGGCCACGCCCGCACCGCAGGAAGGATCGAACCCCGCTATGGTCAGCAAAATCGGTGGATGGTGATTCGTATGATTCGTGTTCAATTCGTCGCGCCCTCCGCGCGAGGCACAAATGCCGGCGCAACCCTTCGCACGCGCCGGCTGACTCAAAATGTACGCGCCTTACTTCCCAAAGCGCAACAACATTCTCACGCGCGCAAAAAACTTTGGTTTCACGCGCGCTCAGCACTACAGCGTCCGTTCCGGCCGCGGCCTGTGAAAACTTGACCGCTACTTTCCTCCCCACGTGTATTTCAATCCCGCGCGGTAGTTGAATCCCAGCGCCGGATACCCAATCGCGTCCTGATAATGATGGTCCAGCAAATTTTCCACATGCCCCATCATGGTCACGCCGTGTCCCACCGCGAATTGCGTTCCGAGGTCCAGGCGAAAATGGCTCGGATTGCTCATCAGCCCGAATCCCAGAAAATCGCTGTCCGTTTCGCGTCCCACAAAATATCCCGCCAGATTCCAATCCATCCGCCGGAACGCCGCATTCAAAATCAGATCCGCCGAATGCAGCGGCCGCAGAAACAATCGATTCCCCGGCGCCTGCGTGGGATCAAATGCATTCGGCGCTTTCAGCACGCGCGTGTCGTCGTAGCTGTAATTCCCGATGATTCTCAGCCAGGTGAACGGCTTCGCCTCAATCGTCGTGTTCACGCCAAATGCGCGCGCCGAATCCGTGTTGAAAAATGTGCCGTAGCCAAACGAATTCAATTCCGACGCGGGACATCCCGGGGGCACCGCGAGCGAGCACGGCCCAAATCCGGGCGGCGGACACGAAGTGAAGCTCACCATGTCGCGGAAGCTGTTGTGAAAAAACGTCGCCGAGAATTTCACGTGTTCCGCAGCCATCACCTGATCGACGCCCCCATTGAATGTATTGCTGCGCTCCGGTTTCAAATTCGGATTTCCCGGAAAACACGGATCCGCTTCGAACGATTGCGAGAAGTCCGGCTCTTTGATACCCAGCCCGTAAGAAGCGCGCAGCCGCGTTTCGCCCCAGAATCCGCTGCTGTCGAATCGCGCCAGATACGCCAGTCCCGTGCGCGGCACAAAGCGCGTGCCAAAACTCGCGTTGCCTTCCGCGCGGCCTCCCGCAATCGCCGTCAGCCTTCGCCCGAATTGATAATGCGTTTCGAAATATCCTCCCTGATTATTTCGACGCTCATGCGGTCCGGTCGCTGATCCGTTTTCCACTTCGTAGTCGTAGCCCAGCGATATTGCGCCGTTGCGGAACAAATAAGTCGACTGTTCTTCGAATGCCGCGCGATTGAATTGATCAATGAACGTGAAAAACGGCACGTCGGCGCCGAAATCGCGAAAATACGATTCCGTTCCGGCGATGTGATGCTGCCAGTGCGTGCCCGTCGAAAAATCCCAACTCAAATTTGCGGAGAAATCGTGCAGATCAGACGACTGTCCCGGCTGGAAGAACGTCGGGAAATCGATCGCCGTCTGCCCCGGCTGGCCGGCGTCGCTCGCCGCGCTGCGCCATGACAGCCGCAAATGGTCCGCGTCGCTGAATTTCCAGCCGAAATTTCCAGACAGGGTTGTGTCGCGAAATCTGTCATTCGGCCCTTGCCCGTTGCTATCGAAATACGAAATTGCGCTCGAATAATCAAAACGGTTCGCGAGTCCGCTCCATTGCGCTTCGCCGCGCCGCGTGCTGAACGATCCGCCTTCCCCGATGACGGTAAATTCCGGCGTCGACGTGTCTCCGCGATGCGTGAAAATCTGCACGACTCCCGTCATCGCATCGGAACCAAAAAGTGCGCTCGACGCCCCGTGCACGATTTCGATTTTGTCCACGTTCGACAAATCCAGGTTCGAGAAATCCATGTCGCCGCCCGGCGAATTCACGGGAGTGCCATCCACAAGCACCTTCGTGAAATTCGAATTTCCACCGTCCAAAAATAACGACGTGACGCCGCCAAGCGGCCCCAGTCGCGCCGAGTTTGCGCCCGCCGTCGAAGTCAGCAACGGCGCCAGCCAAATCTCCTGACGCTCGTCGATATCCTTTCGCGTCAGCACCGTCACCGGCGAAGCGACCGCGTTCGCCGGCGCCGGCTCCGCTGCCGCCGAAACCACCACGGTTGACGCGAGCGCAGCCAGTTCCAACTGCGCGTCCCACCTGCGACGCTCGCCCGCTGCCAGCGTAAATTTCCGTTCGCTCGACGCCATCTGCGCGTGCTCGATGCGAATTCTGTATTCACCCGGCGGGAGCTCCATGGAATAGGAACCATCCGCGCCGCTTTTCAATTGCTTTACGATTGTGTTGTGCGAAATATGGATCGAAATATTTTCGACAACAATTCGGGCATCAGCGACGACGGCGCCGCTGCGATCCGTCACGCGTCCGGAAATCGTTGCATTCGATTGTGCGTGCATTGAATGCGAAATTAGGGGAAGTAGAAGACCAAGAAGTACGAAAAATACACATAGTCGCAGACGAAGTTTCATTTTTATCCTCCGGCTCCCTCTCGCGCGGGAGTTTGAAGGCTGTCCCGAAATTCAGGCCTCCGCGTTGCGTCAGCCTTCCCTCGAGATGGAAACTCCGCCGGTCTCCTGGCTGGGCGGCATTCTGCTGGGCTCGGCCTTCCCACCGCGGTGTCGCGTCTTTCGACGAACACCGAAACAGTGGCGCGTGCCCGACTTCTTCCGCCTTACAGTCGCGCAGCGGCGACGGCTTCACACCGTCTTCCCGTGCACGGAGTCTCGCTGGTGATTGTGGCCCGGCAAAAATTCAATCGCTGAAAATCAGCTTTTGCGTCTCGCCGAACATTCAGATTGCGCTTCACTGCTACGACAAATTCTTACTGCGATTCCTTTGGCGTTTCCGCGGAGGGTTCCGCGATTTCCGTCTCCGCGCCGCCGCGCAAAATCACGCGCGGCCTTCCGCTGGCGTTCATCTCCACGTCCAACTCCGTTTCAAACGCTTGCTCGAGCAATTCCCGCCGGTAAACATCCGCGGGCTTTCCCGACGCCAAACACTTGCCGCGCTGCACCAGCACAATCGAGTCGAAGAATTCTGCCGCCAGATTCAACTCGTGCGTCACCACCACCGCCGTGTAGCGATTTTCTTCCGCCAACTTTCGCAGCCGCCGCATCAGTTCCGCTTTCCCGCCGATGTCCAAATGCCGCGTGGGCTCGTCGAGCAGCAACAGCATCGGCTGTTGCGCCAGAGCGCGCGCCAAAATCACGCGCTGCCCTTCGCCGCCGGAAAGCTGGTCCATTCGCCGGTCGAGCAGCGCCTTCGCGCCGACTTGCGCCAGCGCATTTTCCGCCATCAGGCAGTCTCCCTCGTTTTCGAATCGCAATCGCCGCCCGTACGGATAGCGCCCCTGCAAAACGTACTCCCACACGCGCAGCGGAAACATCAGCGTGCTCTGCTGATGCACCATCGCGATGCGTTGCGCGCGTTCGCGCAGCGGCAGCTGGCTCGGCGGCTTCCCGTCCAGTTCCACGCGGCCCGACAACGGCTTGAATTCTCCGGAAAGCAAACGCAGCAGCGTGGATTTTCCGCTCGCGTTCTGCCCGAGGATTCCCACAACTTCGCGCTGCCGCGCGCTGAATGTCACGGGCCCCAGCGTGAAATCCGGCGCGTCGCGATCCGCAGTGGAATACGCGTAGCTCGCCTGCTCCACCACCAGGCGCACGGGATTCTGCATCCAGCCCGCCGCCGCGCCATGCCCCGCATTCGGAGTCGGCATTCCCTGCGCGCTCATGCGAATCTCCGCCGCAACAAATAGATAAATACGGGCGCGCCGATCGCCGCCGTCACTGCGCCGACGGGAAGCTCGGTGGGAGCAACAACGGTGCGCGCCAGCGTATCGGCCAGCGCCACCGCAATCGCTCCGCCGATCGCCGATGCGGGAATCAGCACTCGATGGTCGGAGCCGAAAAGCATGCGCATCACATGAGGAACCAGCAACCCCACGTATCCGATTGCGCCGCTAACGGAAACGGCCAGACCCGTCAGCAGCGAAGCGCTCACGTACACCACCAGTTTCACGCGCGGAACGTTTACGCCCAGGTGATGCGCTTCCTGCTCTCCGGTTAAAATCAGATTCAAATCCGACGACGTGGTATAAATCGCGCCAATTCCGATCAGCAGAATGAAGAATAGAAATCCCAATCCGATTGCCGGCGCCGTTTCCAGGTCGCCCATCAGCCAGAAAGCCATGCCGCGCAAATCGCGGCCGCTCACCGTGGTCATCAAAAACATAATGATGGCCGAGAGGAAGGAAGCGCTGATAATTCCGGCGAGAAGCAGCGTGGTGCTGTCGAGTTGTCCCTTGCGGCGTCCAAGAAAATAAACGGCCGCAATCGTCGCGAGCGCTCCGAGAAACGCCAAGCCCTGCATCGCCCACGGAAATTGCGGGAGCCACACGAGCGCCAATATCGCGCCCAGCGCAGCACCGCTCGAAACTCCCAACACATACGGATCCGCCAACGGGTTCCGCAAAAGCGCTTGAAACGAGGCTCCTGAAACGGAAAGCGCCGCGCCGACCAAAATTCCCAACGCGATGCGCGGCAACCGCAAACCAAACACAATCAGCCGGTCCGAACTGGGAATGCTGTTCCAGTGGCCAAGCGCGCCGCGCACCAGCGTCATCGCCACGTCACGCACTGAAATTGGATACGCGCCCACTTGAAGCGAGAAAACCACTACGATGAAAAGCACGCCGGAAAGCAGCGCGCAAATTCCCGCGATTCGCCGGGGCGTCAGCGGCCGCATGCCATCGCCTCCCTGCATGAATCCCGCAAAACGGCGCTTTGCCAATGCGCCTGTACGGGAACCAACAGTGGCGCCTGGCGCAAACCCGCGTGTTGCGCCGCGTCTTCAAAAATATTCGGATGAAGTTGGCGAGCGAGTTTCTCAATCGCGTCGATCAATCCCGGCGCGGGCAAATCAATTTCGTCGCTGACCACCACCACGCGGCCTTCCCGCACCGCCGCCAGTTCGCGCCAGCCTGCTTCGCTCCGCAGCTCTGCGAGTTGCTTCGCGGTGGAATCCTTGCCGCCAAAACCGCTGCTCGCAAAGACAAGATCATCGGGATTCAGCCGAACAACTTCTTCCAAACCGATCTGCGGCCAATCTTGTTTCGCGTGCACCACCGATTGCGCCCCCGCGTAGCGCAACGCGTCCGCGATGAAGGTGTGCTCGCCCAACGAAATCAGCGGACTTTCTCCCACGACGAAGAAGACTCGCGCGACCGGTACGTTCGTCAGCCTTGATTTCAGTGCATCCAATCGTTGACGAAGATTTGCGACGACAGATTGCGCTTGCGCCGTCGCGCCAATCACACCGCCAATGTGCCCGATGGATTCGAGCATGCTATCGACTGAATGCGGATTCGTTGCATACACGGCGAGGCCCAGTCGCGCCAGTTCATCGGCAGTTTCGCGCCGGTTTCCTTCCGTGGTGATCAGAACAATATCCGGATGCGCGGCGACGATTGCTTCCAGATTCGGATTCATCGGCATGCCGATGCGCGGCTTCGATTTCGCTTCGGGCGGGGAATCGCTGTAGTTGCTGACGGCAACCAGGCGATCCTGCGCGCCAAGCGCATAGACAATTTCGGTGAGATTCGGCGCAAGGGCAACGATGCGATGAACTTCGACGGGCACGGCAACGTGACGGCCCGTTTCGTCGATCACCTCGCGCGTGATTTGTCTTACCTTCACCTTCGAATCCGGCTTCGCTTCCTGTTGCGTTTGCGGTTTCGCTGCGGTCGGCGCCATTTTATTTTGCGCCGAGCAAGTCCACGCGCCGCCAAGCAACGCTATCACGCTGCACGCGCCGCCGATTCGATTTCGCCGCATCGCTTGTCTAATTTGTTTCACGCCCGTTCATTTTCCTCTGCGTCAAATGCGCCGAGAAATTTTGCCGCAGCATTTTTCTGCGCCGAAATTCATTCGCGCAATAAAAAAGCCCCACGAGAAAAATGGGGCGCATCGCCGCACTCTTTCTCGCGAAGAGTGCCAGCACCAATCGGCTCGCGCAGGTTTCCTGACTCTCGGCCTCCGGATTTCCACCGCAAATGCGCGGCGGTTCTCCGGAAAACTTCTGGCGCGGCTCCGCTTTTTTTGCGGCCCTTCCCGGCGGGTTTGCGAAAAGCAAAACGCGCCAGTGGGGATTGCGTGTCAGCAGCGCCGGCCGATTACAGTGGCGGGACCGTGGCCGATTTTCACGGCCTTCTCTTTACCCTGGGAAATCGCCCGTGTGGGCGACTGGAAGGGTTTTCCCGCGAGCCGGCTAAATTTTCCGAACTGAGTCTATGCCCGACGGCCAATGGAGTCAATCGCGCACGCGCTCGCTATCGCGCAGCGCGCCGCGGTCAGCGATTCTTCCACTGCGGCGAGCGTTTTTCCGCGATGGCACGTAAGCCTTCGCTCGAATCCTCGAGGCTGGAAAGCTCGTTGAGGAAAACAGCCATGGATTGGCGCACGCCGTCGCGCAGCGAAAGTCCCATGGAACCGAGAATTGCTTTTTTAGCCATGGTGAGCACCGCGCCGGAATGCGCGGTGACTTGCGCGGACATTTCCTTTACGGTGGCTTCGAGTTTGGCTTCCGGCACTACGCGATTCACCAGGCCTAGGCTGAGCGCCCGTTCGGCGCTGATGACTTCGCCGGTGAGAACCAGTTCGAGAGCGCGCTTCGGACCGAGGATGAACGGGAGAATGGCCGCACCGAGCGGCGGAAAGACGCCGAGTTTTATTTCGGGCTGTGCGAATTTCGCGCGCGGAGTGGCAACCACCAAATCGCCCAAGGCAGCGAGCTCAGCGCCGCCGCCGAACGCCGGGCCATTGACGATGACGAGAAACGGCTTCGAGGTATCGAGCATGGCCGTGAATGCGCGCTGAAACGCGTCGAGCACTTGGAACGCACGGCGCGGCGTGTATTCGCCCAGCTCGATGCCGCCGCAGAACGATTGCCCGGCGGAATCGAGGACGATCAGTTTTACGTCGCCGCGTCCCTCGAGCGAATCGATGCCCACGGCAAGTTCCGAGAGCATGCGCTCGTTGAGCATGTTGTGCTCGGGACGCTCGAGCGTGAGGCGCGCGACTTCGCCTTCGATGCGAAAGCGAATGTATTTGAATTCCTCAGGCTTGGGCGGCGCGGCGCCCACATTTCCGGCGACGGCAACCCGAGAACTTTTGGGCGAAGATGTTTGCATGGAATCCTCCGGCTGCGGCGAATGCGCGAGAAATAATCGTACTCTGAAATTGTGGCGGGGTGCGGAAGGCTTTCGGCGGCGGTGCCGAAGGCGCAAACCCCTGACGCGACGCTTTGTAATCCGGAATCGCGCGGGACAACGCCGCAAACTTGCGCGAAGTAAATTACACGGTTTCGATTTCGACGGCGACGCCCATGCCACCCGAAACGCACAATGTCGCCAGGCCTTTTTTGCCTTTCGCGGAATTTTCTTCGCGGCGCATTTCGTGAAGCAGCGCGGTCAGGATGCGCGCGCCGGTGCATGCGATGGGATGGCCGAGGGCGATCGCGCCGCCATTGGGATTCAGTCGCTCGCGAGGGAAATGCAAGTCGCGATCGCAGGCCAGGACTTGGGCGGCGAAGGCTTCGTTTAATTCAATGGCCGCGTAGTCTTCGAGATTTGTTCCGGTGCGGGCCAGGAGTTTTCGCACCGCCGGGACGGGACCGATGCCCATCACACGCGGGTCAACAGCAGCAACAGCCGCGTCGACCATTCGGGCCATCGGCTTCAGGCCGAGTTCGCGGACTTTTTTTTCGCTTGCGAGCACAACACACGAAGCGCCATCGGTGATTCCACTGGCGTTGCCGGCAGTGATCGTGCCTAT
>JBAUEX010000150.1:0-19114 GCA_049678845.1 Candidatus Acidiferrales bacterium
CCTGCTTGCAAAGCAGGTGCTCTCCCAGCTGAGCTACACGCCCCCTGCAACTGTATGATTCTAATGACGAGTCTAATACGATTTCGTGACAATGACTACCTACTCTGTTTGCAGGCGCTCTTGGAAACTGACCGGCCCGCTTACCACGAGCAACCTACCTCGCGTAAGATATTTACAACGATTTCCTGAATAGATTTAACTTTGATTCTCGGTCCATTCGGTCCAAGAACGCACTTTTCAAAACAATTGGAGCGTCACTGAACGCTTGGGCGCAACATGCGACGTCATAAAAACCTAAGTAGTACTTTCGGATTTCGGATCGACAAAAACGTTCTTAGTAGTTGCGTGAGCTGACATTTCTAGCCCGAGACGGTGTCGCTGCTGATCCCAGGGGAAATCTGTATTATAGGCCAGCCGGGGCCGGAGGACGTCAACCCAATTTTTTCGCTGTCGTGGAGCTCGCGACGAATAACACCGCTTGAGGCCGGAAAGCGTTCGCGGATGTCCCGGAAATGCCAAGCCCGAAGGGTCTTGACAGAATATGTCTATCTATGTGGACTTTTATCCATGAAGATTCCGCGCCTTTCTCCACAGACGCTTAGCGTTCTTGAACAATTCCTCGACCGCCCGGTTGCCTGGCGCTACGGCTACGAGCTCAGCCAAGCGACCCGGCTGAAATCCGGCACCCTCTATCCGATACTCATGCGACTTGCTGACTACTCCCTCCTCGAAACGAAATGGGTGGCCACGGAGGACGGAGTCCCGCCGCGGCATACCTACCGATTGACCCTCAAGGGACTTCAGACGGTGCGGGCGGCGCTGGCCGAGCAACGTTTGAAACGGAAGATGCGGCGGACGGTGCTCGTTGGAGAAAAAGCGTGATACGAAGCTCGTTTCAACGGTGGCTGGCCCGGATGTTCCTCGTCCTTGGGATTCGGATTGCCCCGCGGCACGCAACGCAGTGGGGACAGGCGATGCTGGGCGAACTGGCTGAGGTGAAAGGGGAATGGGCGGCGCTGATGTGGGGACTCGGCGGCGCGGGCGTGATGGCGAAGCATGCTTTGTTGGCGTTGATTTTTCGTGGGTGCGAGGCACCGGCGTCTTTTTCTGGCGAAGGATTTTTCGCGAAGGAGGGTCCGATGCGCAAGGCGAGTTTGAGCATCATTGGCGGCTGCGTCGTTATGACACTGCTGTTCTTGCTTGCGCCGACGTTTCGCCAGGGACTAGGGGTCTCACTAGCGCAATGGCGCATGACCTTCGATGTGACTCCGCACAGCCCTTGGCCTATGACAGATCCGGCCTTTCACGCTTTAGCACGCCGAGCGGAACAGAAACATGACGCGGAGGCAATAGCTTTCGCGGCGGTGAACATCTTCGAGAGAGGCGAGAGAACACGGTTGGCGAAAGAAGCTGTCCAACTCGACCCGGGTCTGACGTGGATCTATGCCAGGGCGTACCCGACACCGGCTGATTCTGAAGCCTGGATCCAGAAGCTTGAGCAGTGGGACCCAGGGAACGCTCTGCCGTACTTCATGGAGGCAGAGAACATTGACGTGGCCCAAGCGCGAAGCAGAAATTTCATACGCAGTGTGGATCAGCAAAGCGGGGCTTGGAAGAATGCGATGGCAGGGGCGTTTCGCTCCTCGAAGTACGATGATTACCAGCAAAAGCTTGTGGAGTTAGACCGAAAAGTTGCGGCTCGCTACGGACTCGACGATCCGTACGTGGTGGCACGAGGCATCCGATACCTACCAGCTATCCCCTATTACGATATCTTTCGTTTCGGAGAATCGATCTTAGAGTCCGGCGATAAGCTCGCATCCCGCGGCGACCTGAATGACGCACTGGGGAAATATTGGGAGGTGATCCGTTTTGAGGAAGCTGTCGGCGTCCCCACGCCTGAGCTTTTAAAACATGCATGTTACGAAGCGGGCGCCATTTACCAGAAGAGGGGTGACAAAGCGCAATCCGAACTCGTTTCGTACCTCGCTAGTAATACAACGCGAGCGGAGAATGAAGGGACTGGCGCGGGCCGGCAATGGCTTTTTGCCATGACTATCATCCAGTGGGATGAAGCTGTGATGAAAATATCGGGGCTGTTGCTACCGATTTTCGGCGGCCTCTTGCTAATCTGCGTACTGATGATCTCTGCGAGAAGCCGCTCGTTGCGAATCGGTTCGCTGCGCGCCTCTGGGGGAACTCTGGCAATTGGGGTCGTGACCGCCGTAGGATTGCTCCTTTCGAGTGCCTTGGTCTACGTGAGCTACCGGCCATTCGGGGGAGTCGTCGGGCAGTTCGTGCGCACGGGGAACGATGGCGGCCTACCCCAGCTCGACGACTTTCTAGAGTATGCCCAATGGCCGCTGTTCAAGCCTGGGCCGAACTATCCGCTGCATTTTTGGCTGGTGGTAATCGGCGCATGTGTGGTCATACTCCTCGTGATTGCGGGGTGGCACTTGCATCATCGCCCGCGAGTCCGGGGGACAGCTTGACGGCTTAGGCGCGGGAGAGAGAAGAGTTGAGCATGGCGGATGACTGTCGTTGTAGGTTTGAAATTTATAAAAGAATAGCGACCCTCCCTACCGGAGGATCTAGTTCTTCGGTCCTTTTGCTTTTGTACATATCTGTCGCGTAGTAGAATCGCAACGCGCCACGAGCAGGAGCGCGTGCCTTGTTCACCCTCGAGGACTGCCGCGCCTTTTACGCCCAAGAAATACGATTTGCCGCCACCGTCGTCACGCCAGGACTAGTCGAAGCTTACGCGCGCGTCCCTCGCGAAAAATTCCTAGGCCCCGCGCCCTGGCAGATCAGCTCGCCGGAGGCCATCGTTCTGTCCATGGCCGGTTTGCGCGAGTCCGCTTACATCACTGTCGACGACCCGCGCGATCTTTATCACAATGTGGTCGTCGCGCTCGACCGCGCGAAGGACATCAACAACGGCCAGCCCAGCGCCCTCGCGAGGTGGATCGACGCGCTTGCGCTTCAACCCGGCGACCGCGCTTTTCATCTCGGCTGCGGCGTTGGTTATTACACAGCCATCATCGCGGAAGTCGTTGGCCCAAGCGGCAGCGTCGTCGCACTGGAACTTCAATCCGATCTCGCCGTTCGCGCCAAAAAAAATCTCGCGAGCTACGCGAACGTAACTGTCCACCAGGGAGATGGAGCGGCATTCGACCCCGGCCCATGCGACGCCACGTTCGTAAATTGCGGCGTCACGCATCCGCAAAAGATTTGGCTCGAGCGCCTGCGCCGTCGCGGACGCCTCGTTGTCCCTTTCACCATGGCTGTGAATCCCCAAATGGGCCAGGGCGTGATGACCAAAATCGTGCGCGAACCAAGCGGTTACTCCGCCGCCATGGTCATGCCCACCGGCATATTCTCCGGCGGCAGCCTTCGGGATCCCGCGCTCGAACCATTGATGAAGAAAGCTCCCGCAACGGGCGGCCTGCTCAAGCTGAAATCCGTCCGCCGCGACACGCACGAGCCCGCCGACACTTGCTTCCTACACGCCGCCGAAGTCTGTCTCAGCACAGCGCCCCTCTCCTCCTCCGCCGTCTCCTGAACACGCACACCTGTGGAGCGACGATGAGAACTGAATTGCTGCGATTCAACGGCGCGGTCGAGCGGGATCCCGCCATCAATGCATGGATGAAACGGCATGCACGTGAATTGGGAGCCATCGCGCGTCAGTGGTTTGAGGTGATGCGAAAATGCGGTGACGAAGTCCGGGAGCTTTTGCATGACGGCTGTCCGGTTGCATGTTTGGGAGATGCGCCCTTCGGCTACGTCAATGTATTCACCTCGCACGTAAACGTGGGCTTTTTTCACGGCGCAGCGCTGCCGGATCCGGCGCGCTTGTTGCAAGGCACCGGCAAGTTCATGCGCCATGTGAAGCTGAGACCGGGAACGGCCACAAACGCCGCAGCGCTAAGCAGGCTCATCGATGCGGCGTACTCGGATGTAAAGGCGCGCATCGAATCGAAAACGGCTAGCTTAGAGAAACGCCTTGGGCGGCCGACGCGGATGTGAACCGCCAGACTGGTAACGATGTGTCGCATAGTGTTTGCTGATGGTGGGCGGATGACGGGCTAACCGGAAGGAACCGAATTACTTCTTGTTTGCCGACTAGCCGGTCACTCCCTAGTTCGCGCGAAAAATGCGGAACGACCCGTAAACATGCAGCGGAATTACAAGCAGGAACAGAACAGCTGGACCTACTCGTAGCGCAGCGCGACCATGGGGTCGACCTTCATCGCCCGCCGCGCCGGAATGTAGCACGCGCCGAGCGCCACAACGCTAAGCAGAATCGCCACAGCCGCAAAAGTTGCCGGGTCTGTCGGCTTGACTTCAAAGAGCAGGCTGATCATCAAACGTGTGAGCGCGAGCGCGCCCAATACTCCGATGATAATCCCTGCCAGCGCGAGCTTCACTCCCTCGCCCACGACGAGACGCAGCACGTCGCGCCTCTGCGCGCCGAGGGCCATGCGTACGCCGATCTCATGCGTGCGTTGGCTGACACCGTAGGCCATCAGCCCGTAGATTCCCACCGAGGCGAGAATCAGCGCGAGCGCGGCGAAGATTCCGAGCAGCAGCAGGTTGAACCGCTGCTGCGCCAGTGAAACAGACATCAGGTCGTCCATGGACTGCACATCGCTTACCGGAATCAGGCTGTCCATGCTCCAGACCTGCTTTTTCACTTCTTCCACCAGTCCTGCGGACGCACCCCCCGTCCGGATCGCCAGCGTCATGAAGTGCCGCCACGCCTCGTCGTTCTGCGCAAAAGGGGTGTACACCGCAGGGTCTGTCGGTTCGTTCAGTCCCGAATGTTTCACGTCGGCAACGACCCCGACAATTGTCATCCACTGATGCGGCTCGTTTGTTCTTGCCCAGTCGATGCGGCTGCCGAGCGGGCTCTCACCGGGGAAGAACTCCTTCACGAATTCCTCGTTGACGATCGCCACCAGCGGCTCGCCTTCGCGATCCCTAGGCGTGAAGTCGCGCCCCGTGCGAGTCGGGATTTGCATCACGCGAAAGTAATCGCCCATCACCGAGAGGGTTTGCACTTTGGGCTCAGCGCCCGCGGGAACCGGCGGGCGCCCGTCGAAGACTACGCGGTGGCCGACATAGTTCCCGCCGAGGGGAATATCCGTGATCATCGCGGCTTCAACGCCCGGCAAGGAATTGAGCCTCGCGAGCAATTCGCGGCGGAACTGCGTTTGCATGGGAATCTCCGCATAGCGCGTGGCCGGCAAATCCAGATACATCGTCATCACATTCGCTGGATTGAATCCCGGATTCACTGAACGCAGCCGCGAGAATCCTTTGATCAACAATCCCGAGCCCACCAGCAGCACAACCGCGAGCGCGAATTCTGCCGTGACCAGCAGGTTGCGTAACAAATGCCCTGAAGGGCCGGCTGTTGCGCTGCGTCCGCCTTCCTTGAGCGATTCCGAAACCTCCGCTCGCGCCGCCGACCATGCCGGCGCGAGGCCGAAGACGATGCCGGTCAGCACTGAGACGCCGAACACGAACAAGAGCACCTTCGCATCCATTTGGATCCCGTTGAAGCGCTCGAGCGCCTCCGGCTTCAGCGACAAGAGGAGACTCGTACCCCATTTCGCGAGCAGCAGTCCGGCTACGCCGCCCATCACCGCCAGCAGCCCGCTCTCCGTCAGCGCCTGGCGAATCAGCCGGCTCCTTCGCGCGCCCAGCGCAGCGCGAATCACCAGCTCATGCCGCCGCGCGGCAGCGCGAGCCATTAGCAGGCCGGCGAAATTCGCGCAGGCGATCAGCAACACGAATCCCACAGCTCCGAAAAGCACGAGCAGTGCCGGGCGAATGTTGCCCACCAGCAACTCGTGCAATGGCATGAGCAAGGTTTTCCGTTCCCGTTCGTCATTGGGATATTGCTGCGCGAGCTGGTGGTCGATCGCGGACATGTCCGCCTGCGCCTGCGCAAGTGTCACACCGGGCTTCAATCGCCAGTAGCCGTGCATGAAATGCACGTCCCGCTCGACGGCCGCCCTCGCATCAGCCACCCAGAGTGAAACGAAAACATCGGCATGTTCCCGGGGCAATTGGAAACTCGCGGGCATCACGCCAATCACCGTGTAACTGTTCCCGTTCAGCGTGACTGTCTTCCCCAGAGCACGAGGGCTGCTGTTTAGAAAGTTTCGCCAGAATGGATAGCTCGCCACGATGTTTCGCGGGCCGCCTTTCACGTCTTCGTCGGGTGAGAGGATGCGGCCGAGCATCGGCGGAACGCCGAGCGTCTCCAGAAACCCCGCATTGACGAGCCCCGCATGAATTTGCACGGGCTCGGCCGCGCCCGTCAGGTCCATTGCCGTCACGTTGATGCCGCCGCCCTGCGAAAACGAATGATTCCGGCGCTGGATCTCAATCAAGTTTGCTAGAGAATCGTTTGGTCGCATCGCAATCAGCTGCTGTGGTTTGGGATAAGGAAGCGGGCTGAGAAGCACGGCGTCAATCACGGAGAAGATGGCGGTGTTTGCACCGATGCCGAGGGCGAGAGTGAGCACCGCGACCGCGGTGAAGCCGGGGGATTTGCGCAGGACTCGCAGCGCGTAGCGAATGTCTTGTACCAATGTGTCAAACCACTGGAATCCCCATGCTGCGCGGATGTCTTCTTCGATTTTCAGCGCATTGCCCAATGCTCGATGCGCCGCGTGCCCAGCCTCCTCCAGCGGCAGTCCACCGGCCCTCCGTTCCTCTGCTTCTAAGTCAAGGTGGTCGCGCAACTCGCGTTCCAGCTCCGCCTCGCGTGCGGTGCGCCGATACCACGGGAACCAGGAAAGCCACGATTCAAGCTTGCGCCAGATGGTCATTTCATCCTTCCTTGGCCGGCTCCATCACGCGGCCAATCGTTGTGACCAGCCGCCGCCATTTGGAATGCTCTGCCGTGAGTTGCTTCTTGCCTGCCGCGGTAAGCCGGTAATACTTGAACTCCCGCTTCCCGCTTCGCGGCGTCTCCCACTTTGCGCTGACCCAGCCTTTGCGTTCCAGGCGGTGCAGCGCGGGATAAAGCGACCCGTGCTCCACCTGCAAAACGTCGTCCGTGCTCCGCTGGATGTGTTTGGCGATCTCGTGACCGTGCGCCGGACCAAGCACCAGCGTCCGCAAAATCAACATGTCCAGCGTGCCTTGCATGAGTTCCAGCCTGCTTGCCGCTTCTTCGTTGGATTGCATGGTAGATACCCTACCCTACCCTACCTTAGGGTAGACAGTCAACCATCACTTGCCCGGCGTTTTACTCTTAGGTGGGAGGTCTTGCGAGTCCTCGCCGCACGGTTGTATTGTACGGCAATATACCGTACACTTTCAAGGTGAGGATCATATGTCCCTAAGCCTGAAACAGCAGAGACACCAAAGGAAGATCGCGCGCATCGAAGCGCGTCTGAATCCCGAGCAGAAGCGCCGTATTGAATATGCGGCTCGACTGAAAGGCACGTCCCTGTCGGATTTCATGGTGTTGAGCGCTGATGATGCCGCCGCGCGCGCCATTCAGGAGCACGAAGTCTGGACTCTTGCGGGCCGCGACCGTGAGCGGTTTGTGCGGGCCTTGCTGAATCCTCCGGCGCCCAGCGCACGCATGAAGGCTGCGGCGCAACGCTACAAGAGACGGCTGGGCACCTTGTGACTAAGAACTACGACGAAACTTGCTACCGAATCGAGTCGCTCAGCGTTAAGCACGATCGTGCGGCTTTTTCCTGTGGCGTGGAAGCGTTGGATCGATACCTAGAAAAGCAGGCCGGACAAGATGTCAGCAGGCGTGTAGCGGCTGTTTTTGTCATCACCCCCGACGGCACAACAATCGCAGGGTTCTACACGCTGTCCGCTCATCTGGTGAATCTGGCTGATCTCCCGGAAAGGGTTGCGAAGAAACTCCCACGCTATCCGAACGTGCCTGCGACCCTCCTGGGCAGATTGGCTGTCAGTGAAAACTTCCGGGGTCAGGGAATCGGTGAATTGTTGCTCTTGGATGCGCTCCAGCGCGCTCTCGGAAATACCCGTGAAGTCGCTTCGGCAGTCGTTGTTGTAGACGCGAAAGACGAACGAGCGCGTGGATTCTATTTACGCCACGATTTCATACCGCTTCCTACGCAACCCAATCGTCTCTTCCATCCCATGAAGACCATTGAGAAATTGTTTACCCGTTAGCCGAGACTTGGAACGGTGAGAAGCCACATCGCGCAACACACGACAGCGTTCCCACAAGACCCAAATTTTGAAGTGAACCCCCGATCTGAGACAGTGTCACGTGTCTGCGTTTCTGTCCAACGATTCCTTCCGGATTGCGTCGACCACTCTTCCGGAACTGTCGGATGATTCAGAATGACACACGTTTCTTGCGATACGATTGATCCACTTCACCTTGGCACTCTGTAATGCACTGTCGCGCAATCTCAACGACGCTAAAAGCTTGCTCAGGAACTTCTGGAATTGTGGGTTCCGAACGAACAAAACAAATGCGCCAGAATGGCGACTCCATCCACCAAACGCGGTCCCGAGCCCTAGAAATAACTGTTTCCATTAACGGCGTATACGCGCTTCGAGCCGCAGGCAAGTGGCGCCATCCTGAAGGGCAACTCTTCCATAATCCGGTAAGGGCCGGTAAGGGAAGGGCTGCCGACCACTCGTAGGGAACTGTCGGATAAGTTGGAATGAGGCATATCTTTTGCGATACGATTAGTCCCACGTGCTCCTTGGCGTAGAGGCAGGAGATAGTATGGGGACGCTGATTCAAGATTTGAGTTACGGCCTCCGCATGCTGCGCAAGTCGCCGGGATTCACAGCTGTCGCCGTACTGTCGCTGATGCTGGGAATCGGCGCCAACACGACCATCTTCACGCTCGCGAAAGCGATTTTTCTGCAATCGGTCCCGGTGAAAGATCCGGCGCGTGTCGTGGTCCTCTACTCCAATCAGATCAGCCGCAAGGGCCCCCCACAGGAATATCTTCCCACGCCGTATCCCAACGCTGTGGACTACCGCGATAACATCAAGTCCTTCTCTGGCACGTCGATTGTGATTGGTTTCGGATTCAACCTGACGATTTCGGGAAAGCACGTGGAGGTTCCTGCTCGACTGGTTAGCGCCAACTTCTTCGACGTTCTCGGCGTGCAACCAATGCTAGGCCGAGGCTTTTCATCGGACGACGAGAGCTCACGTCGTCCTGTAGCAGTGATCAGTTACTCTCTCTGGAAAACGCAATTCGGCGCAGACCGGGGAATTTTGGGCAAGAGCATTCAATTGGATCAGATGGAATATTCCGTGATTGGAGTCGCGCCGCAAACCTTCCGGCAAGTCGGAAATCTTGGCAGTCCCGACGTTTGGGTTCCTGTGTCCCTCGCCGATGAGGTCTTCAGTGCACAAACGAAGACACTTTTTCACGATCGCAGCTTCCGCATGGTCGGCATGGTGGCGCGGCTCAAGCCCGGTATCACGCTTGAGCAAGCACAGACTGAGGTTCACGATTTCGGACTGCAACTCCAGAATGAGTATCCCAAAGTCAATCGTGGGCGCACCGATATGGTGGTACCCATCACCGAAACCACCGTTCCGCCACAGCTTCATAACATTTTTGCGCTCGCCGGCGCCCTGATGATGGGCATTGTTGGCTTGGTTTTGCTCATCGCCTGCGCTAACGTCGCCAACCTGCTACTTGCCCGCGCGACTCAGCGCCAGCGTGAAATCGCCGTCCGCGTGGCTCTCGGAGCTTCGCGGTCGCGCTTAATCCGCCAATTGCTCACGGAAAGTTTGCTCATGGCGCTGCTTGCCGGCGGATTGGGAATTTTCTGCGCCTACTGGGCGAAATCGGCCCTGGTTTCGTTTTTGCCGCCGGGACTCGCGCGCCGTTTTGATTTCAGCCTGGATGGCCGCGTTTTCTTGTACACACTTGGTCTTGCGGTGATCGCCACGTTGTTTTTTGGGCTTGCACCGGCGTTGCAAGCCTCACGCAGAGACAATATAGCGGCCTTGAAGGACCGTACGAGCGCGCCAACAGGCAGCGCACGCTGGTATGGATTACGCGGAGTGCTGGTGATGATTCAGGTTGCGCTCTCGTTGATTGCGCTGGTGGGCGGCGGACTTTTCGTTCACAGTCTTCGTAACGCCGAGCAAATCAATCCGGGATTCGAGGTGAAGCACGACATCACCGTCTTGCTGGATCCGAGCGCGGCGCATTACGCACAGCCCCAGGCAGAGGCGCTCTATCGCGACGTGGTGCAGCGCCTCGATGCCATGCCAATGGTCGCGAGCGCAAGCATTGCCGACTCCCCGCCCCTGGGCGGAAGCTTCCAATGGACGACGTTCACCGATGGTGTGGACATGACCGATCCCCGCAACGGCAGGTTGACTGCGGTCATCGCCACGGCGCCCGGGTATTTTTCGACCTGCCGTATGTCCTTGCTGGAGGGGCGTGACTTCACCGACGCCGATGATGCCACTAGTGTATAGTCTCGTAATAAATTAGACACATCGTCTCACTTATAAGTGGACGTATTGACGGCCTGTGGTATGTATTGTCCCTATGGCGAGAGTCACTCCGGTCATGAACTTATCGGCGGGAGATCAAGTGCAATTGGTCGGCTGGGAGTCGGCACAGGGCACGCCGCAGCAGGTGGCTTTGCGCTGCCGATTGGTTTTGGCCGCCGCGGACGGATGGCCCGATCTGGAAATCGCTTCCCGCTATGAGGTCAATCGACACACTGTCGCGCTGTGGCGAGGGCGCGTGCAAAGCGCAGGGATCGATACGGTCTGGGAGATTCAACCCGGTCGGGGACGCAAACCGAAATACGACCTGGAGAAGCGGGACGCATGGATTCGTGCGACGTTGGAGACCAAGCCCAAGGGCATGACGCAGTGGAGCTGCCGGAGTATGGCCAAAGCCCAAGGGGTAAGCAGGAGCACGGTGAACCGGCTTTGGCAATTACACAACCTCAAGCCGCACCTGAGCCGCACCTTCAAACTGTCGCGCGATCCCAAGTTTATCGAGAAATTGACCGATGTAGTGGGCCTGTATTTGAACCCGCCGCAGAAGGCGATGGTGTTGTGCGTGGACGAAAAGAGCCAAATCCAAGCATTGGACCGCACCCAGCCGGGGCTGCCCCTGAAGAAAGGGCGGTGCGGCACGATGACTCACGATTACAAGCGCAACGGAACCACGACGCTCTTTGCGGCGCTCAGTTACTTGGACGGCAAAGTCATCGGGCAGTGCAGTAGCCGGCATCGTCATCAAGAATTCCTGAAGTTTCTGCGCCGACTCGACCGAGAATTTCCCGGGGACTGGGAACTGCACATGGTGCTGGATAACTACGGAACGCACTCGACCCCCGAAGTGCAGAGCTGGCTGAAACGCCATCCTCGTTTCGTGCCGCACTTTATTCCCACCAGTTCCAGTTGGGTGAATTTGGTGGAGCGGTGGTTTGGGGAGCTAACGCAAAAAGCGGTGCGCCGGGGAGCGTTTGCCAGTGTGCCGGATTTGGTCGAGACCATCGAAGAGTTTTTGTCGGCGTGGAATGAGAATCCGCGGCCTTTCGTCTGGACCGCTAAACTGGAGGACATCTTGAAGAAAATTGAGCGTGCCCGAGCGAAATTAGAGTCGATAAAACCGGGCAGCACCCAACCTCGACGTCGCCAGAGACGAGAAGAATAGTGTGGCCAGTTATTTCAGAGACAGAACACTAGATTCCGACACGGGCTTGGGCGGGCATGTCCTCCACCTTGGAGCGAGGCCTCCTGGTAAGGGCCGTTCTCGGACAGTTGCCCGTGGC
The DNA here is from genome assembly GCA_049678845.1 of Candidatus Acidiferrales bacterium. GTDB lineage: Bacteria > Acidobacteriota > Terriglobia > Acidiferrales > UBA7541 > DAHUXN01. The sequence goes on from JBAUEX010000150.1 coordinate 11,791, forward strand.
GCTGCGGAAATTCGCACGCGCGAGCTTCGAAAGCCCAAATGGAGCTTGCCGCCGATGGGCGGGTGACGCTAGAGCTTTATCGGACGCGCGTTTTGACGAAGCAAGTCGAAGTGTGCATGGTGCTCTTCGCGCGTTCGATAACGTGCGACTCGGAAGTAATTCAATTGGACGGTACGTTGGATAATCGGAAACCAACCTACTACGGCAATCTGAGTCACCACCCTCTGGCGTTATCGTTTGCGGAAGTGAAGCGAATCCTGTAAAATGCAGGTTCACGCGAAATTGAGAAGCGTTTCGAGGGAATGGAAGAGCCTCAGCACAGTTCAACTCAGTCGTATGTCCCCAGTGATGAATACCGTCCGGAACCTGTAACGAAACCTCTCCTGCCCGCCTGGATGGACGGCAGTATCCGCATCGGAATCCACACATCGATCGCGGGCGACATTACATCCTCGCTCGAAATCGCGCATAACCTCGGCGCCAACGCGCTGCAAATATTTTCAGCCAGCCCGCGAATGTGGAGCCGCGGCCCGAGCGGTTCAAATGTCGCGGATGCAGGCGCACAGCGTTTCCGCGACCGCCGCGTCGAATTGGGCCTGGGGCCTCTCGTCGTTCACGGCAGCTACCTGATCAATCTCGCCTCTCCGGACCGCGTCCTGCGCGTGCGCTCCATTCAGGCGTTTCATGACGAACTGGTGCGCGCGGCGGCTCTTGGCGCCGATTTTCTGGTCGCTCATCCGGGATGCGGCAAGGGCGCGCATATGAGTTCCGCTGTGGCGGCCATTGCGGATGGATTGAAGCAAGCGGCACGCGGCGTGAATTTCAACGGCCTGCGGATCTTGCTCGAAAATACGGCGGGGCAGGGAACGTCGGTCGGCTCCCGATTCGCGGAGTTAAAAAGCATTCTCGATCTGTGTCCGGAGCTTCCGCTGGGCGTCTGCGTGGACACGGCTCACCTGTTCGCTGTGGGACATGATCTGTGCCGTCCCGCAGGGCTGGACGGCGCGCTGGCGGAAATCGCGCAAACGGTAGGCCTCGAGCGCGTGTTCGTTGTGCACGTGAATGATTCGAAGTCTGCGATGGGCTCGCGGCTCGATCGGCACGAACACATCGGCAAAGGGAAAATCGGAATTGAGGCGTTTCGCAGGATTCTGAATCATCCACTGCTGGCGGGACGCGCGTTTATTCTCGAAACGCCGATTGATCGCCCCGGCGATGACCTTCGAAATGTGCGTATGCTTTGGCGCTTGGTGGGCATAACACCGAAGCGCACGGGCAACGTAGCGGATGGTTTTCTGGTGCGGCGGTCCAAACGGAAGCCGGTGAAAAGACGCGGCGGCACGGCAAGCGCGCGACGCGCAAAACCGAAACGACACAAGAGGTGAATCAGCCATTGAGCGAGTACGAGCCACAAGCGATTGAAGCGAAGTGGCAGAAAATCTGGGAAGAGCAGGGCGCGTTCCACGCGGACCGCGACGCAAAGCGTCCGAAGTACTACGTCCTCGAAATGCTGCCGTATCCTTCGGGCACGCTGCACATGGGCCACATGCGCAATTACACCATCGGCGACGCGGTGGCGCGTTACAAACGAATGCGCGGATTCAATGTGCTGCATCCGATCGGCTGGGATTCTTTCGGATTGCCCGCCGAAAACGCCGCCATCAAGAACGGCATTCCTCCCGGCGAATGGACCCGTTCCAACATCGCGCAGATGAAGGCAGTGTGCAAGCGCTTCGGCTTCAGCTACGACTGGCGGCGCGAAATTTCCACATGTGAACCCGATTACTACCGCTGGAACCAATGGTTTTTCCTCCGCATGCTCGAACGCGACCTGGCCTACCGCAAACGCAGCAAAGTGAACTGGTGTCCGCAGTGCCAGACCGTATTGGCGAATGAGCAGGTGGTGGACGGTTGCTGCTGGCGGCACGAGACGACACCGGTCGAAGTGAAAGAAATCGAGCAATGGTTTTTGCGCATCACGAAATATTCCGACGAATTGCTCGACGACATGGCCGAGCTTCACGCCGGCTGGCCTGAGCGCGTTTTGCTGATGCAGCAAAACTGGATTGGCAAGTCGCGCGGCGCGCGCGTGAAGTTTCCTGTGGCGAAGATGGACGGGACTTCCATCGAGGTTTTCACCACGCGGATCGACACAATCTACGGAGCCAGCGCGGTATTGCTCTCGCCCGGACATCCCCTGCTGCCGAAATTATTTGAAGGCATGCCCGGGCACGCGACCATCGAAGCCGAGTGGAATCGCCTGCGCCAGAAACTGATGCGCGCGGCCGATCTGGCCAAGGCGGAGAAGGAAGGAATTTTCACGGGGCGATTCGCCGTGGATCCGTTCTCCGGCGAACTGGTGCCCATCTGGGTGGCAAATTTCGTACTCGCCGAGTACGGCACCGGCGCGGTGATGTGCGTCCCCGGCCACGACCAGCGCGATTTCGAGTTTGCGCAGAAATATCATTTGCCCGTGAAAATTGTCGTGCAGCCGCTCGAAGGTCCTTCATTCAAGAAAGGCCAGTTGAGCGAAGCTTTTACTGAATACGGCCGTTCGGTGGATTCCGGGCCGTACACCGGCATGCCGTCCGAAAAAGCCATCGAAAAAATGACGGCGCATGCCGAAACGAAAGGTCTGGGCCACGGCGAGACGACCTATCGATTGAAAGATTGGGGCATCTCGCGGCAGCGCTACTGGGGCACCCCCATTCCGGTGGTCTATTGCGACAAATGCGGAATCGTTGCTGTTCCTGACGACCAATTGCCGGTGAAGCTGCCGGAAAAAGTCTCTCTGACCGGAGAAGGGCAGTCGCCTCTTGCGGGCGTTCCGGAATTTGTGAACACGAAATGTCCCAAGTGTGGCGGTTCAGCGCGGCGCGAGACGGACACGATGGACACGTTCGTCGATTCGTCGTGGTATTTCTACCGGTACACGGACGCGCGCAACGACAAAGCGCCGTATGGCCGCGAAGAAGTGCGTTACTGGTTTCCCATCGATCAATATATTGGCGGAATCGAACATGCCATTCTGCATCTGATTTATTCGCGGTTTTTTGCCAAGGTGATGCGCGATTTGGGTATGACGGAAATCATCGAGCCAATCATGAGGCTCTTCTCGCAAGGCATGGTGCAAAAGGGCGGCAGCGCGATGTCGAAGTCGCACGGCAACGTTGTGGGCGCCGATGAAATGGCGCAAAAATATGGCTGCGACACGGCGCGAATGTACACGCTGTTCGCGGCGCCGCCTGCAAAAGACCTCGAGTGGAATGAAGATGGAATCGAGGGCTGCGCGCGGTTCTTGAACAAGGTTTACAGGCTCGTGCACCGTTATGCGGAAAAACTGCGCGGCGTCGAAGCTGGGGGCGGGTCCATCGACCTCGCGCACGCCACGCCGAAAGAGAAAGCGCTGCTGCGTAAAGCCCATCAAACGCTCAGGCGCGTAACCAATGACTTCGAGGCGCGCTGGCACTTCAACTCTTCCATTGCGCTGATCATGGAGTTGGTCAACGAACTCCAAGCCCAGGAGCCGCTCGACGAAGGCGCGAATCCCACGGTTGCGAAAAATGGGATTGAGCTGCTGGTCCTGATGCTGGCGCCGATGGCCCCGCACGTCAGCGAAGAGCTGTGGGAGATGCTGGGCCATTCGGGCGGGATCGCGCGAACCGAATGGCCAAAGTTCCGGGAAGATCTTGCCAAAGAAGAACAGTTTGAGGTCATCATCCAGATTAACGGGCGCGTACGTGGAAAGATTTTGGTGGACGACAGCGTCGGCGAGGACGAACTTGTCGACCGCGCCATACACGATCCGCGCATCGCACAGTTGCTCGTGGGAAAGAAAGTCATGAAGACGATTGTCGTGCCGCGGAAGCTCGTGAACATCGTCGTACAGTAGCCGCTTTGCGCGGGAGATTCCGCGAACCAAGGAGTATTCGGATGGCAAATTCCGCGGCAGTTCCGGAACAGCGGCCAGCATCGGCGAAAAGCGAGGGTGTTGGATTGAGCACGCGCGGCGGGATTGTAGTCTTGGACTTCGGCGGTCAGTACACCCAGCTGATCGCGCGGCGGATTCGCGAGCAGGAAATCTTCTCCGCAATTCTGCCATGCAATGCTTCTCTGGACGAAATCAAGCGCCTGCAGCCGAGCGGCATCGTTCTGTCGGGCGGTCCCAGTTCCGTATACGACGTGGACGCGCCGGCGTGCGACGCGAACGTTCTTGGCCTCGGCGTTCCCGTGCTCGGGATCTGCTATGGCATGCAATGGATGGCGCGAACGCTTGGTGGAAATGTAGTCAAGGCCGAGCGGCGTGAGTATGGACCCGCTACGCTTGACCGCGAAACGGATTCAGCGCTCTTCCGCGGACTTCCCGAACATTTCAAAGTGTGGAACAGCCACGGAGATCATGTGGCCGGCCTGCCCGACGGATTCGAAACCACCGGACGCACCGATAACGCCGTGGCCGCCATTGAAGACCGCTCGCGACATCTTTACGGCGTCGAGTTTCATCCCGAAGTGCTGCACACGGACCGCGGCACGGAAATTCTGCGAAATTTCGTATTCGAAGTGTGCGACGCGAAAAAGAATTGGGACCGCGCGTCGTTTATTTCGGAAACGGTCGAGGCGATTCGCAAACGCGTGGGCAGCGCGCAGGCATTGTGCGCCCTGAGCGGAGGCGTTGACTCCGCGGTCGCCGCGGCCCTGGTGCATCGCGCGATTGGCGACCGGCTGATAAACGTTTTCGTCGACACCGGTTTGCTGCGGCAAAACGAATTCGTTGAAACGCTGGAGTTGCTGCGCGACAGGCTTGGCCTCAACGTCACGGGCGTCAACGCCTCGGAGCGATTCCTCGCGCGGCTGAAAGGTGTCACAGATCCCGAAGACAAACGCAAACGCATCGGCGCGGAATTCATCGCCGTGTTTGCCGAAGAATCGCGGCGTCTGGCCGCCGAGACGGGCGGAACGGCCATGCGTTTCCTGGTTCAAGGAACTTTGTATCCGGACGTGATCGAATCCGTGTCCGTCAAGGGGCCTTCGGCGACGATCAAGACTCATCACAATGTTGGCGGATTGCCCAAAGATCTGCCGTTCGAATTGATCGAGCCGTTGCGCGATCTCTTCAAGGACGAAGTGCGCATGATTGGAAGGGAACTGGGCCTGCCGGAAGAGATATTGTCGAAACATCCATTCCCGGGGCCGGGATTGGCGGTCCGCCTCCTTGGCGAGATTACGCCAGAGAAGCTTGAGATTCTCCGCGGCGCTGACGCTATTGTTGTCGAAGAGGTTCGCCGCGGAGGGGTCTACGACAAGGTTTGGCAGGCGTTTGCGGTTTTGCTTCCGGTGCGAAGTGTGGGTGTGATGGGGGACTTCCGGACTTACGGTTACACGATTGCCGTGCGAGTAGTGTCGTCAGAAGATGCCATGACAGCGGACTGGGTGCGCCTGCCGTGGGAAATCCTTGAGAGGATTTCCGTGCGGATCGTAAACGAGGTTCGTGGGGTCACACGGGTAGTCTACGACGTCAGCTCGAAACCACCGAGCACGATCGAGTGGGAGTGAATTGCGCTAAACAGAGCGAATCGCAGCAACCGCTCTAGCGATGGGCCATCTTCTGGGCCATGTAGAGCAAGAGGCGGCGGTCGGCTTCGTCGACGCGTCCCAATACTCGGCGGAAGCGGCCAAGGAACCGGGCTTCTTTTCCGGCGCTACCCCACGCAATATCATCTGAAGACTTGCGCTTGGGCAAATTAGGCAACTCAGGTGGCTCCTCGCCGTCGTAGAATAGCTGGTAGAGGGGGATTTCCATGGCCCTTGCCAGTTTTTCGAGCGTTTCGATGGCCGGAACGGTATGGCCGTTCTCAACCCGCGAAATGTAGCAGCGAAGAAGTCCCGTGCGCTTTTCGATGTCGCCCTGGGATAATTTTTTGGTCTCGCGCAACAGCTTTAAACGGTCTCCGATTATCATGCGACGGATTGTCACATGAATGATTGCACCCTGCAAGGGATAACTTATACACCAAAATTTAACGCAACGAGTTTGAGGTAATTGTAACCGCAAGCGAATGGATAACGTCCCAAAATACGTGGCAGCAAGCGCAACCGCCGTTGCGATGACCGTCCGGCCGCGGACCGGTAAACCGGACGACCGCGAATTGGTGCGGGCGGCCCAAAAGGGCGAAGTTGTTGCGTTTGAAGAGTTGGTCCGCAGGCACCAGCAGCGCGTCATGGCCGTCGTCGGCGGCGTACTAAGGCGCCGCGAGGACATTGAGGACGTCGCGCAGCAGGTGTTTTTAAAGGCGTACGTCTCCATCGGCCGTTTCGACATGCGCTCGGCGTTTTCGACTTGGCTCTACAAGATTGCAGTAAATGAGTGCTGGGATTATTTGAGGAAGAAGAAAGTGCGGCCGCTCAGTTACGAGGCCGATCTCAGCGAAGAACAGGTGCGGCACGTGGAGCAATTCGTCAGCACCGACAGTCACGGTGGCGGCAATCCAAGCGACCGGGCTGAGTTGCGGGAGATTGTCGAGCGGCTGCTCGGGGAACTTTCCGAGGAAGACCGCGTGATGCTGGTGCTCAAAGAAGCGCAGGGATTCGCCGTGGAAGAGATTGGCAGAATGTTGAATCTGAACGTGAACACGGTAAAGGTCAGGCTTTTTCGGGCGCGACGCAAGCTGGCAAAGACCTACCGCCGGCGGGTCGGCGCGCACAGTTAGGGAAGCGGGGAAAACGTAGTTCGGAGGGACCTGAACATGTCCGAACAGCACGAACAGAAGAAGATGGCTGGTTGTGAAAAATTCGAGACGGCGCTCGAGGATTACGTGAACGGCGAATTGCCTCGTCGCGACGCGCAGCGATTGACCGCTCACCTCGAGAGCTGTCGCGAATGCCGCGAGGCGCTTGAAGACGCTCGGCTAGCAGGCCGCTTGGTAACTGTTTTTGATGGGGCTGCGGAGCCGGGCCCGGCATTCACACAGCGCGTGATGGCGCAGATCGATGCGGCCGAGCGCTGGGTTCGTGAGCAAAAGAGTTTTTGGCGGCCGATCGAGGCGTGGTCCTGGCGGCTGGCGTTCTCGGCCGCGTTGGCGATTGCGTTGCTGTTTGCATACGACCTTAAGACAGCGAGCAACGCGCCCGCTTCTGCCGCGCAGACAGTTACAACGCAGCAGAATGATGTGTTCGTTGTGCCCGTGTCCGCATCTTCATCGAGCGGAGACAAAGTTTTGATGGCGATTGAACAAAAGCACCATGACCAATAGCAACGTTTCTCGGAAAGCAATCGGACTGGTGGTGATTGTTTTCGCGCTGGGCATTGTCCTGGGCGGTGTCGGAA
>JBAUEX010000151.1:0-33837 GCA_049678845.1 Candidatus Acidiferrales bacterium
AGCGACGGTGACGACAATCTCAGCGACCACGCCTTGAGCGACGCCATCCAAATGGCCGACCGCGCTGGCGTGTCCGTTTATGCCATTAGCACCAACAACGACTGGGTCACCACCGACACTCCTACTCCGGAAAAGCTTCACCTGTCGGAGGGCGAAAAAGTTCTCCAGGAATATTCCGACGAAACCGGTGGCCGCGTTTTCTTTCCGTATCGCGTCGATGATCTCGCGCAATCCTTCCTCGATATCGGAAACGAGCTCCGTAGCCAGTATCTGCTCGGCTACGCGTTGCCCAATACGGACGCGGACGGCGGGTATCACCGACTGGACCTTCGCGTCGACCGCAAAGGCCTGGTCGCCCGCTACCGCAAAGGCTATTACGCCACTGCGCCGGTTATCTCTCCGGCTGTGCCAACCACACCAGGTGCAGGCGCGCCGCCACGTTAAGCGTTCACGCTGGCTCCTATTTTTGGTTTTTTTGACTGCGTCAATTCGAGGCTTGCTCGTTTTCCTTGCGGGACTCAATGCCATATAGCGGTCGCGGTCTGCCGGCGGCGGGCAGACAGCCTCGACGGAGCTTTGCTATCGCCATCGCTTTGTCTTCCTAGGGGCGGGTTTAATCAACTGCCCGTCGGCGCCGCAACACGCCGAGATTTCCTTTTGTAGAGCCACCACTCTATCGTACGCTGCGTCCGGGAGCGTAGTAACCCTGCCGCGTCAGCACGCGAAGGCCCTGTGTCGATGTTTCCACTTTGATTTTGCGAAATGCCCCGTTTGCGGTTGTGTCCGTGGGATAGTAAGCGATTACGTACTGGCTGCGCAGCTCCTGCGAAATCTGGTCGAACGCCTTGTCCAAATCATTGTCGTTCCGCACTGCGATAACGCGCCCGCCTGTCTGCGTCGCCATTTCCTGGGCAATGCTTCCTCCAACATAACCGATCATGAAGCGATACCGCGGGTCGGCCACCAGTAACACATGAACCACCGCATTGGCCTCTTGGGCGGCGAGGATCGCATCTTGCACGCTGTGGTTGCTTCCTTCATCCTGCGCATCGGTCAAAATGATCAGTGCTTTGCGCCCCGTCTCTGACGGAAGCTTGTCGAGGCAGACCTGATAAATCGCATCGTAGAGTACCGTGCCCTGCTGGTTCAGACTTGTCGGTCCTAAACCCGAAGGCGCATTAATCTCCGCTTTTTGTAGCGCAGCCTCCAGAATTTGCTGATTGTCTGTGAAGTCGGCGAGCAAATTCGTTTGCGTGTCAAACGACACCAGCATCGCCAGATCGTCTTTGCGCAGGATGTCGCGCAAGAATCGCGATGCGGTTTCTTTCTCGGCGCCCAGAAAGTCTTCCTCGCTGCCGCTTGTGTCGATCATCATCGCCAGCGTGATCGGGTCGGTCATGTCCTTCGAGAAAAACGAAATGGTTTGTTCCTTGCCGTCCTCATATACACGGAAATCTTTCTTTTCCAGATTTTGAATAATCGCTCCATGATGGTCGCGCACGGTCACGTACAGCCGCACCAGGTTGACGTTCAGGTGCGTAACGCCTTCGTTCGGCTGTTGTTGCTGTTTCTTCTGTTGCGCGTCCGGTTTTTTCACCGGGATTTGCACGGGAATCTGCGGCCGCGATTCTCCCGCCCTTACGGCGAACCCCCAGTTCGCTCCTTGCATCCAAATTTGCGGGACACCCGTGAGGCAACCGATGATGATCGCGATAGACACTGCTGCCACGGGACAGAATCTCGTTTTCAACAAGGATCGCCACCTCATGCGCGCGAAGCCATCGTATAATTGGAGCAGTTCTCCACTGCGGATAATTCGATGCGTCCTCCGCGCAAACGGATGCGTCCCGCCGCGGCGATAACTTGACAAGTCGCGGTAATATCTTCGCCGCGCACAATGCGTAGTCGGGGGCAGGGGGAAAATGAGAAAATTCGTGGCGATTTTTGCGGCCGCTGTGCTGTTTCCTGCTTGCTCGTTTGCGCAGAGCGGCACTGCCTCGCAATCCACCGCCTCGCAAAGCGCCGCTTCCCCGCAAAAACCTGCCGCGAAGTCGGCGCAAGCTCCCGCAAGAATTATTGTCCACACGACAGACGTACTTGTCCCCGTCACGGTAAAGGATCCCAACGGGAATCTTGTCGCGGACCTGCAGCAGGACGACTTTCGCATCTTCCAGGACAACGTCGAACAGTCTATCCGCTTCTTTTGGAATGAGCCTTTCCCTATTTCGGCCGTCGTTATTCTCGATGACGATCTCCCCACCAAAGAATCCGAGAAGGTTCAGAAGAGCCTGGACAGCATCGCTGCCGGATTCGGTCCCAACGACGAAGTGGCGCTCGTGCGTTTCGATGAGTATCCAAAGCTGGTGATGGATTTCTCCGCGAACAATGACGCCCTGTTTGCCAAGCTCAAACAGATTCGTACAAACCAGAAAGATGCCCTTGACTCTCGCGTCCCGGGCACTCCACCGATGGTCATGACCACTCCGCCGCGCATCAACGGTCAAACCCTCGGCGGCGCCGCCGATATTCCTCTTATGGGCACGAACACCAACGGCGTCACCAAGCACGTCGACGACGCCATTCATTACGCCGCGGAAATGCTTCGCAATCGCGCTCGCGACCGCCGCAAAATTATTTTTCTCGTTTCCGACGGCACCAACGATCGTAATAATCAGTGGAGCTTCAACAACACCTTGCGCCTCTTGCTCGCCAACAATATCTCGGTCTACGCCATTGCCGTGAATTCCAGCGCCGATATTCTCAAACTTCAAGGCCCCGGTCGCCTCGCGCAGTACGCCAATTCGACAGGCGGCGATGTTTTCTCCGCCACGAAGGAGATGGATCTCGAGCGCATGTATTCGGCGCTCACCGAAGAGGCGCGCAATCAATACACCCTTGCCTTCGAGCCTTCCAAAACCGTCGGCAAGGGCAATTACCATACGATTGAGGTTCGCGTTGAGCGTCCCGGCCTCGCAGTCACCGCGCGCCAGGGTTACTACGCCAGTTTCCCACGTTAACGCGCACAACTCCTCGATTATAAAATTCTTGATATCGCGCGTGTATGCGGGTATACAAGACAGAAGCGATCAAGATTCGCGCTCCTGAAATATCAAGCGCCGCTTGCTCGCGGGGGAGAAACTCCAAAGCAGTTCATGCGCGCAATCGCCGGTACGTTAAATTCCGGCGCCGATAAACGAAACACAACGAGCAACGAAACGAACGAGCAGCAAAAAAGGGCAGCCAAATCGGCTGCTCCTTTTTTTGAAACTTCAATTTGTGTTTGCGGGCTGTATCGAAATCAAATGCTCGTGCGCGGGGCAAATAGGCCGGTAATCACAGTAGCGGCAGATGAATCCCGGCCGGGCGGGGAATTCCGCCGCGCGAATCAGATCCGCGACTTCCGCAACTGCCTCCTTCGCTTTCTTCAGCGCCTTGGCGTCGCGCGTTGTCGCCACCGCTTCATTCGTCGTCAAGTTGTAAAAAACCAGCCGCTCCGGTTCGAGCTCGAGAACTTCCTGCGCCGCCAGCGCGTACAGACTTAGCTGCAAACTCTGGTCCGCCTGCTTCGGACGTTTCGGGTTTCCCGTCTTGTAATCGACGATTTCCACTTGTCGCGCTTCCAGCCGGTTGATCTGGTCCATGCGCCCGATGACCACCACGTTTGGATCGAGCGGCAGCTCGAACGCTTTCTCCTGATGCAGCACATCTGCCGGTGCGCGCGAATAGCTTTCGCAAAACGCCTGCAACTGTTCGCGCCCAGCCTTGCGGTATTCTTCCTCTTGATAATCGTCTTGGTATCCCGCGGCGGACCACTCGCGCTCGAAAGTCCCCGCGACCTCTTCGAACGGCACGCGCCGCTCCTTGCGTATCTCCCGGACGAATTCGCGAATCGTCGTGTGCATCACGTTGCCAAACGTCATGGCCGCCTGCGGGCCGCCGCGGATTCCCCACACTTGCTGCAGCAGATATTTCATCGGGCAGCTTTTGTACGTCTCAATCGCCGAAGCGCTTAGTTGCAGCGGTTCTCCCAGCGGCGGATGAAACGACTTGGCCCATAAAGCAATCCGAGAGTACGCGCGCGAATTCTCCGGAATCGTCGGAAAAAGTTGCGGCCGCCGCGGATCGGCGGGTAGCGATCCCACCGTCTCGTCTTCTTTGGGGACGTTCACCTTCGGCGTCAACTGTTCCGCGTGCGCTGCTTTCAATTTCGGATCCTCGAGAATGTCCTCCAGAAATGGCGACCACTTTTTCCGGTTGTTCACGATCGTCGAAAGCGTCAGCAACTGCCGCGCGCGCGTCAGCGCCACGTAAAAAAGCCGTCGTTCTTCCTGAATCCGGAATTCGCCCTTCGGCTGCTCTTCTTTCATCAGTGCGGCAGGGAACTCCAGCACCGGCGCTTGCGGGCGCGCTGGGAATTCGCCGTCGGAAACGGTCAGCACGAAAACGTGATCGAACTCCAATCCCTTCGCCGCATGCACCGTCAAGAGCTGTACCGCGTCGTCCGCCGGCTCTTCCGTCTGCGCCATTTCTCCGCCTGCTTGCAGGAAAAAGTCGAAATACTCGATAAACGCGGCGAGCGACTTGTCTTCGCTCTTCTTTTCCCAGTCCGCCAGAAACGCCGCCAGCCGTTCCAGGTTCAACCGGTCTGCGTCGGATGGCAACGGCGATAGTCCAAGTCCTCCGACCAGCGTGTCAAACACCGTTCGTGCGCTCGCTCGCTTCGCCAGTTGCCGCAGCGTTTTCAAAAATCTCACCAGCTCGTCCGTTTTCATTTGCGGCCGGAAAGATAATTCTTGCTGCGGCGCTTCCAGCACGTCGGCAATCGATTGATTCCGTCGCGTTTTTTCCGCCAGGCGCACCAGGTCACGCGGTTCGAATCCCCAGTAAGGTGTGGCTACCACGCGCGCGAGCGCCACGTTGTCCGACCGAATCACAATCAGCCGCAAGTACGCCAGCAGGTCGCGCACCAGCGTATTCGACAGCACGGAAAGCCCGCGAATCACGAACGGAATTCTCTTGCGCCGCAGCACGTCGACGATGCGCGTCCGGTGCGAGTGTTTGCGATAGAGCACTGCACAGCTTCGCCACGGCCGTCCCGCCGCGTGCAGCCGTTCAATTTCGCTGACGATCCAGTGCGCTTCCTCTTCCGGCGTCGCAAATTCCACGATGCGAATTTTTTCGCCCGTCGTATTTTCGGTCACCAGGCTGCGGTGCGGCAAAAACGTAGGGTGCTCGTTGTGCTGAATCACCTGACTTGCGACACTCAAGATCCTTTTCGTTGATCGGTAATTCCGCGTCAGCGATTTCAATGGTAACGTGCCGCCCCCACCCTTCACCGCGCCGCAAAACCGGTCAAAGAAAATCGTGAAGCTTCCGAATGACGCGCCGCGAAAACGATAAATCGCCTGATTGTCGTCCCCCACCGCCACGATATTCCGCGCATCGCCCGCCAGCAGGCGCAGCAATTCGAGTTGCGCAATATTCGTGTCCTGAAATTCATCGACCAAAATATAGCGATATTGCTCGCGCAGCCGCGCCAGCCGTTCCGGATCGTTGCGCAGCAATTCCACCGCGCGCAGCAACTGGCCGCCGAAAGTGATCAAATTCCGCTCGCGCTGCAGCCGTTCGCTTGTGCGGTACGCGCGAGCCACTTCCTCCAGCCGCGCCAGATTTTCCTCTTCCGCCACGCGCACCTCTGCCTCCAGCAGCTCTTTTCGCATTTCAAATTCCGCTCGCAAGCCGTCGACGTAGCGCTGGTAATCTTCCGCTGTCACCAGTTCATCCTGGCACCGGGAAAAAAACCTCTCGAAGTCGCTCAAAAACTCGCCCGGTTCCGCCAGCCGCGTGAAATGCTTCAGCGCCAGTTCGCGAATATTCCGCCGCAGCAGGATCCAATGCTCCGCTGGCTCGATCACCTGCAGCGCCGCGTTCGAATCCAGCAAAATCTTGTCCATGCAGAATTTATGAAACGTGCTCAGCCATACGCCTTCCGCCCGCGCGCCCGCCGCCTTCATCACTCGCGATTTCATTTCGTTCGCGGCCCTGTCGGTGAACGTCAGCCCCAGAATATTTTCTCCCGAAAGCTCCGGATTCATTTCGAGCAGCCGGCAAATCCGTCGTGTGATGACGCGCGTCTTCCCCGTCCCCGCGCCCGCCACGACGAGCAGGGGCCCCTCACCGTGTTCCACCACGGCAAGCTGTTCCGCATTTAATTCGATGAGCGCGTCTGAGGGAATCGCCGGCATCCTGTTGAGACTTGAATTCTAACGCGCTTCGCGGTGCGCGCCAAATGGAAGGGGAGAATATTCGGGCAGGCTGCGGTGAATTCCTTACGAAGAATTTATGGTTCTAGAACCACAACGAACCATGAAAATAACCGTAACGCGGCCACTGAAAACGTTTTAAGGCTATTTTCTGAGGAATAGCCAACCGTCTGGGTTTTTTCGCGCCCAACTTATCCTAACGAGCGCATGCGAACTCTCGAGGCAGGCAAGGAATTAGGTACGATAGCTACCCCGCGCCAAATTGACGGTGCGACTCCGGCTTGGTAACGGTCGCATCTGTTATTTGCTGGGGGTTGTCTTAGCCGCTGCCGCCTGCTCCTGTACCGCTTCTTCCCATTCGGAGCACTTCTTTCCCGCGTCTCCGTATTGGACATTTTCGGCAATCAAGCCTATAGCTTCGCCGCCTCCTGCCGATTCAGAATTGTGGCTCGCAATGGATTCGCTGCCGCGAAAGGTCCCAAGGGATTTTGTCCAGTACCGCTTGTGCTCTTTGCCGTATTCGGCAAAAGCTACCACGGTCCAATATTCCACCGCGGATACCTGTGACGTGGGAGTGAAAAGGCAAGCATAGTTGGTCAATGGCTGTTCATGCGATACGAGGGGAGGCATCGGCAAAGGTTTCGATTTTTTTCCTGCTCCTGCAGAACAAGGAAATGCAAGTAACAAAATCAGTATCCAGCGTTTTGTCATCGTGGTTTCCTTTCCGCTCGTCGCAAGGCGGGTTGCACATCTGCTCCATTTAACTGCCGCATTTACCGAAGGACTGCTTAGCATTAACTTATATTCGAATTACCTGGAGAGGTACAACGAAGATTATTAGGTCGGTGACGAACGAGTTACTCTTGAACGTCTCTTTCTCTCACCCGGGCCGAAATTGACCCTGCCAATCGCCCCGCCTATACTGTTGTATTCAGGGCCGCGCAATACTTTAAGGAGCCATCATCATGGAAACGCCAGTCATATTGAGTGCTGTCCGCACGCCGATGGGAAAATTCATGGGCGGACTTTCGCCGCTCACCGCGCCGGAGCTTGGCGCAAAAGTCGTCGCCGAGGCGGTTCGCCGCGCGGGCATCGACCCCAAGGACGTCGACGAATGCATTATGGGCAACGTCGTCCAGGCGGGCCTCGGCCAAAATCCCGCACGCCAGGCGGCGCTCAAGGGCGGCCTCGATTATCGCGTCGCGGCGATGACTATCAACAAAGTTTGCGGCTCGGGCCTCAAATCCGTCGCTCTCGCCGCGCAAGCCGTCCTCACCGGGGAATCCGACACGCTTGTCGCCGGCGGCATGGAGTCCATGTCAAATTGTCCTTATCTGCTGATGCAAGCGCGCACCGGCTACCGTCTCGGCAACGGCCAGTTGATTGACGCGATGGTCCACGACGGCCTCTGGGAAGCCTACGAGGACTACCACATGGGTGTCACTGCCGAGCTCGTTGCCGAAAAATATAAAATTTCGCGCGCGGAGCAGGATCAGTATTCGCTCGAAAGCCATCAGAAAGCCGTCCGCGCGATGAAGTCGTGCTTCTTCGAAGCGCAAATCGTGCCCATCGAGATTCCACAGAAGAAGGGCGCGCCCATCGTAATCAGCAAAGACGAAACGCCGCGCGAAGACACTTCGCTCGAAGCCCTCGGCAAACTCCGCGCCGCATTCAAGAAAGACGGCACCGTCACGGCAGGTAATGCTCCAGGCACAAACGACGGCGCTGCGGCCTGCGTCATCACCAGCGAACGCAACGCCCAGCGCCTCGGCAAATCGCCCATCGCACGCATCGTCGCGCAGTCCACGGGCGGCGTCGAGCCCAAATGGGTGATGATGGCGCCCGTGCAGGCCGTAGAAAAGCTGCTCAAAAAAACCGGCTGGGATCGCGACAAAGATGTCGACTTGATCGAGCTCAACGAAGCCTTCGCCGTGCAAGCCATCGCCGTCGCGCACGAGCTGAAGCTCAATCCCGAAAAAATCAACGTCAATGGCGGCGCGGTCGCCCTCGGCCATCCCATCGGCGCGAGCGGCGCGCGCATTCTCGTCACGCTGCTCTACGAATTGCAGCGCCGCAACCTGAAGCGCGGCATCGCCGCCCTGTGCCTCGGCGGTGGCAACGCCGTCGCCATGGCCATCGAACGCCTGTAGCTCACGTCCGGTTCGCGTCCTTGGTGAACCGACGTGAGGCGGTACGGTTGGCTTGACGCCGCTTGACCGTTTGCAGTTTTGCTGTCATCTCGAACCCGGTCGCGCCTTTCGCGAACGGGGGTGAGGGACCTGCTTTGCTGCTGTTACGCGCCCGGTTCGGGAATTGGAGTGCCGCCAGGAATAGAGGTCATGTAATGTTTTGTCCCGTTTGCAAATACGAGTATCGCCGCGGGTTCACGCACTGCAACGATTGCGACGTGGACTTGGTCGACGCCTTGCCGTCTGAAGCAGACGTCGACCACAAACTCCGCACTCCCGCCGACGAAATGGATTCGCCCACGCTGCTCTGGAAGGGCGCAAACGGAGGCACCTTCTCCGCGATAACCGCTGCGCTCGACGCCGCGAAAATCCCATACAATCGCGAAGACCTCGACGCGCGCCTGGTCTTTTCCTCGGAATTTTCCGAACTCGAAATCTGGGTCCCGGCGACAAGTTTTTCCGACGCGCAAAACATCCTCGACGAAGTCCTCAGCACCACCGCCAACGCGCCTCTGCGTGCCGAACCTCCCGACGCCACCAATGAAATTCCCGCTGAAGACGACGAAGGCGCCGACGACATCCGCCACGAAACTCTCAAGGAGCTTTACCCCGAGGATGCCACCGCCGAAGTCTGGTCCGGACATGCCGCAAATAATGACGCGAGCAATGCGAACCATGCTGCGAGCAGCGGCGCAACCAATGACGCTCTCATGGCGGACATTCTGAAATCCTGCCTCGCCGAAATCGGCGTCGCTTGTTATGTCGAACGCCCCGATGCCGACTCCGGCGATGCTCAACGCATTTACGCCGTCCGCGTCCTCCCCGAAGACGAGGATCGCGCAAATGAAATCGTCCGCCAAGTCATCGACGCCGCCCCACCGCAGTAGCGCCCAAGTACCCACGGTTGCCCTTCCGAGGAGCAACCGCGACGAGGAATCTGCATTTGTCTTAAATGGTTCGTTCGCTCCCTTGATTTCTTTCTTCGCCCGTGATTCCCTAATCCTTCTCGAATTTTCCCTCGGAGGCTTCATGACTCTCGATGCAATTAGAACGGTCGCCGTCATCGGCGCGGGCACCATGGGCAACGGCATCGCGCACGTTTTCGCCAAGGCCGGCTATTCCGTCATCCTGCGCGACGTCGACCAAAGATCTCTCGACCGTGCCCTCGACACCATCGGCAAGAATCTCGATCGCGAAGTCAAAAAAGCAAAAATCACCGACGCCGATAAGTCCGCAATTCTCGCCCGCATCAAAATCACCCCCGACGAGAAAGCCCTCGCCACCGCCGACATCGCCGTCGAAGCCGTTCCCGAGCAGCGCGAACGAAAAGAGCGCGTCCTCAAGGAAGTCGACGCCGCTCTGCGCCCCGGCGCCATCCTCGCCAGCAACACTTCGTCAATTTCCATCACCGCGCTTGCCGCAAAAACGTCCCGCCCCGAGCAATTCATCGGCATGCACTTCATGAATCCTGTTCCCGTAATGACGCTTGTCGAAGTCATTCGCGGCCTCCAAACCAGCGACGAAACCTTTGCGCTTACGATGTCGCTCTGCGAAAAGCTCGGCAAAAAACCGGTCGCCGTCAACGATTCGCCCGGCTTCGTCTCGAATCGCGTCCTCATGCCCATGATCAACGAAGCCGCCTACACGGTGATGGAAGGCGTCGCCGCGCCCGAATCCGTCGACGCCGTGATGAAGTTGGGAATGAATCATCCTATGGGCCCGCTCGAACTAGCGGATTTCATCGGCCTCGACGTTTGCGTGGATATCCTCGAAGTCCTTCACAGCGGACTCGGTGATCCAAAATATCGAGTCTGCCCCTTGCTCAGAAAAATGGTCGCCGCCGGCTGGCTAGGCCGCAAATCCTCCCGCGGCTTTTACAAATACTGAGGTCTAGGCAGGTGCCGATGTCTGTGATTTCTTTTCCCACGCAAAGATTGCCGCCGGACCGGCGTTCAAGCTACATTTAGAGTGGTGAGTTACTCTCGCCTCCTGCCCGGCGAGCGCTCAGGAGCCGAGTCTGCTCACAACCTTTGCTCGATCCCGAATCCTCGTCGCGGCGTTCGCTGTCGCTTCCATTCTTGTTCCCCGGCCGGCCGGCGCGTATTCCGTATTCACGCACGAAGAGTTAATTGACCTCGCGTGGCGCTCTTCGATCCGTCCCTTGTTGCTGGCGCGTTTTCCGGGTGCCACGGACGCAGAGCTTCGCGAAGCTCACGCTTATGCCTACGGCGGCTGCACCATGCAGGACATGGGTTACTACCCCTTCGGCAATAAATTCTTCAGCGAGCTGACCCACTACGTCCGCGCCGGCGATTTCATCAACAATCTGTTTCGGGAGTCGCGCAACGTGGACGAATACGCTTTCGCCATTGGCGCGTTATCGCATTATCTCGGCGACTCGATCGGCCACTCGGTCGCCGTAAATCCGTCGACGGGAATCGATTTCCCAAAGCTCGCGCGCAAGTACGGGCCCGTCGTCACGTACGATGAGGATCCCCACGCCCACGTGCGCACCGAATTTGCCTTCGATATCGACCAGCTCTCAAAGCGCACGTTTGCGCCGCCCGCCTATATGCGCTTCATCGGTTTCCAAGTGCCGCGCCAGCTCATCGAACGCGCCTTCCTCTCCACCTACGGATTTCCACTCACCGGATTGTTCGGGAAGACTCGCCCAGCCCTCCGAAGCTATCGTGGAGCGGTTCGCAGTTTCATCCCTGCGTTTTCTCAAGCGGAAATTGTGCTTCATGGCCGGCAGTTTGCTGCGGATACTCAAAATGAGACTTATCGCATATTCATCAAGCGTCTTCAGACCGCGGATTACGAACGCCATTGGGCCTATAGCTACCGCAAACCCGGTTTCGGCCCGCATGTGCTGGCAATTATCATCAAGATTATTCCCAAGGTTGGACCGGCGTCGCTTCTGGCCATCAAGATTCCCAATGCTCACACGGAAGATCTTTTCATAGACAGCGTCGACCGCACGGTGGACGCATATAACGGTCTTCTGAAAATATTGGCGGCCAATCCACGCGCCGTTCTCGCTCTGCCCGATCGTGATCTGGACACGGGAGAAAAGGTAAAGCCCGGCGCCTATAAGCTGACCGACAAAACCTACGCGCAACTGGTTGCCCAGTTGACCTCGGATCCCGAACGCGTCATTCCGCGCCAACTGCGAGACGACATTCTCGATTACTATTCCGACCCCAACGCTCCCGTCGTCACCAAGAAAAATGCCCGCGCATGGAAACGCCTCACTGCTCAGCTTCAAACGTTGAAGCAAATGAAAACCACCGACGCATCCCGAATAGTCCCCAACGCAAAGTGACCGCTATCTGTAATTCGCCTCCGATTTCTGTTCTGACCTCGCGATGAGGCGAAAAACACGAGGGAACGTTTCGGCGAGCCGACCCGGCTGGGAAGAAGTCCTTCACTAGCCACTTGCCGCCGCTTTTCTATTTGCTTTTTGTTCGCCTTGTGCTATCCTCCCTTCTCAGGCAGAACCGGAGACGCCACGGGCACTCTCTGGTAGACTGCCGCTTCAATAAACACCCGCGGCTTGGGACTCCATGATGGCGAGAGGTGGCGAATGGCGGATGAGAGAGTGAAAATGCTGGATTCGGCGATCGCGCAAATCGAAAAGCAGTATGGCAAAGGTTCGATCATGCGCCTCGGGACGAAAGACGTTCTCGTTCCTGTGAACGTAATCCCCACCGGCTCCATTTCTATTGACGCGGCTCTCGGCGTCGGCGGCTTGCCGCGCGGTCGCGTTATCGAAATCTACGGTCCGGAATCCGGCGGCAAAACCACTCTCGCTCTGCACGTAATCGCCGAAGCCCAGAAGATCGGCGGCACGGCCGCATTCATTGACGCTGAGCACGCCCTCGATCCTTCCTACGCCCGCAAGCTCGGCGTCGACGTCGACAATCTTCTGGTCTCGCAGCCCGACAATGGCGAACAGGCCCTCGAAATCGCGCAAGCCTTGATCAGCTCCGGCGGCGTCGATATCGTTGTCATCGACTCGGTTGCCGCTCTTGTCCCCAAAGCGGAACTCGAAGGCGATATGGGCGACCCGCAAATGGGTTTGCAGGCGCGCTTGATGTCCCAGGCTCTTCGCAAACTCACGGGCATCGTTTCAAAATCGAAGACGTGCCTTGTCTTCATCAATCAGATCCGCGAAAAAATCGGCGTCATGTTTGGCAACCCGGAAACCACCACCGGCGGCCGCGCGTTGAAATTCTATGCTTCTATCCGCCTTGACATTCGCCGCATTCAAGCCATTAAAGAAGGCGATCGCGTCATCGGCTCGCGCACACGCGCAAAAGTCGTGAAGAACAAAGTCGCCGCACCGTTCCGCGAGGCCGAATTCGACATCCTTTACGGCGAAGGCGTTTCCAGGGAGGGCGATTTGCTCGACCTCGGTGTCGCCCGCGGCGTTCTTGAAAAGAATGGCACGTGGATTTCTTTCGGCGGCGAGCGCCTTGGCCAGGGCCGCGAAAGCGCGCGCCTTTTCCTGCGTGAAAACGTCGACATTCGCAACAAAATCGACGCCACTTTGCGCAAGCAACTCGGCTTGCCCGCGTCCGTCGCCAGCGCCGAATCCCCGAAGGCCGCGCCAGCTGAAGCTACAAAGGAAGCCACCAGGTCCGGCCCTCAAGCTGTCCCTGCCGCCAAGGCCAAAGCCGCTCGCTAGCGCGGTCAGCGGCTCATTTTTCCCTCGTCGATACCTGGTCTGTCCCGGGAAAGCCTGCCGCCGCAGGCATGCCCGCGCCAGTCTCTGCTTCGGGTATCGTGTGTTTTTCCGTCTTGGCAAAACCTTCTCGATGACTCCTCGCATCTCAACGATGGCCGCTTGCGTACCAGGACGAAAGGGCCTGTACCGGCGTACTGATACTCCTGCGCGACTCTCGGCTGGAGTTCCATTGCGCCTTTCGCAACTCTCTGCAATGATCAGGCATGTTTTACTTGCGCCGTATTGCTTGTTTTTTTAGAATGAGCGCATTCGACAAACTTAAGTGAGGTTAGCAGTCGGTTAAAAAATATCCATGACCCAGAGCCCAGCCAGGACCCAGTCGTTTGCTGTGAAATTTGCGCTGTTGGCACTTGCAGTTATGTTCCTCGCGTCCTTGTCGTCGGCGCTTCCGACGCATGCGAGCAAGCGCAAGTCCGCGCATAGGCGCGCCACTGTCTCAACCCGGCATCGCTATCGCCATTATTACGGCGTACCCACATACATGGCCGATCCTGCAACTGGGGACGATTCGACCTTCGATGATGCCACCGTCCGCCAGGCGGCCCTCGATGCTCTCGGTCGCCAAAACGGTTCGGTGGTTGCCGTTGATCCCTCGACTGGCCGCATCCTCACAATCGTCAATCAGAAGCTTGCGTACTCCGCTGGATTCGAGCCATGTTCGACGCTCAAACCCGTCATCGCAGTCGCCGCGCTGGAACAGGGAATTGTCACGCCGGATACAATGATCAGGGTCGGCCGCCGTCGTTATATGGATATGACCGAAGCGCTGGCCCACTCGAACAACGCCTTCTTTGAAGAGCTGGGACGCCGCCTCGGCTTTGACAACGTCTGGCATTACGATCACGTTTTCGGCCTCGGTGAACGCGCCGGTTACGACATCACTGGGGAGCAGCCTGGTTTTCTCCCTGCTAAGCCTCCGGTATACGGTGGTGTCGCGCGGATGTGCAGTTTCGGGGAGGGAATTAAAATCACGCCTTTGCAATTAGCTGCCGTCGTTTCCACTATCGCCAACGGCGGCACCATGTACTACCTGCAATATCCCACGACGGAAACGAGCGCTCAGGATTTCGCGCCGCGCGTTCGCCGCACTCTGCCAATCGCGCCGCTTCTTCCGGAGCTCCGCCAGGGAATGCTGGCGGCCGTGCTTTACGGCACGGCGCGTCAAAGCAACGACCCCGAAGGCGAGCAAACTCTCGGCAAGACCGGCACCTGCAACGATGAAACCAAGGGCGGACGTCTGGGTTGGTTTGCTTCTTACGCCGATCAGGACCATCCGAAACTCGTGCTCGTCGTTCTTCTGCGCGGAGGCGCGCGCATCGTCAACGGTCCACATGCCGCCGACGTTGCTGGCAAGATCTACCACGATCTCTACCAGCACAATTATTTCGCCGACAAGACCGGAGACCAGTCCGTCACCGTCGCCAGCTCCGAACAATAGTTCGCATTCTGTTTACTGCCGCGTATCAAACACGTTCAGCGCGGAGCGCGTTTCCGCAACAATCCCAATCACAAATGAATTTTTAGTGGTTTGCTTTCCGAGTCGAACGGCGTGGCGGCTTTAGTCCGCGGCGAGTTGACTGCGCGCAGGCATCTGCGGCAGTTGCCCGTATTCGATGACGGGCGCCGGGAAGCGCGTTGAATAGCACGAATCGCAAATCTCTTCGACTCCATCGGTGATGCGGCGGGGGCGGAATCGCGTGCCGCAATCGGTGCAAACGAGCTCCGGCGCTCGAGTCCCGCGATCGGCCGTAATGAACAAGCTTCCTTCCATGGCGTCCTCCGTTTGCGTCCCGAGCCGTTGGCAACGTCCAAGAAGTCTGAGGCCAACGCTCGCTCGGTTTGATTAAGCAACGGGGGCTCCAAACGCTGCAATACAGTGTTCGCTGGAAAGACACGGGTTAGTGCCAGGGTATAAAGAATGCGGCAATTCTCCTTCGCATTGACGGAATCATTCTGCCTGTTCGCCCGGACAGGATTACCTTGAGTGCGCAAAACTTTTCCTTTCTGCTTTGGCTCCGGCGCGGGAATGCGGTATCCTGCGCTCCGTCGGGAACTTGCGAATGGGAGGGAGGGCCAGTCATGGAGCGCAAGAAACTCATCGTCTGGGGAACCGTGATTTTGGTTGCCACCCTTGCGATCGCTGGCTCTTACCTCACGCGCTTTGTCTATGAACGCCGCATCGCCCGGGAAGCGGCCTCGGTGCCCGCGCAGGTCATCGTGCCGCAAGCCGCGCGGATTCAGTATTCCACCAGCACGATTCCGCGAGGCATACCTTTCGCCACGATGCTGACTCATATGGGCATCGACCCGGCCACAACCGCCCAAATCGTCGCCTCGGCGCGCTCCGAATTCAATTTCCACATGTTCGAGGCGGGGAACCAGGTGACCATTGGCCGCTCCGTCGCCGGGGAACTTCTCGAATTGCGTTACCAAATCGACCCTGAGCGCGTCCTTTCCATCATCCGCCACAACGCGCAATTCGAAGCGGAAGTCAAAACGATTCCCTCGACGGTCGAAACAGACGCCGTCGCCGGCAAAATCGACGGCTCGCTTTTCGACGGCGTCAAGCAAGCGGGCGAAAGCCCTGAACTGGCCATGCGCCTGGCCGACATTTTCAGTTGGGATCTGGATTTCTACACCGACCCGCGCCCCGGCGACACGTTCCGGCTCGTGGTCGAAAAGAAAGTGCTCGCGAACGGTACCACGATCAGCTACGGCAAAATTCTTGCCGCCGAATATGACAACGATGGCCGCGTTTACCGCGCCGTGCTCTTTCATGATCCCTCTGGCGCGCCCGCGTATTACACGCCCGACGGAAAATCGCTGAAAAAGGCGTTCCTGCATTCGCCGCTGAAGTTCGCCGCGGTCATCACTTCGCATTTCAGCTATCACCGCTTCCACCCGATTCTGAAGATTTATCGCCCGCATCTCGGCACCGACTACGGCGCGCCCATCGGCACGCCCGTGCAGTCCATCGGCGACGGCCGCGTGATGTTCGCGGGACGCAAGGGCGAAGACGGCAACCTGGTCAAGATTCAGCATATCAATAGCTACGACACGTATTACATGCACCTGTCGCGCATCCTGGTCCACACGGGCCAGCGCGTGGTACAGGGCCAGCGCATCGGCCTGGTGGGCATGACGGGCCTCGCCACCGGTCCGCACCTCGATTTCCGCATCGAGCGCCACGGCCAGTTCATGAACTTCGAGCGCCTGCCGCTGCCGCCGTCGGAGCCTGTCGCGCGACGCGATCGCACCGAATTCCAGGCCGTCTGCGACCACGAGATGAGCCTGCTGCCGGTTCCCGGCACCTCGGTCGCCAGCGCCGCCTCCATGGCCGCCGGCGCCCTCCCCGGCGCCGCACCCCACTAGCCTCGCCTTTCGGCATAGCCTACGGCGTCGCGAGGATTTCCCTGCACCCGAAGTGTCCGGTAATTTAAAAAGCGCAAAAAATTGGCGAGCTCGATTTGTGAGCGTGGGGCTTTTCTGGCTCACGCGCCGCGAATGAAACCGATTACCGATCAAGCTTTGGCGTTTTCGGAGAGTTCTTGGCGGGCTGGTCGTTTTGCCCTACCTGCATCCTGATCGAGGAAGGAAGACTGGCCGGATGGGCGGGTGCTTGGCGGGACACTTTGCGCGAAATTTTTTGTTGCGCCGGTGTGGAGCAGAGACTAGATTCAGAGTCCCTCAGCCTGAAGCACGCTTCGTTGGTATTCGTGTACGCCTTCGGAACCCGAGGAGGGGCCATATGTGGGGTAGCAACGAAAAAAAACCGGAACCGCTTGCCCGCCCAGGCGAGCCCGCAAGACCCGCGGTGCCGGAGAAACCTGCAGCGACTGCATCGAAAACACAACCGCAAAACTGGGAGGCAAAGCAAATGGCTAACGAGCCGATGTATCCGTCAACACCGTCGAGTGGCGCTGCGGCGCGGCTGGGCGCGAGTTTGCATGTGAAGGGCGAAATCACCGGCAACGAAGATTTGAGCGTTGACGGCAGCGTCGAAGGACTCATTCAGCTGGAGGACCGCAAGCTGACCGTCGGCGCAAGCGCGAAAGTGACAGCCGACATTATTGCCCGCGAAGTGGTCGTCTACGGCAACGTCAAAGGCAATTTGCGGGCGCGCGACCGCATCGAAATTAAAAAAGATGGCTCGGTGGTCGGCGATTTGACGACCGCGCGCATCATGATCGAGGACGGCGCGTACTTCAAAGGCTCGATCGAGATCGACAAGACCGGCGACGCTTCCGGCTCCGGCGCCCTCGACAAGTCGTATTCGCGCACTGCCTCGAGCAGCGGCAGCAACGCAACACAGACCGCGGTCACTTCTTCGGATTAAGTTTCGTCGCGCGGAAATACTGCACTCGGCGGCCGGTCTGGCGAACCCAGACCGGGTACGCTTCTCCCGCGTTTTTGTGCCTCGATTGCTCCTCGCACAGTCGAAAACGGCTCCGCTTGTCAAAATCGAAAGAAACTTGCGGCGCCCTCGCCGACGTCATAGACTCCATGCGCGCGGCGTGAATTTTTCGCGCAGCGCAAAAATTCCGTGACGAGGTTGCGAGCGTGAGCACATTTTCGAGTTCGTTTGGATCGCGGCGTTTCTCGGCGATTTATTTTGCAGCGATGCTTCTCGGCGTTTTGTTTTTCAGCGCGGCGCTGTACGCGCAGGATCCCGCGGAGCCTCCGGGCGGCGCGCCGACGCCGAAGCTGCTGCCGTGGCCCGAAGGCCGAATCGTGCGCTCGTCGGTGGACGAAAACGAGATGCGCAACACGATCAATGAGCTGGTCGCGTGCGGGACGCGCGACTCGTTTTCTTCGTGGACGGATCCAAAACGCGGCATCGGCTGCGGACGCGATCACATCGTGGCGCGTTACCAGGCCATTGCGAAAGAATCGACCGGCCGGATGCAAGTGATCGTCGACAAATTCGAAACGAGCATCCCGCGCAGCAACGAGAAACTCCACCTCGAAAATGTGTACGCGATTCTTCCCGGCAGCGATCCCGCGTTCGCGAAAACGGTTTTTCTGGTCAGTGGACACTTCGATTCGCGGCCTTCGCAAACGAACGATCCCAATGCCGACGCGCCCGGCGCCGATGACGATGCCTCGGGCGTCACGGCGGCGCTGCAAGCCGCGCGATTGCTTGCGGGCGGCACGTATCGCGCGACGCTGCTCTTTGCGGCGCTCTCTGGCGAAGAGCAAGGCCTCCTTGGCGGACAGCAACTCCTCAAATATTTGCAAGCGAATGGCTACACCATCGGCGGCTATTTGAATAACGACATTGTGGGCGCGGACCCTGCTCCCGGCGGGCCGCATCGCGCGCGCGTTTTTTCCGGTGGCGGACCCGACGGCGTGGATTCGCCTTCGCGCGAACTGGCGCGCGCCATCGAGGAAATCGACGGGCGCGACAACATTCGCCTGATTTTCCGGCTCGATCGTCTGGGACGCGGCGGCGACCACATGCCGTTTGTCGCGGCGGGCGAGCCTGCGATTCGCTTCAGCGAGCCGCAGGAAAATTACGACCACCAACATCAAACGCCGCGCACGGAAAATGGGCGCGAGTATGGCGACTTCGCGAAGTTCCTCGACTTCAAATTCATGGGCAACGTTGCGGCCGACAATGCGGAAGTGCTGCGCGAACTCGCGCTCGCGCCCGCGCCGCCCACGCAAGTGACAATGACGCATCAGTTCGGCACGGCGATGGGATATGCGCAGATCCGGTGGTCGGCGCCCCCGGACCCGCAGCGCGCAGGCTACGAAATTCTGTGGCGCGAAACGACGGACCCGCGCTGGTCGGTCTACGACTTCGTTGCCGAGGATGCCGCGCAGGAGGCGGTTTCGACTGTGCCGAATAGTCCCTCGTATAACGACGCGACGGTGCCAGGAAGCAGCCGCGAGCAACGTCGCGCGGCCAAAGAGATGAACACCAGCGCGACGGCAAACGCCCAGCCAGGCGTCGCGTCAAGTGGCCCGCCAAATGGACCGACAAACGACGCGCAACGTGACGTGCCGGGCACCATGACGCGCGTGCTAGACGGCGTCTCGCCCGACAACCACTTCTTCGCGATTTGCACGGTCGGCAAAAACGGCGCGCGCTCCTTGGCGGTGCCCGCCGTAGTGCCGCCGCGTCCCGCGCGGCCGGTTCGCCCCGCAGCCGCCAATGCGCACTAGCACTTTCTTGAAAAATGAATCTTGATTGTCGTTCCTGTTGTCGCCAGTGGAAGACAGCTTGCAGAAACCGGAGGGGAAAGCAGATCCCTCGCCGCATGGCAGCTCGAGATGACACCGAATTTGTTTTAACAATCTGACAAGGATGCAGGCCCGAGAACGCGAGCGGTTGTGGCATGATCGCGTGATGCGGCGGCGGAAAAGCAAGGGGCGTGATTACCGAATGGCGGCGCGACGCGCGGTCGAGCGAGCTATTGGCGAACTTTATAAAGACGATCAAGAATTGCTGACGCATCTCGAAAGCGAGCGCGCGCGAATCGAGCGCGAAATGCTTGGCGCAAATGTGAGGCCCGGCAAACGAAAAAGATTGCAAGCGGAAGCCGTCGCGTTCGACGAGGATATCAGCAGAGTACGGCAAAGAATCCAGCTCGAACCGCCGAAGTAGTGACAGTCCACTGGAGAGCCATCGCGTGATCGGGACATCTGCTGGCACCGTGCTCGTCATAATCAACATAGTCTTCGCTAGTCTCTCGTGGATAGGTGCGGGCGCGCTGACGCGTTTGCTGCTCCATCGGTCCTGGAGAGTCAAGAGCGTTGTCTTAGATGCGGCAATTGCAGCGATTACGGCGCTCGTCGCGGCGTACCTACTCGCAACGATAGAAGCCGCCCGCGGTACTTGGGGATCCGTTGTAGGGCCAATGTTAGCATTCGCGGCGGCCAGCGCTGTGCTGCGAAACTTGGCTGGGCCTCGCTCGCATCCGAAGGCCTTCAGGGGTTGAAACCCCCTGAAAAACCGGCGCGGTATGTCGCAGCTGAAGCTGCGACCCCCTTAAAAAACGTATTTCCAGCAACCGGCAAAGCTGACCACTCAACGGAAGCTCCTGCCCGAGGCAAACTCCTGCTAAGCGCTCACCCCTGCTAAATGCAAACTCCTGTTGATGGTCAACAGAGGCATGGTAGACTTCCCTTTGATCATCTAGAGGAGTCCATGCCAACTTCCAAAGCCGAAGTCCTGCAAGGAACACTCGATTTGCTGGTGCTGAAGACGCTCGATTCCATGGGGCCGATGCACGGCTTCGGCATCGCCTTGCGCATTCAGCAGGTGTCCAAGGATCTGCTGCAATTGAACCAGGGAACGCTCTATCCAGCGCTGCTGCGTCTCGAGCAACGCGGCTGGATCGCGTCCAAGTGGGGCGTCTCTGAAAACAATCGCAAAGCGAAGTATTACTCTCTGACGCGCGCGGGGCGTAAGCAGCTCGCGGAGGAAGCGGAAAGCTGGGATCGCATGTCGGCGATGATCAATCGAGTGCTGGGGACGACATAAATCATGCGCGAATTTTGCCGCGTGCTGATGCGCCGCGTCGCCGCGCTTTTCCGCCGGCGCCGTCTCGACGAAGACCTTGACGCGGAACTCCGCTCGCATGTGGAAATGGACGTCGAACGGAACATGCGCAAAGGAATGTCTGCCGAGGACGCGCGTCGCGAAGCGCTTCGCTGCTTTGGTGGCGTTGAGCAGACCAAGGAAGTCTACCGCGACCGGAGGGGGTTTCGCATGATCGAAACCACATTGCAAGACGTCCGCTTCGGCTTGCGAATGCTGCGGCGCAGCCCGGGCTTTTCCATCCTGGTGATTCTCTGCCTGACATTGGGAATCGGCGCGAATGCCGCCGTTTTCAGTTGGGTTGAAGGAGTTTTGTTTCGTCCGTATCCACTCGTATCGCACCAGGAGCGGCTGCTCGCCATCACGGCAACGTCGCTGGCCGACGACAGTCGCACGGCTGTGTCATGGCCTGACTTCGTCGATCTTCAGAAGAACTGCAAGCTGATCGACTCGTTTTTTGTCAGCAAAATAATGGGGATTACGCTCGGCATTGGCGATCGGGCCGAACCCGCAATTGGCAGCATCGTATCGGCGAATTACTTCGACGCGCTCGGGGTCCGCCCGATTCTTGGACGGGGATTTGAGCCGGGCGAAGACTCCGGGCGGAACGCTCATCCTGTGACGGTGATCAGCTATCAGTTGTGGCAAGACCGGTTCAACGGCGATCCGCAAATCATCGGGAAAACGCAGCGGCTGAATGGCGTGATGCATACGATTGTCGGCGTTGCGCCACAGGGCTTTTACGGGACATTCGTGGGCTGGGCCATGAAGTTTTGGGTTCCCGTGTCCATGGAGGAAATTTTTGAAGCGGGCGGTTACAAGCTGGAGGATCGCGACGCGCGTTGGATTGAAGGTTACGTGCGACTGAAACCTGGCGTGACTCGCGAACAGGCGCAGGAGGAAATCTCGGCCGTCGCGAAACGATTGGAAGCCGACTATCCGGCAACGAATCGCGGCCGCGGCATCAAGCTGTGGCCGTTGTGGCAAACGCCATTCAACGGGGCCGATACGCTGCTGCCGACGCTCGGAATCATGCTTGCGGTGGTTGCGTTTGTGCTGCTGATTGCATGCGCGAATATCGCCAATCTGCTGCTGGTCAGGTCCTTCGCGCGACGCCATGAAATAACGGTTCGATTCGCGCTAGGGTGCGGGCGCGGACGGCTGTTGAGGCAACTTCTTACCGAGGGCCTGATATTGGCGGCGTTCGGTGCGGTCGGCGGCCTCATCGTTGCGCGCTGGTGCCGCGACGTACTCGTTCTCCTTTTTCCCGCGCGGGGCGGTGTGTCGGTGTATTTGCCGGGCGAACTCGATTGGCGCGTGCTGGCACTGAGCGCCGGGGTTTGCTTGATCGCG
Organism: Candidatus Acidiferrales bacterium; assembly: GCA_049678845.1. Lineage (GTDB taxonomy): Bacteria > Acidobacteriota > Terriglobia > Acidiferrales > UBA7541 > DAHUXN01. The sequence continues at coordinate 22,102 of JBAUEX010000151.1, forward strand.
ACGCTGCTGCTGGGTCTGGTTCCCGCGATTCAGGCACGCAGCATCAATCTTGCCGGAGCGCTGAACGCCGAAACGGCGGGCGTGGTTGGAGGCCACGGAAAAACGTGGGTCCGCTCAGGCCTGGTTCTCATCCAGGTATCGCTGAGTTTCGTTTTGTTGGTGGGAACGGTGCTGCTGCTGCAGAGTCTGCAGAAAATCAGAACGGCGAGGCCGGGATTTTCTACCAACGAAGTGTTGAATACTGCTGTAGATTTAATTTCCGCTGGATATAATGCTGGCCGCTCGAGGAATTTCCAGGACGAACTGATTGATCGCGTGAGGTCGTTGCCGGGTGTCGAATCGGCCGCCTACGCGCGGACGACACCGCTCGGTTATAAACCGTATTCTTCTACACCAATGGCCGTTGATGGTTACCAGCCTCCGCCCGGGGCACAGCCCACGGTGGAATACAACGAAGTTGGCCCTGAGTATTTCGTGACGATGGGCATCCCGATTGTCTCGGGCCGCGAATTCACGCGCGCGGATGACGAAAAAGCCGCTCTGGTGGCGGTGGTGAATGAAACGATGGCTGCGCAATTTTGGCGCGGGGGCGATCCGATCGGCAAGCGTATTCAGGTCAAGGGCCGATGGATGCGCGTGATTGGCGTCGCCAAGGACGCCAAGTATGAAAGCGTCCGTGAGTTACCGAAACCGTTTTTTTATGTTCCGCTGCGCCAGAATTTCGCGATTCAACCGGGGCTGAACATGCGAACGTCCTTGAGCCCGCGGGTGATGGCTGCCACGCTGACCAGCGAAGTGCATGCCTTGGACCCGAATCTCGCGCCGTACGAGATCATCACTTTGCAAGAACAGCTGGACCGCTCGACAGCGCCGCAACAGGTGGCGGTGACTTTGGTGGGCGTCCTGGGCGGATTGGCGGTGCTGCTCGCTGCTATCGGACTGTACGGCGTGATGTCGTACGCGGTGTCGCAGAGTTCGCGCGAACTCGGATTGCGCATGGTGCTGGGGGCGGGCGGATCGGACCTGATGCGGCTGGTGATGTTGCGAGGGCTGGCGTTGACGGGCGGTGGCGTCGTCCTCGGCGCGGCGGTAGCGCTGGGTTTGACGCGGTTGATGGGCTACCTGCTGTACAAAGTGAGCCCGCGCGACCCGCTGGCGTTTGGTTCAGCGTTTGTGGTGATGATGATTGCGTCATTGGCGGCCTGTTTCCTGCCGGCGTGGCGCGCGTCGCGAACCGATCCAGCGCGCGCGTTGCGAGGGTGATTCTCATCGCTCGATGGCGCGCGCGGAGTCTTGCGCCCAGTAACAGGTTTACAGAACAATCGCCACGACTTCGACTCCACCAAGTACGGCCCAGCACACCGCTCGGCGGTGCTCACCGGCCAGCCAATATCCGATGGCGGCACTGAAACAGAGGATGGCGCTGGTCCATCCGCTGGCCAGCGCGGCAGGCTTGCTCAATATTTCCAGTATTCTCTTCATTCGATCACCCCGCCAAAGCGTGCCACGAATTGGGATTGCGAATCCACGCAAATCGGAGGCAAGAGCAAATCAAAAAAAGGGACATTTCTAATGAGGTAAGGAAGGGGACATTTCTAACGGGGCTTGACAAATTCGGGCAATTCGTTGACAAAATTGCACTTGTAACGTATCGTTATCGTTTGTCTTTCAACCGAGAGGGTACACAGGACAGATGCGCACGTATATTCCGAGGGGCCGGGACGTCGAGGAGCTGACGGCCGGGAAAGATTGGTTTGTGATCGATGCGACGAATCAGGCGCTGGGGCGGTTGGCCGCGCGCGTCGCGAGCATTTTGATTGGCAAGGACAAGCCGCGGTACACGCCGCATCTCGATTGCGGCGACCACGTGGTGGTGGTCAACGCCGAGAAAATTCGTCTGACGGGCAATAAAATCGACCAGAAAATTTATCGCACGCACAGCGGCTATCCGGGCGGGTTAAAGGAAGTGCCGATCAAGCGGCTGATGCCTCAACGCGCCGACTTCGTGATTCGCGAAGCGGTGCTGGGCATGCTGCCAAAAAATAAATTGCGCGCGCGCCGCGCAAAAAAGCTGCGCATTTATATCGGCGAGGAACAGCTGGCGCGTCACGCCGGACAAACGCCGCAGAGGCTCGAGAACAAGAAGTCGTAACGGTACTAAACTTCCAGAGCAGAATTTTCGGAGGGATTTTGGGAACGTCGCCAAATTCAGATGAGGGTGCAGGGAAGCAATTTTTCGGCACGGGCCGTCGGCGCGAATCTGTAGCGCGCGTGTATATCAAGATGGGCTCGGGCAAGTTCACGGTGAACGGCCGAGCGGTCGAGGATTATTTCAAGAATGTGGCGTGGCTGACGACGGCGGTCGAGCCGCTGAAGTTCACCGAGACTGTGCAGCAGCTTGACGTGAAAGCGACCGCGAAGGGCGGCGGCGTTGGTGGTCAGGCCGGCGCGGTGCGCATGGGACTTTCGCGCGCGCTGTCTGTGTTCAACGCAGAGTTGCGGCCAGGGCTGAGAAAAAATGGTTTTTTGACGCGCGATTCGCGCATGAAAGAGCGCAAGAAGTACGGGCAGAAGGGCGCTCGGCGTCGCTTCCAGTTCAGCAAGCGGTAAACCGCAGTGGCGAGTTGCAGGGATTTTTTTTGCAGTCCGTGAGCTGGGATTTCGAGTTGAGGTTGAACGAAGAATTCTTCGGCATAATCAAGGTCCGTCGTTTCGCATCGCGCGTTTGTATCGGGCGTCAGTAAATAATCGCGAGCGATTGACCTAATTCACGGCCGGCAAGGTACCGGCAAAAAAGGGTGCTGTTCCGGTTCGCCGGGATCGAAGCATCCATCCAACGAGGAGGAACATTGGTTGAAATCACGATGAAGGAATTGCTGGAGGCTGGAGTGCATTTCGGCCACCAGACCCGCCGCTGGAATCCGAAAATGAAGGAATACATTTTCGGCGAACGCAATGGAATCCACATCATTGACCTGCAAAAAACCCTGAAAATGTTTCGCGAAGCGTCGCGGCAAGTGAGCGATCACGCGGCGCGCGGCAAATCCATCCTGTTTCTTGGGACGAAACGCCAGGCGCAGGAAGCGATTGCCGAAGAAGCCAAGCGCTGCGGAATGTTTTTCGTGAACCATCGCTGGCTGGGCGGCACGCTGACGAATTGGGCGACGTTGCAGAAATCCATCAAGCGCATGAAGCTGCTGAAAGCCATGGTCGAGGATGGGCGCGTGACAACGTTGCCCAAAAAAGAAGCGGCGCGGCATGATCGCGAGTTGAAGCACTTGAACCAGAATTTCGAAGGCGTCGAGAATATGACGATGCTGCCGGATTTGATGTTCGTGATCGACCCGAACGCGGAAGTGAACGCGGTGAAAGAAGCGCGGCGCATGGGCGTCCCGGTGGTCGCGATCGTCGACACGAATTGCGATCCGGATCTTGTCGACTGGGTGATTCCCGGCAACGACGACGCGTTGCGCGCGATACGCCTGTTCACGTCGAAGATCGCGGACGCGGTTCTCGCCGGGCGTCAGCAGTATGAGCAGACGCAAATCGCCGAGCAGAAAGCGGCCGAAGGCGCCGAGGGTGGCGAAGAGGGCGTCGAGTACGTCGATACGAGCGCCTACGAGCAGTACGAAAAACAGGAAGGCGATTTCGTCGAAGGTGAGCCCGTGGCCGAAGCGGCTGCCGAAGAAGCGCCCGCCGAGGAATCTCCCGCGGTGGATATCGCGAAAGACGGCGCCGCATAGCGCAGGACGGTTCTACAGGTTTCAAGACCGCGAAATCAACGGGTAATTTCGGAATCGATTCGGAAGGACACGGACCAGAAAATGGCGACACCGGAAAACACACCAAACATCCCGGCGCAACTCGTGAAGGAACTGCGCGAACGCACAGGCGCAGGATTTGCCGCGTGCAGAGAAGCGCTCATCGAAGCGAAGGGCGATCTCGAGCAGGCGAACGCGATTCTGCGTAAGAAGGGGCAGTCAGCCGCACAGAAAAAGGCGCAGCGAACCACTTCGGAGGGTCTTGTCTCGAGCTACATCCACGCCGGCGGGAAGATCGGCGTGCTGCTGGAGTTGAATTGCGAAAGCGATTTCGTGGCGCGCACCGATGATTTCCAGAGGCTGTGCCACGACGTGGCCATGCACGTTGCAGCGCTGGACCCGCGCTTTCTGCGGCGCGAGGAAGTGACGCAGGAAGTTCTGGACCGCAAGCGCGAAAGTTACAAGGAAGAGGCGCGCGCGGCGGGGAAGCCGGACAATATAATCGAGAAGATTGTCAGCGGCAAGATGGAGAAATTCTACGAAGAGAATTGCCTGTACGAGCAGCACTTTATTCGTGACGAAGGCCTGACGGTGAAGGAATTGATCGATCAGGCGATCGCCAAGCTCGGAGAAAATATCGCCGTGCGCCGTTACGCGCGCTTCAAGGTGGGCGAGTCGGATGGCGCGGGTGCGTCAGGGGCAAGCGGCCAAGATTCAGCAGGACTGCAAGGCGCTTCACCGACGCCGGCAGCCGCCCCGGCGAAGCCGTCCGCTTCGGGCTCCTAAGTCTCAAACCCAATCGTGCGGAACATATTTTGCGGTCGGGACAACTCCGCGGAGACGTGTGTGCCTGCGGCGAAAATCTCTGCTAGAATGCGTGCGACAGCGGACGCTAATCCTTCAGCACACGACGGAAGACGGGAAGACCCGAGAGATGCCCACGCCGAAAATTGCCGCCAACGTCAATGCGAAAGCTGGCGCCAAGGCCAACGCGAAAGCGGGAGATGGGCACGGGCCCGTCTATAAGCGAATTGTGCTGAAACTTTCCGGCGAATCGCTGCAAGGGCCGTTGAGCTCCGGCATTCACGCGGAAACGGTGGCGGGGATCGCCCAGGAATTAAAAGAAGTGAACGCGCTCGGCGTGCAAGTGGCCATCATGGTCGGCGGCGGAAATATTTTTCGCGGTGGGCGGCAGAAAGCGTTCACGATTGACCGCGCGACGGGCGATTACATGGGCATGCTCGCGACGGTGATCAACGGGCTGGCATTGCAAGACGCGCTCGAAAAACTCGGATGCCACACGCGCTTGCTCAGCGCGATTGAGATGCATCAAGTGGCCGAGCCGTTTATCCGTCGGCGCGCCACACGGCATTTGGAGAAGCAGCGCATCGTGATTTTCGCGGCGGGCACAGGTAATCCCTATTTTTCGACGGACACGGCGGCAGCTCTGCGCGCGATGGAAATCAAGGCGGAAGTGATCATGAAAGCGACGCGTGTCGACGGCGTGTATGACGCGGACCCGGAAAAAGTGAAGGGCGCGCGGATGTTCGAGAAGATTTCGTATCTCGACGTGATTCAAAAGGGCCTTTCGGTGATGGATTCGACGGCGATTTCGTTGTGCATGGACAATAAAATGCCGATCCTGGTTTTCAATATGAATGTGCCGGGGAATTTGCAGCGCGTAGTGATGGGAGAGAAGGTCGGGTCGATTGTTACAGCGTGAAAAGGCAGGCAAGACGAAAATCGAAAAACGCAAATCGCAAAACGAAAATCGCAAGACGCTACGACATAGAAGCGTGAGGCTGAGCTGATGACGACGATTGCAACTACAAAAGACGCGCTGGCGCAGGCGAAAACGCGCATGGAAAAGGCGGTGGAGGATTTTCGCAAGGATTTGGCTGGTGTGCGGACGGGCCGCGCGAACACGGCGCTGCTCGATAGCATCCGCGTCGATTATCACGGGACGCCGATGCCCATCAATCAGCTCGGCTCGCTTTCGGTTCCCGACCCCACGATTATCACGATTTCGCCGTGGGACCCGACGGCCGTCCCGTTGATCGACAAGGCGATTCGCACTTCCGATCTGGGGCTCAATCCGACTTCGGACGGCAAAGTGCTGCGCGTGCCGATTCCGTCACTGACGGAGGAGCGTCGAAAAGATTTGGTGAAGATGATTCACAAAGTTCTGGAGAATCACCGGACGGCGGTACGCAATATCCGGCGCGACATCAAGGAAGCCGTCGAGAAGCTCGAAAAGGAAAAGAAAATCAGCGAGGACGACAAGAAGCGCGCGCTCGATGAACTCGAGAAGCTGACCCATGCGGAAACGAAGAAGGTCGAAGATCTGTCCGCGTCGAAGGAAAAAGAAGTGCTGGAAATAAAATAGAACGCCGATTTTTCATGTGTCTCACGAGTTTTGGCTCATTCAAATATTATGAGTGACTACTTCCCGCGGCCGAGGTGCCGGATAGGAAGAAAAAAAGCGGCGATTTGTTTTGTCGTGGCTGAAGCGAGCGATTGATTACTTGCTCGTCTTGCGGCCAAAGGGCTGGTGGAAGCTGTCCTGGGCCAATTCTTGCAATTTATGGACCCAGTCAATCATTGGACTAACCGGATGATCCTCATTCTCGTTCCACGCTTCTAAGTTGAGATGATCGTGGGAGTTGTCATAAACGATCAAATAGCCCTCGGAATCCAGATGGATGACGTACGAGCGCGTTGATATCATTGAACCGTATCTGTCCTGCATTTTGGCGGCATATTGCGCCAGGGCGCTTGTGAAATCACGGCGCAGTTGCGCAAACTGATCTGCTGACAGCTCCTTGCTCTCCCATTTGAGATTCATAAGGGCAACGGCGTCAGCTGGGTCGGGCGGTAGGCGGCAGGAGTCGTCGAGGTCGCCCAGGAATTCGCCTACACTCTTTCTGGGTGTCGGAGGCATGTTTGTCAGCAACTCGAATTTCTCACCGTCTGTCCAAAGGCCCAGCTTTATTTCTCCTCCAACGACAATTTTGATCAGCGGTCTCCCCCAACTCGGCGGTTCGATCCGTTCAAGGACTGCCTGGTAATAGAAATCGGACACGCCCTTGCTTTGTTTGCCGCAAGGTGAGCCAGGGTTCGCTTTCGACTGTGCTTGCCGTTGCCCCCCTAGAACCAAACCCGGGCAAAGACCAAGTACGATGATGGCTAAGATGCGCAAATCATTCCTCACCACATGCTACATTTTTCGCCAGCTTCGGCAGTAGATGTTAATACCGTTTCCTTGCATAGACCAAGGACAAGCGTTTTTGCAGCATCAGGGACTATGACCACATAATCAGTGTTTTCGTGAGCGGCGGAGCTGCTTTAGCACTGCGAGGAGCGAGATGACGCGGCGGGCGTCGGCGAGATGCGAGCCGAAGCGGGATGACTGGTACATTTCGGTAATCTCGGCGACAGGGCCGGCGAATTCGGGAACGCGAATCGAGGCGGCGAATTCGAGCGGCGTTTGCGCGGCGGATTTGCGCCAGCCGCGGCGTTCGAGCAGGCGAAGCATCTGACGATACTCGAATGCAGCGAGGTCCGGCGGCAATTGTCCTTCGCGGTGCGCGCGCAGGCTCCAGCGAATGGCGACGAAGCCGCCCATGGCGCGTCCGCGAAAATAAATCAGCATCAGAAGAAGAAATACGAGCGCTCCCGGAAGCGAGTACGGGGAATTCGACAGCCGCGCCTGCCAGAATTTTAGGCGGTCGATCGTTTCGCGACGCTTCGCCTGATAATACTGCGAGGCGCGGTCGGACCACGCGCGCGACGATTCGTGAATGTTGCGAGCCAGTGAAAGCTGGTGCGCGAAATCGTAGTTGATGATCCACTCATTCCAGCTGAACTGGAACCAATCCCAATACATTCCCAGGCGCGCGAACGCGCCATCGTGTTTTTCGTCTCCCGGCGGAGTGGGGTCGAAAGTGATCCAGCCGTAACCGGGGAAGTAGGCTTCGACCCAACTGTGCGCGTCGCTGCCGCGGACAATGTAATCATGCGCCAGGTCGTTATATTCGCCGGCCAGAAATCCGGTGGCATAACGCGCGGGAATCCCCAGCGTACGCAGCATGACGACCATCGCGGAGGCGAAATATTCGCAGTTGCCGGCGCGCTTGACGAAAAGAAAATACGCCAGCGGATCGCGATGATTCATGTCCGATAGGTCGAGCGTGTAGCCGAAGCGCGTGCGCAAGTACAGCCCGATGTTCGATGCTTTGTCGTACGGTGTCGGTGCGTGCGCAGTGATTTGCTCCGCGAGTTGCTTGATGCGCGGGTCGAGTCTGGGCAGTTGCAGATAGGTGGAAGTGATGTCCGCCGGATACTCGGTCGGCGCGTCGCGCAACTTTTGCGGCGGGACTGTAGGGACCTGCGACACAGCGTCGTAATGCACGGCCCCTGCATTGTGAAAAGGATTCAAAAGCGTGCCCGTGCGATTGAAAATCAGATAGCTTCGCGCGCGTTCGCCGCCAGAATCGGCTCCGAAGCGCCCCCAAATAGTCGTGGGACGCGCAGCGACGAAAATGGCGTCTGTGGCGACGGGCTCCATCAGCACGGTATAACGCAACAAATAAAAAGAATCCGCGGGAAGCGGCGCGACGCCCAACTGATAGGCGCCTGAGCCATCCGCAGTGACTACAATCGAATCGGCTGTCGGCGTGAACCAGCGCTTGCCGTCAAAATTTGTGAGGATCATGCCGCGCCAGTGAATTTCTTGCGCACGTCCCGCATCATCGCCCTGCACGCGAATGCGCATCACCACTTCGCTGCTTCGTTTGATCACGCCGATTTCTCCGAGTTCCACGTTGTCGGTGAAGCCGGTCATCAATGTGGGTTGCAGGTTGAACGTGCTCATGTAGCCGGCGGTGAAGCGCGGGATGAGAAAGAAAATGAGCCCGCCTATCGCCAACGCGCTGGCGGCGACCAACACGGAAGTCAATCCCAGAGCGCGATGGAGGCGGCGCGCAGCCACGCTTCCCGGCTCGAACGTCGCAAAAACCGCGCCTTCGGAACTGCGCCGGATCTCGAGTCCGACAAAACTGGACACGGCAAGCAACAGAAAAGCGGCCAGCGCAATAAGGAACGTCGTGTTCACGGTGAGAATAGCCGACGCCAGCATCGTGGCGAAGGCCAGCAGCGCGAGAAAAATATAATCGCGGACCGTGCGCGAGGAATAAAGACGAACAATCGAAGCGAAAATCAGGAGATGAATCGCGGCAAGCAGCGCGGCGTAGAGCAGAGGATTCGGCGCGTTGACGGCCAGGTCGCGCGAGAAAACCCAAAGGTCGACAGGGAAGAAAACGAAATAGCCCAGGACAAATGCAGTCGCGTTGCGATGCGTCAGCTCAGGTCCACGACCGCGCGCGATGCTCCAGCCTTTGTAAGCGAGCGCGACCAGCGTCGCACCGGTGGTCACCATGTCGAGTTTGCCGGTGGCGATCAGCGCCAGAATGCCCGTGGCGACCAGCAGGAAAAGCGAAACTTCGAAATATCGCTGGATGACAGGAAGCGGCTCCGCTTTCACGACAGGCGTGACTGTGAGGGCGTGGGCCATTTGCCAATTTTAGCATTGCGTCGCCGCGCAAAACTGCTCGTCGAATCGCGCGGGAGCGAACGTGTTACTGGGCCAATGCGTCGATTGCGGCGCGGGCGATTTTTTGCGTGGCGCTCGATATGGGAAGGCCCGCCAGTTTCGCGAGCGGCAAAGTGCGGCAGCCAGGATGCTCCGGCAGATGCGCAACACGCGCAAGAAAAGGCGCGAGTGTGATTTTGCGAAACGTAACGCTGTGCGCCGCCACGGGCAGCGGGGTCAGCGGCTGATTCAGGATTCCCAGCGAGGCGCGCAAGTGCTCGGCGAGTTCGTTTGCGGCGCCATTGGCAGCAACATTGACTGAAGGATTGGCCGAACCGCCCGCTGGAGTGTGCCCGGAATTGCCATTGCACGCGATGGCGACAGCGGGGAATTGCCACAGTCGCGAAAACAGCACCGAATCGTGCGCTCCCGGAATTTTTGTGAGCAAAGTATGTCCGCGCGGATCGACAAGAACGGCCGCGGCGATGTGAACATTGGCCGGCTTGCGTTTCTGGCGCGCAGCGGGCAATTGTTCCGCGATGCCGAGGGCGCGCGCTTTGCAATGCCGCGCGATGGGGCAAGCGGCGCAACTGGGCGAGCGCGGCGTGCAAATCGTCTCGCCGAGTTCCATCATGGCCTGATTCCAGTCGCCGGGCGCGCGCGATGCCAGAAGCGTTTGCGCTGCGGCCGCGAGTTTGCGCCACGTTTTCGGCGTACGCAGATCGTTGCGCACCGCGAGCAGGCGCGCGAGGACTCGCGCAACGTTACCATCAAGCGCAGCAAGTGGTGCGTCGAACGCAATACTGAGAATCGCTGCGGCGGTGTAGTGACCGATGCCGGGAAGCGCAAGCGCTTGCTTTGGGTGTTGCGGGAATCGCGCGCGGTGATCTCGGACGAGTATCTTTGCAGCGCGATGCAGATTGCGCCCGCGACTGTAATAGCCGAGGCCTGCCCAATATTTCAGAACTTCGCTTTCCCGCGCTCGCGCGAGCTTGCGAATGCTCGGGAAGCGCTCGAGGAAACGTTCGTAGTAGGGCAGCACGGCGGCGATGCGTGTTTGCTGCAGCATGATTTCGGCGAGCCAGATGCGATACGGATCGCGCCCGCGCCGCCAGGGAAGATCGCGCCGATTCGCGCGATACCAGGAGAGCAAGTTGCGGCGAAGAGATGCGAGTTGGGGTGAGGGACTCATCGCGAGACCGGGCTATTGTTATACTATGCGCGCAATCTTGCGGGCAATGAGCACCGCGTGTATCATCGCCACGAAATGAAAGCTGCGAATTTTATTGTGCGGCAGCCAAATTCATCTGAACAGGGGCTTCTATGAAACGCACCGCCCTGACGTTGGCTCTGATTCTTCTGTGTGCTGCGCTCGCTGCTGCGCAGGATTGGGCGCAAGCGAAAGTGGAGAAGTCGCCGCGCCATCGCGAATGGGTGACGGTCAAGCACGGCGATCGCGCCGTCGAGACTTTTGTCGTTTATCCGGAATCGGCAACCAAACGGCCGGTTGTGTTGATCATTCACGAAATTTTCGGCATGACGGACTGGGTGCAGGACCTCGCCGATCAGGTGGCCGCAGCTGGCTACATTGCCGTCGCGCCCGATTTGCTTTCCGGCATGGGGCCGAACGGTGGGCGCAGCACGTCTTTTACGCAGAGCCAGGCGGTTGAGGCGGTGAGCCATTTGAATCCAGACCAGATTACCGCGGACCTCAACGCCGTGGCGGACTATGCGCTGAAGCTTCCTGCTTCGAATGGCAAACTCTTCGTGGCGGGATTCTGCTGGGGCGGCGGGCAAAGTTTCCGCTTCGCCACCAATCGCGCGGATCTAGCCGCAGGGTTTGTTTTTTACGGCCCGCCTCCGGATAAGGATGCAATGGCCCGCATCAAGGCCCCTGTCTGCGGCTTCTATGCAGGTAACGACGCGCGCATCGGCGCCACGATTCCCGATGCGATTCAGGAAATGAAAGCCGCGGGAAAAAAGTACGAACCCATCACTTATGACGGAGCCGGCCACGGTTTCATGCGTGCCGGCGAAGCGCCGGATGCGTCCGACGCAAACCGCAGAGCCCGCGATGAAGCTTGGTCGCGCTGGAAAAAACTCATGGCGAAGTACTGAGTGCGGCCAGATTCCCAGATTATTCGTTCTCCGATGACTAAGCGCGACAGGTTCACGGCAACCTGTAGACCTTTACGGAATCATTCGTCAAAATTGCCAACCGAGAGCCATCCGGGGATAGCGCGCATTCGTTTACAGGGATTCTCCACTGAATCGGCCAAGGAGAACCGCCCCTTACCTTTATGGCGAAGATGCGCCTCTTTTCCCTGAGGCTATAAACTGCGATTTGATCCGCAGATTGGAACGCGTACATATCCAATGCTGGAC
>JBAUEX010000152.1:0-25992 GCA_049678845.1 Candidatus Acidiferrales bacterium
CATGTATCAAGACTTTTGCGCGACATTTGTGATCGATCCGGTTGACGCCGGAGAGACGCAGACGATTGAATCGCTGGACATGAAAGTCGTTATCCGCAACACGGTCATGAGCACCATGGAAGATAAGCAACAGCTTGCGCGAGACGTCCTTGAATTGTTTGAAAGCAAGGCCACGGGCGCGGCGTGAAAGCGATTTTGATTCCGGTGAAAGAATTCCGCGAGGCGAAGAAACGTTTGGCAACTCATTTTTCTTCCGCCGAACGCGCAGCACTGGCGGAGGCAATGTGCGAGGACTTTTTTAGAGTGGTCGCCGCAACTCGCTATGTCGACTGCGTGTTTGTCGTCAGCAAGGAACCGGGTGCTCTGGCGCGCGCGCGCGAACGCGGATGGAAAACAATCCTTGAGACGCGGCAGATTTCGGAAAGCGATTCCGTTGATGCTGCTTCGCAATATTGCGCCGCGCACGGTGTCGAGGCTCTGCTCCGGCTGCCGATTGATCTCCCTTTGGCGGAGCCGCAGGACATCGAGGCCGTCTTTCGCAAGCTTGACGAGGGCTTTGACGGCGCGCCGGCGGCCGTTCTGGTCCCGTCCAGGGACGGCACTGGCACGAACGCGATCCTGCGTACGCCCCCCGGACTTTTCCCGTCGCGCTTTGGGCCCGATAGCTTCGCACTTCATCTAGCGGAAGCGGAGCGCAGCGGCGCGCGAGTATGCGTGCTCAGAAACGCGCGGCTCGAATTGGATGTAGATGAACTCGAAGACCTTCGTGGCGTGCACCTGCATTTGCGGGCCAGTTCCGCGACGGCGCGCTGGTGCGAACAGCACAGCATAGGAGATTTGGGAAACCGTGGTGTCGCGTCTGATTTCAGCGAGGGGCGGGAATCGGAAGGCCGGTAAACCGCACGCCGGTGCGGTGGACTTTGTACTTTCCGTTGATGGAAAGAATAAGAGCGGTCATTTGCTCGACGATGCGAGCGTTTTCGAGCCGCCCTCCATTAATGGCGCGGAGTCCAGGGATTTTTTCGACAAGTTCCACCGTCACCTGACGCGCGCGCTCGTCATCCGTGCACACGATAACGTCTGAATCCACGGGGTCGTCGCCGCTGAGCAAACCAGCCGAGACATTCTGGAACGCAGCCGCAACGCTCACGCCTTCTGGGACCATTTCGGCGGTTTGTTGTGCCGCAGAGCCTTGCCAAACGCCCAGCGTTCGCGTGGGGAGACCGCCAACAGTCGCGGCCAACGGAACGGTTGTATCGATCAAAATAGCGCCCGCTTGAAATGAAGCGCGCAGTTTCTTCAGCAATGTTGCGTGGCCCGAAAAGGGAATTGTGAGAACGGCGATGCCCGCCTTTGCAACGGCTTCGGCATTATCTGCGCCATCAACGTGGCCTGTCACTCCGGCCTGCGCGGCAATTTGGGCAGCGGCGTCACGGGCTTTCTGTACGTCGCGGGAGCCGATGATGACCGACTCTCCTGCGCGAGCCCAGCGAAGCGCCAGACCCAAGCCTTCCGCTCCTGTACCTCCGACAATCGCAATCGTACGTGGCATCGGCAACCCGTGATAGAGATTTGAAAATCAACCAAGTCCGGCGAACAACGGAACCCTTGCGCATCATACACGATTGCGTCTCCGGCTGAGGCGACTCGTCGCGGGAATGAATTTCGCCGAGTTTCTGATGCGGCCGACCTATCGAAACAGATCTCGTTCCACGGGACGAATTAGCCTGTGCCCGCTTCCCAAGCGGTGCGGGAGAGCGACGCCGCGAATCACGGCAACAGGAATCGCATTCGATTTGCCCATAACAAGTTCCGCGGCGGAGGCAAGTTCGTCCGCGATGGCAATAATTGTCGCCTGCAACGCCTTTCCGCTCGCGTCAGGCTTGCCGCGATAATCCACCAGCGCCTCGATCCCGGCCACGCCCAGAGCTACGTTTACCAGGCCTTCACGCCACGGGCGTCCGAACGTGTCGGAGATCAGGACAGCAACAGAAACTCCAAAATGTCTTGCGAGTTTTGCTTTCAAGCGCCGGGCCGAGCGGTCGGGATCTTCGGGGAGCAACACCGCCGTACCCTTAGCGGTGTTCGAAGTATCGACGCCTGCATTTGCGCAGATGAATCCATGACGCGTCTCCGCGATGAGCACTCCTTTTTCCATGCGCACAATGCGATTTGCCTGTCGCAGCGCGAGCTCTATGACGCGTGCGTCTTTCTGATGTCTTGCCGCCCAGCGCACCGCGCGTTTCGAAGGCGCAATCGAATCGAGCTTGACGATTTTTCCTTCGGACTTGGAGACAATTTTCTGCGCGACAACAAAGATATTTCCGTGCTTGATGGACAGGGAACGGCGCGCGACCGCCTCGATAATGACGCCGGCGAGATCGTCGCCCGGAACGATTTCAGGCATTCCCGTGAGCGGAATAATCTCGACCGGCGACGGGGCCGGTGATTTTTCGACACCTTGCTGCTTCGCTGTTCGCCGCTTCATTTCCGGTTCAATCTTGGGCGAGATGGGATGTGAGTATATCAGTAGGAGAGAAGTTTGATTTTGTAGAACGCTATTGGGGAGCTGCTTAGAAGCTGTTGCATAACTCAATTTTAGAACCACAAGCATCAATAATAAGTCAGGTTGTGCATTATGCCCTGGTGTTCGCAAGAGCCGCCCGATCTGCAAGGCGTGTGGCGATCATGGGTGCATACCGGTATATGCGGCATCCGATTTACACCAGCCTGTTCATTGTCTATCTGTCGATTGCTCTGCGGGTTATACAGTCCGCGGAACGCTGTGCTGATTGCGATTGGGATGTTCTGGTTTGTGCTGAAGAGCATTGTGGAAGAGAGATTTCTCCGGGAAGATCCGCGATACGCGGCGTACATGCAAAGGGTACGAGCGCGATGGATCCCGTTCGTGATCTAAACGTACTCCAGGGAAAACTGAATCTACGTGCCGCGGCAGCGGACGGCGAAGACGACGTCGAAGTTTGCATTGCATCTGGCTTCGGGATCGTCAGGGATGGTTTTGGCGACGGTGCCCGTTTTGATGTGGAACTCCGAAGGCTTCTTCGGGAACTTGGGCGCAAGAGAAACTCGGCAGAGCCGGAGCCTTCAGCCGCGCACGTTGGGTGGCAGATCGCGAGCCGGTAGTTTACTTCGAGGTCTCAACCTGGAGGTTATTCGTTACCGAAAACACATTTGGGACGCTGTTGGCCTGCAGGCCCGCTACGTTTTTGTCTGCTTCGCTGGAGACGAAACCCTCCAGCGTGACATGGCCATTCTTGACGATGATGTGAATCGATTGAAGATTCCCCACGCCATATCGCTGGAGCGAGGGCTGCGAATAAATTTTCCGGTACTCCGCAAAGCGAATCTGATTATCCATGGCGCTGTTCGGCAGAACTTCGATCTGGTTGTCCACTTTCTCGACGCCCTCGATGTGCTTCACAGCCGCCTCGGCGTCGGATTTCACGGAGGGGTTCACAACTTGCCCTTTCAGGGTGACCGTATATCCATCGACCGAGTATTGGAGATTGTCGAAAACCGTGTACCACGGCAGCAACAGCAGTTGATGGCGAACTTCTTGTTTTAGCCAGTCGGCGTATCGTTGGGTGCCCTTTTCGGGAACGCTTCGTTGTTTAGACTGGGTAATTCCCGCGCCGAGTATAGACAGCGCTAGCGAAATCAGTAGGATTGCCTTCATGAACCGTATCATCAGTGTTCTCCTTGTTTTTTTCGACAGAACAGGGTCCGGAGCCGAAAACAAGGGTATGGTCGAGAATGCGGAATCTCAATCCAGAGAGGGAGGTATTTACGAACGGGAAAAGGCCGTAGCGCGGGCCTGTGAGTAAACTGCGCACGAAAACGGGCTTACCGCGAACGAGGCGCCAGTTCGGTGAATTGTTGGATTTGCACGATTGCTTCACCAAGCGACGTCACGATCAAATCTGAATCAACGATTCGAAGAAGGACCCTCATGTTATCGGCTTCTCCGTCATATCCCCATAGACCGACACCTATTCGTATCTGCGGGAACCGCGACCGCAGGCGTTTGTAGAGTCTTCGGATGGCTGAGATTTCAAACGGAGGAAGCGCTGAGAGGTATAGAATACCGCAAACTTGTTCCTCGACCTCGTCGAGCATGTCTTTGTGCGGCCCCATGGCCGCGGCGTGGGCATCGTAGCCGGCCTCTATCAAGAGATGAGCGAGCATCATGCTGGCGACTTCGTCGCCTTCGTCACGCGTGGCCAGGCAGCAGACGCTGATTGCCGGGGCGTTCGCGGACCGCGCCAACAAGATTTGTTCCGACGGGCCGACCTGTGCGGGGGCATCGGTGCGCGGGCGTTCCCGTGTGTAATGAACGGCGAGATCTTCAACAATCCTCTTTAACTCTTGGAAAAGATATCCGCTTCGATTGTCGCCGAAGGCTGCATCGTGTTTGCTTCTTTCCGCCAGAATCAAGACAGGTATGAACACCGTGTCGTAAAGTTCGCGCAGAGATTTTTCGTGCAAGCATTGATCAATGACCTGTTGCGCCTCATCGATATCCATGGCATTCAGGCTTTGATAAAGCTGTACGTCTGTTGCCAACACTCTTTTATCGCCCAGAAGGACGGTAAGAAATTCCAGTTGAGGAATGTAATGTCCCATGACAACGAGACAAACCGTCAGCGGCGTCGACAGCAGCAAACCGACGGGACCCCACAAGGCAGTCCAAAAAACAGCAGCGACGAGAATTGCCAATGATGAAATTCCCGTGTGCGCTTCGTAAAGCAAAGGTTCAACGAAGTATCCGGAAATCACTTCCAACACGACGAATATTCCCAGAGTCAGCAGGGGACGCGTCCATCCATCGAAGACAGCAAACGAAAGAATGATCGGGAGAGCTGCTCCAATAAGAGTTCCGACGTACGGAATGAATCTGAGAACTCCCGCAAGGACGCCCCACAGCAATGCGTTTGGGATGCCGATGAAATAAAGTACGACCCCAATCACCGCGCCGAAGGAGAGATTCACCAACGACTGGAGCCAGAGATAGCGCACCACGCGATTCGCAGCTTCGCCAAAGGCCTGCCTGGTTACGTGTATCCGATTCAAACCGGCGAGGGTGAACAGGCGATCTCGCAGGTCTTCCCGCCTTAGCAGCATGAAAGTGGCGAAAACGATCACGATGCCAATCGTGGCTATCGGCCCGAGCACCGGACCCAATAGTGATCTCAGTGACCTGACGGAACTCTCTGGGCTGGCTACTACCTCGACCGGGACTGGATGACGGCTTGATGGCGCTGAGGACAGAGCAGACCGATCATTCGCTGTTCGAGAGGTCGACTGGAACTTTGAATCCGCCGCCGGGGCCTGTATCGTTTGCGATAACTCGGTCCCAAGCTTATTGACGGTTGATGCTGCTTTTCCCAATCCGCCGTTTTTCACTCCCCGTATCGCCTCGATTTTTTTCGATATGCTATCGCTGTAATGGGGGATTTCGTCGGCCAGATTTACGGCCTGTTTGCCCACAACCCATCCCAGCGCAACGAGGACGAAAATTGTGCCCATCACAGCGACGATAACCGGGCCGGTTCGGCCCAGATGCCATCGCTCGAGTCTTCGGACAGCCGGCGCCAATAAAAATGACAGCAAGATCGCCAGAGATATGGGAACCAGGACTGCGCGAGCAAAGTAAAGAGCTGCAACGCATATGATGGCCGTGACGACGGGAGGGAAAGAATCCTGCTGCTCATGAGAACTGGTCGAGTTCATATCGT
The DNA here is from genome assembly GCA_049678845.1 of Candidatus Acidiferrales bacterium. Classification (GTDB taxonomy): domain Bacteria; phylum Acidobacteriota; class Terriglobia; order Acidiferrales; family UBA7541; genus DAHUXN01. The sequence goes on from JBAUEX010000152.1 coordinate 5,757, forward strand.
CCTTAACCGACGCAGTTTAGACTGACGAGGCGGGTATTACGTCACCCCAAACCGGCTTCCCTGCACCTGTTCTCTTAGCGCCTTTGTTTTCTCCGGCTACCCGGATTTTCGATTCTTGCTACAGCCTTCACTCGATTGCCGTCGGGCGGACGGCTCTTTAGTCTCGAAAATGCCACTCAGTCCGGGTCGAATCAAAATCACCCATCAATCCCCGACAATCTTAAATTCGGAGGCCCCCAATGAAGCAAAACACCTTGAAAGAACTTTATGTTGAGGAATTGAGAGATCTTTACGACGGAGAGCGACAACTGATTAAGGCATTGCCGAAAATGGCCAAGAACTCTAACTCAAGCGAACTTCGCAACGGCTTCGTGGAGCACTTGCAGCAAACAAAGGAGCACGCGAAGCGGGTGGAGCAAATCCTCGAAGGACTTGGGGAAGCCCCCAAGGGCAAGAAATGCAAAGGTCTGCGCGGTATTGTCGCCGAAAGTGCTGAACTGCTCGGCGATGATTTCGATGGGGACCTCAAAGATGCAGCCCTGATCTCGGCGGCTCAAAGGGTCGAACATTACGAGATCGCCGCCCATGGGACGGTGCACGCATTCGCGGAATTGCTGGGAGAGAACGAAGCTTCTTCATTGCTTGAGCAGACGTTGAACGAGGAGAAAGAAACGGACGAAAAGCTGACCCAACTCTCCCAGACGATCAATCCACAGGCATTGAGAACTGGCTTTGGCGTCGATGCTGGCGAAGAGTCGAAAGCTCTGCATAAAACGGCCAAGGCTGGGGGCATTGATCGCAAAGCGGCGGTCCTGGGAGAAACAGGGAAGACTGTCCGACTTGGAAAGGTGGAATTTCAGTGCTTCTGCTCATCCTGGTGATCGTTCTGTTGATGATGATGTTCGGCAGTCTTCCTGCTTGGCCGCACAGCAGGTCGTGGGGCTACTATCCGAGCGGAGGGATAGGAATCGTGCTCTTGATTCTCGTAATTTTGTTTCTCCTGGGGTGGCTATAGCCACTAAGGTCAAGAATCGAGCGAACTTGGGTATGTCCGCGCGCGTCTCCGCTTATACGGTTTTATCTGCAGGCAATATCAATAATCCTCTGTATTGGTGAATCGTGCCAGATGCTCTAGCCTTTGCTTTGTGACTACCGTGGTTATCGTCCGGCAAAGGACACTGCCATGTTAGGAAAAACCCCTGGGCTATTTGGCATCTATCTGAGCTCGACGTGCCTGCAGAAGTCGGTCGAATGCCTCAAAGCTATTGGCGTTCGGAGCAACGATGTGGCAGTTCTCTTGTCCGCATCGCAGGGTAGCAGCCGAACGCAAACGGAAAGAGTGCCCAGCTTCATGGGTTCATTGACGCGAATCAGCGTTCCCGCCTCCGGTGTGCTGACTGATACGCTTATCAATCTCGGCGTACCTGTGTATGACGCCGAGCGATATGAAAGCCGCGTCCGGAACGGCGGTGTGCTGATGTACGTGCGCTGTGCGAGCCCCGCGTGGATTGATCGCGTCGCCGAAATTCTGAAGCAAACAGAGGCCGTGGAGATCCTGTTGAACCGCGACGCCAGGGCGCACATTCGCGCGACCCGCGTCGAACAACCCTATGCACCTGAGCTAGCGGTCCGCGCGAGCGGAGCTGTATTCATGCAGCCGAACGCCGGCGCGATGACAACAAACGAAATATAGGCTTTTCGTGTTTGTTGAAGGAATCATCCGCGATTCAATGAGGGTTTGAATGGACGTATCTCATCATTGCAAGCGTGGTGCTTGTCCGAACTGCCATTGCCAGTCGGTGCGCCGCTCTCATCGAGTTGGGTTATTCGAACGAATCGTACTGAACGTATTTTCGGTGCGTCCTTACAGGTGCATTGATTGTGACAAACGCTTTTACCGGTACGACGGCACTCTGCTGCGCGCCATTCCGGTCCGCTCGCGCTAGACGACTTCGTCCATCTGATGGCGATTTATCTCCTGGCGAAAACCCGGCCAATATCCAGCTTGAACAGCGGTTTCTCCCGAGTGCCGGTAATCTTTATCGGCAGGAGCGTGCCGGCATCCTTTGATTTGAAGAGCGGATCAATCATCTTCAGGAACAATGATTTCACGCCCGTGGTAGTTTGGGAGAGTTTGGCCTGAAGGTTTAATGTCCCCCGAAAGTCCAGGTTCTCTGCATTGAGATCATAGGTACCGTGCAAAATAACTTTCGCTCCCGCGACGCTGAAAGTTAGCTGTGAAAATGTCGCTACGCCGTGTCGTAGGGTGAAACTTCCCTGAAGACTTGATACGGCGGTGTCGTCATCGTTTGGATCCGCCTCTCCCCGGCCCCGTCGGCTCAGGGAATTAACTCTCTCCTGAACCGTGTTCCTCGGAAAGCGAACAGCCCCCAGGCCAAATTTCCCATCCAAGAGGAGCCGGTCGGTAATGTCCTCTCTGTCGGCGTTGCGCGATGGCAGCGCGAATTTTGTCTGCAAACGCACATGTCCAGTCATTAACGGCCTTTGGGATTTCACCACAAGGCGTAACAGGTCCTCGATTCGCGCATCCTTCGCCGTCACGTCCAATACGATCGTGCGCCCGGCATCTCCGGGCATCTTCGCCACTTCGCCTCGGCACAATAGCGAAGAGTTCAGTAACTGCGCGTCGACGGAGTTCAAAATGGTGTTTCCATTGATTCCATCCACGATGGCCTTGAATTCGGTATTTAACGGAACAGGGTGCTCGCTGACGGTCAGCGCGAAGTCCGGCGTCTGCGTTTTTCCCTGGACCTGAATATAATCGAGTACCCCGCTGAACACGCCTTGCGAAGACAGAAACCCGGAAATGCCCTTGAACGTCGCCAGGTCCGCCCGCGAGAATGTGTAGGTTCCTTGCACGGGCGCTTGGCTTGGCTCGTCTCCATTCCATGGTCCAAATTGGCCGCGCGTTTGAATTTCTCCGACGGGCCTGGGGTTTGTCAGCGTAGCGTAGAATCCCGCGGGCTTTTCCGGTTGAAACGACACGATATTGAGTTGATGAAGCAGGAAGGTAAGCGTGGGTTTGTCATCTTTTCGCAGGATATCTAGCTCCGCGTTTGAAGAGGTGATTTCATCAATCGTGAAGTTCGTACGCACCGAAGCTTTTTCGCGGCGAGCTTCTTCGCGCGGCGGAATATTTATCTGCAATCCCTCGAGCCGTAGAATATGGAAATGAGGCGGACGCCTGGACCATCCAAGCCAGTTTGTCTCCAGAAAGAATTCCCCTTTCCAGCTGAGGTCGAGAGAGAATTTTCGCACCGCCATCAGGGGAGGCACATCCGTTCGTCCGCGATACCGCAGAGTTAATCCTGTCCCCTCGATTCGCAGACGCGGCAGGACGGAGACATTCAAGGAAGCCAATTCGAGGTCACTCTTAAACCTCTTGCGCATCACGTTCACCGCTTTGCGCCTGATATAGGCGTCGAGCGGATGGGTGCGGTGCGCCCAGATGCCGACTGCCGTTGCGAAGACAGCAACCGAGAGCAAGGCAGCCGCGATGTAACCCTGGAGCGGGATTTTCATCCGACCACTTCGAATTTCGCCTGATTTGCGGCGGTGGGAAACAAAAGCCATCGCTTCAGTTAACTGCACATCACATCGAGGGAACAATACGGTGAACCACTGAGCTCCGGCAGCGTATAAGCGTAGGAAACCAGGTTCCGGGCGCTTTGTTCAGGTCACAGATGCAGTCATGATGATAGGAGTGGGGGGATCCGCCCGAGGCAGGAAAGGGGATTTTTTACGGCGGCGTAACAAATAGGATGGCCGGAAACAGGCTGTGAGAAAGCGTCACTGCCGTTCCGGCCATTCGATCAACACCCAAAACCGCCGATGGATGTTATTCATCCTTGGTTTCCGTGCGGGATCCCTGCGGGGACGCCTTGTCTAGCAGCGAAACCAATCTCTCTGCAGCTTCCGGAGTCCGCGTGTCGTGGCCCATAACGATATCCTGGGCATCGACTTTGTGTCCGTACAGTTGCTCGTTGCCTTCGTTGTCCGGGTGCAAACTGGCTCCTTCCAAAGAAACGCCTGCGAAAAGGCCGCGGGAACGCGAATACGTCAGGATCTCCGCGCGCATGTACGCGTCGGTGTCTGCCTCCGCGGAACGCCCGACTGGTCCGGCAGCGGCGGAAATATCGCCACCGAGTTTCACTTTGCTATGCAACAGACTGGTTGCACCATGTTCGTTCATAACCAACAGAACGAAATCAGTAGCTGATCCGCCAATCTGAAATCCGAGGCTCCCGCCTTCCAGAACCATCATCGACGGCGCTCCCCATTCGCCGGTGAAATGCTCTCCGTTGCGGCACACCATTGCGCCGCGGCCGTAGCTTCCACCCACCACAAAAGCTGCTTTAACTACGGATGGAATCACGACAACGCACTTTGCCTTGTTCAGCAGATCTTGGGGTATGTCTTCGGGGATGTTCAGAACTTCACTCAATACCTGGCCTGCGTTTTGCAGGCGCTGTTCCTGTTTCGATTTGTCATTGTCAGCAGCGGTAACGGTTGCGGCCACCAGTAGAATTGCGATCAACAGACTGTAAAGTTTCTTCATTTCTTTTGTACCTCCTCTTGCCGAGATTCGGGCAGTCGTTCTGCCGGCTGATCTCTTTGCGCGGCCTCAAAGCGAGAATGTCTTATCCATTGTTTCCGCGGCGGCCAACGCTATCAATACGTACAGTCGCGTATTTCAGAAGGCGAGATGACCTGACGCTTCATGCGCAAAAATCCGGTGTTTGTAAGGAAGGTTTGTACAGGAGGGACAGAGGTGGGCGGGAACGCATGGCGGGGAACGCCAACTTATGTGCAATTGTGAACAGTCGAATTTGCTGACCCGAAAATACCTATTTGGCGCATATCGCGGATACAGCAACCTCCGCCCAAAGTTACAGCATGACTCGGATAGACCCAATGAGCGCTTTCGGTTACGGTGCTCAAGGATTCACAGCGGCACGATCAAGGAACGAGAAATGAAGCGCTTTTTTACATCCTATTTATATAGTACCGGTCGCCCCGCGCCGACATGTCTAGAAGCGCCTGGGAGTTATTTTCTGTGCTCTGCGAGTTCTACTCATTCGTTTCATAAGCGACGCGGGGAGACCGTCCATATCATGGAAGGGCCGCATTTTGCAGTAGCGCATCAGTTCCATTTTTTCGGAATGCCGTGTGAATGTCTCAGAGGTCCCGCTCAGCTCAAGCTCACGCGAACTGTTCGTTTCAGCAGCAACATTCGGATTCAAATCTCGCTAGCCAATGCCATGAGGTAATCCTGTGCCGAACGATCGTAGAAATTTTGTACCAACTGTCTCCAGTGAAGCCCCGGAAGCTGCCGCCGAGCAGAACGCCATCGACGAGGCTCTTCTTGTATTACAAGCGCAGTCCGGCGACAGCGCGGCTTTCTCCAAGCTGATCCGCCCTTATATGCGCAAAGCCTATCACGTGGCGCTCAAAATTACCGGTAATCGCGAAGACGCCGAGGACGCAGCGCAGCAAACCTTACTGAAAGCCTACGCGCACATCGACCAGTTCCACGGGGACGCGCGCTTTTCGAGCTGGTTGATTCGAATCGCCATCAATGAAGCTCGCATGAAGGTGCGGAAGCGGCGCTCGGAAGACTGCTACCTGTCCTATGACGTCAGCGCTCCCGGCCGGAATCCCAGCACTGTCGAAATGCTCTGCGCCGGTGAATCCTCTCATCCCGAGGTCCTGTATTCCAAAAGTGAGACTCAGCGCGTGCTTCGCGAAGCCATCGACGGTCTTCGCGGCTCTTCGCGAGTTGTCGTTTGGTTGCTGGGATTGCAGGAACGGCAGACCAAAGAAGCCGCCAAGATTTTGAATCTGTCTGAATCTGCCGTTAAGACACGGTTCTTGCGTGCCCGGCAGCAATTGCGTGAGTGTTTGACGGAGCGCATGTAGAGAATCACGGAGCCGCAAAGCTCCAATCGAGGCGCTATCGCATGGCTGGACTGTCGCCGTCAAGACGACGTGAGCATCGTCGCGCTGTTGACGCTGGCCCGCGTTCGCGTGGGCGAGTGACTTGCGTCTACGCCTCTCAAAATGACCTTTGCCAATCAACGGAGCCGCTGCTCGGTAATGCAGCCGCTCCGTCGGCTTGTTTTCAAGAGAGCCTTCTCGAGTCTCTATTTCCGGTGTGCACAACCACACGCCGCGGGGAGAAAGCGAACCAAGTCCCCTAGCCCGGCAGAATATCTGAAACGGAAGGTTCGTCCGTTTCGCCCCCCCCGATCCCCAGCCATTTTTGAGGTAGCGAATCCGCTCAGGAGGAAAAAACATGAGGCGTATCTTTCTTTGTTTGCTTGTCGGGTTGTTTGCCGCTCCGTTCGCGTTGGCCCAATCATCCGGCGATCGTGTCGAAGCCGGAGTCTTCGTCGACTATTTTCGCCTGAATCCTCCGGATTCAAATTATGCCGGGTTGGGCGCGCGGCTCGGCTTCAACGTTCGCAGGAACATCCAGTTGGAGGCGGAGATGAATTACGATTTCAATCGCGTCTTCACCGAGGATTTCAATTCGGGCGGCTCAATTACCGCCACGCAATCCAACCTGCGAATTCTCCACGGGCTGATTGGGCCGAAGTTCCAGACCGGCTCGGGTGCCGTTCGTCTTTTCGCGACCGTCAAAGGCGGATTCATTAATTTTAGATTCGATCCCCGGGCGGCGTCCTTTTCAACCTTCACTAGCAGCGTCGAAGGGCTACGCGACGACAATATCAACGGTGTCGTTTACCCGGGTGGGGGCGCGGAGGCGTTTTTCGGCCCGATCGGCCTTCGTCTCGACGTTGGGGACGAGATCTTTTTCAATCACGGAGCTCACAACAATCTGCGCGTGACGTTCGGTCCGAGTATCCGCTTTTAGCTGCGCCTGTAACTTTCCGGTCCGCCTCGCCGCGGGCGGGCCGTTTTTCGCGCCCTTCCTCGCCGAGCCACGCCTCAATTCAAATATTGAGAGCCCTTTGAACAGGCGATGTGGTCATTCCAAAGGAAGGCAGAAATCAACAAAACGGGGCTTTGCTTCGAAGGGAACCCTGTCGCGGGACTCCTCGGAATCTTCCCAAGGAGTCCCCGAGCAAGGTCTTAAAACGTAGGTGCTTACGACTGTGGAGTTACGTGAACGGTCACTGCAACGTTGTTGCCATTGGCGTCGGTGCGATAGCTTACGTCGGCATTCGCTCCGACTGCCAGTTTCCCGTCAACCGTTGTGTTCTGGTCGATGGTGAACGTCATCTCTTTACCCTGATCTTTGCTCTGATTCGGATCCTGACTCTGCACTGAGGTTTCGCTACGCTTCGGCGGATTGCTGGAGACGGTCTTGAGCGTGAATGAGCTGCTGGAGACGGCGGTGATCTTTCCCGAAGCTGACTGCAGTTGCGCCGCATTCTGACTTTGCGTTGCGGACTGGTGTCCGGCTGGAGATGCCGGCAGGGCCCACGCCGCGCCCGCGAGCAGCGCGCTGGATAGAATCGAAAGAGCGATATTGCGAACGTTCTTCATGCGATCAACCTCCTCGAAGTTTCAACTACGTCTGTACTACTTGCAATACTGGTACCAGTCTCATTTCACGTGCTCCCGGGATATCGAAGCTCTGCAAGCACAGCCTTTATCAAAGAGCCCCTTTCATTCTTGTGGTACTGAACCTCAGCAATATCTTCTCTCTACGATTCCAATCTACATTGTCCTAATTGCAGGATATCGTGCGCTCGGTGCCTACCAAGCGTCCAAGACGAGTGCCCAATCAAATTCATATAATTTTGACCACTTTTGAGCGTGAGGTGCTAAGCTTCGGGTTGGCGGGAATCACCGTAAGGATTTTGCAGTATGATGGAGCGCGCGCGTCCGCGGGTGCTTAACTGCGAGATGACTGGTAAAATGAAAACTCTTCGCATCCTCATCGCCGATGATCACGACCTGATGCTCCGGGGAGTCAAGGCACTCCTTCAATCCCACGCGGGCTGGGAGGTTTGCGGAGAGGCCCACACGGGCCGCGAGGCCGTGTCGAAGGCGGAAGAGCTCAAACCCGACGTCGTGATTCTCGATATCAGCATGCCTGAATTAAATGGCGTGGAAGCTGCGCGAAGGATTCGCAAAGCCTCTCCGAACACGGAAGTCTTAATTCTGTCGGTGCACTATTCCGACCAGTTGATTCGCGAAATTCTGGATGCCGGCGTGCGCGGATACATGGTCAAGTCAGACTCGGATCGGGACCTCGTCATCGCCGTCGAAACGCTCGCCAGCCATAAACCTTTCTTTACACCACGTGCCACCGAAGTCATTCTCAGCAATTTCAGCGGGGGCTCTCGCGCCGAGCCGCCGGAATTGGTTGGGGACCGGCTCACGTCGCGAGAGCGCGAAATTGTTCAACTGCTGGCGGAGGGTAAAAGCAGCAAAGAAGTGGCCTCCTCGCTTTGCATCAGCGTAAAAACCGCTGAAACTCATCGCGCCAACATCATGCGCAAGCTGCAACTGCACACGGTAAGCGAATTGGTTCGCTATGCCGTACGGAACCAGATCATCGAACCGTAGCCTTGGTTCCCGGCTCAGCGATCTCCAAGAGACGCTTTCGTCTGTCTTTCTCCGCAAAACACTCGAACGCCGCCTACAGCAAGTTCCTGAGCCTCTCTAACGAATCGACCGTATTGTTGGCAACGCCCATCCCGAGGATTATGCGTGTGCGGAATGTTAATTCCGTTTCATAGGAAGAAGAAGACAGGAAGTCGAGGCGCCTTGAGAGATCAAGGACAGAAGGGCTGGGCCGGCTTCCTTCTTCTTCTCCCGGATTCGAATTGGAAAGGTTCCGGCCGATGAACACAGTGGTTGTTTCCGCCGAACAACTCCAGGGCTTCAATTCCCTGGAGGATGTCGCGTTGACTCCGGAGGCTCCCACAATCCTTGTGGCGAGTTCTGATTCGCTTGTTTCGGATAGTTTGGCGAGACTCTTGGAGCCCTATCCCATCAACACCGTCTGGGTGAAGGGACTGGCGGACGCGAAGATCTGGTTCGGCGCCGCAAAAATTGACGCATGCCTCTGCGGGTTCTGGCTTGAGGATGTGAGTTGCCGTCAATTCGTCAAGCAGAGCAAGCGCGAATGCTCAGAAATCCCCGTGATCATCGTGTCCAGCCCGGCTTGCGAAAACGAATACCGCGAGTACCTTGCGGCAATGAATACCGGTGCTCTCGATTTCCTGTGTTACCCGTACCGCCGCCTGGAACTCGAAAGAATGCTCTGCCTGGCCATAACGACGCATGCTCGTGCGGCTCGAATAGTCGTGTAATGACAACCTTTCCGGAAACCTCCCAGGCTGTTTAATAAACCCCTTCAATCTCCGCTCTGCCCGGGCTGGTTCTCCGATCCTTTGCGGGTCGCCAAAAACCTGCCGTTTAGTGTAAAATTAACACCGCTGCTCTCGCTCGTCCCTTATTTCCTCGATCCAAGAAAGTAACGTTCTCCGAACTCGGGGGATTATATGTCGACACAATCCGATACCGCGCTCGGAGCTACTCTTCTCGAAGACGGCTCTTGTTCCTTCCTGGTATGGGCGCCGTTTGCGCAGGAAGTGGCATTACAGATCGAGGAACCCACGCCAATGAGCGTGCCAATGGAAAAACTGGAGCGCGGCTACTTTCATTATTCCGGCAGCAACATCCCTTCCGGCGCTGTTTACCTGTACCGCCTAGACGAATCAAGGCAACGCCCCGACCCGGCGTCGCGCTATCAGCCCTGCGGAGTCCATCAGGGATCTCAAATCCGCTGTTCCAAATTCTCTTGGGATGATTCGCGCTGGAAGGGAATTGCGCTGTCCGGCGCCGTGTTTTACGAGACCCATGTCGGCACTTTTACGCCAGAGGGCACCTTCGATGCCATCATTCCGCGTTTGCCGGAATTGAAATCGCTCGGCGTCACCATGCTCGAATTGATGCCTGTCGCTCAGTTTCCCGGCGAACGCAATTGGGGTTACGACGGTGCGTATCCCTATGCCGTTCAAAATTCCTATGGCGGCCCTGACGGACTAAAAAAGCTGGTGAATGCCTGCCACCAGATTGGCTTGGGGTTCGCTCTCGACGTGGTGTACAACCACCTTGGGCCTGAAGGAAACTATTTCGGCGATTTCGGGCCGTATTTCACCGATCACTATCGCACTCCCTGGGGCAACGCGATTAATTTCGACGGCCCGCATAGCGACGAAGTTCGTCGTTTCTTTATTGAGAACGCTCTGTATTGGATCTCTGAATTTCACGTCGACGCATTGCGATTCGACGCGATAGATGCGATCGTCGACGCTTCGGCGAAATCCTTCCTCGAGGAATTAACCTCCCGAGTTCACGAGTTTGCGGCGCACGCCGGACGAACGGTCCACCTGATCGCCGAAAACGACCGAAACGACGCTCGAACCGTCAAATCCCAGGACGTAGGTGGTTACGGCTTCGATGCTCAATGGAACGACGATTTTCATCACGCTCTCCATTCCCTCGTCACCGGCGAGCGCAATGGTTATTACGAGGATTTCGGCTCCGTAGACGATTTAGCGAAGGCCTATTCGGAAGGATTCGTTTACGCGGGACGATATTCGCATTTTCGGCGCCGCAGGCACGGAAATTCGTCGGAAGATATCGCTTCGCGCCGTTTTCTGGTTTTTAGCCAGAATCACGATCAAGTCGGAAATCGCGCTGAGGGCGAGCGCTTATCGCAGGTCGTTCCATTCGAATCCCTGAAACTGATTGCGGGCACGGTTCTGTTGTCGCCCTTCCTTCCGCTTTTATTTATGGGCGAGGAATATGCCGAGTCCTCTCCCTTCCAATATTTTGTCAGTCATGGCGACGAGGACCTGATTCATAGCGTGCGCGAGGGCCGGCGCAAGGAATTCGAGCGTTTCAATTGGCAGCATTCCGTCCCTGACCCGCAATCGCTGGAAACCTTCATGCGCAGCAAACTTCACTGGGATCAAAGGAACCGCGGTCAGCACGCCACCCTTCTCTCGTTTTACAAGCACCTACTCACGCTTCGCCGCACCGTCCCCGCGCTTTCGCATCTCGACAAACAGACTTCGCGGGTAACAGCGTTCGATCCTTCAGCCCTCATCATCGAACGATGGCACGACGCTGATCGTGTGATCATTGCTTTCAATTTCGCTCATACGGCGGCGCATCTCACATTTTCCACAGTTCCAGGGATATGGGAAAAGCACCTTGCTTCGGCCGATTCGGAATGGGGAGGTCCGGGAATCGAAACGCGGCGCGTTCTCGATTCCCGAGGTCCCGTGACCTTGGATGTTCCGCCAACATCATTCGTTTTGTTCCGTCTCAAGGGAGGCTCGCATTGAACGACCGTTTTCTCTGTGTTCACGCCCATTTCTATCAGCCACCCCGTGAGAATCCCTGGCTTGAGGCGGTCGAAGTGCAGGATTCGGCGTATCCCTATCACGACTGGAATGAACGGATCACCGCGGAATGTTACGCGCCCAATGCAGCGTGCCGTATCCTCGACGGCGATGGACGTATCGTCGACATTACGAATAATTACGCCAAGATCAGTTTCAATTTTGGCCCTACCTTGCTGGCATGGTTGGAAGAAAAGGCGCCGAGCGTTTATTCGTCGGTCCAGAGCGCCGATAAACGAAGTCGTGATGAGCATCACGGGCACGGTTCGGCCATATCCCAGGCCTATAACCATATGATCCTCCCTCTGGCCAACCAGCGTGACAAACACACGCAAGTCGTTTGGGGCATTCGCGATTTCGAGCGCCGCTTCGGCCGCACTCCTGAGGGCATGTGGCTTCCGGAAGCCGCGGTAAATCTCGATTCGCTCGAAACCCTCGCGTCGAACGGCATTAAGTTCACCATTCTGTCGCCTCATTCAGCGCATACGGTCCGGCGCATCGGCGATAAAGGGTGGCGTGACGTCAGCGGCGGTCGGATCGACCCTTCTATGGATTACAAAGTTCACCTCAAGTCCGGGAAAGACATCGTGGTTTTTTTCTACGATGGCCCTGTTTCCCGTGGTATCGCATTCGAAAATCTCCTCGAGAACGGCGAGACTTTCGCCAACCGTTTGATGAGCATCTTTTCCGATTCGCGCGATTGGCCGCAGTTGGCGCACATCGCCACGGACGGTGAAACCTACGGGCATCACAAGCCGCATGGAGACATGGCTCTGGCTTACGCTCTTCGATTTATCGAGGAAAACAAGCTCGCCATTTTGACGAATTACTCCGAATTTCTCGAACAGCATCCCCCCACCCACGAGGCACGGATTTTCGACAACAGCTCCTGGAGCTGCGCTCATGGCGTGGAACGCTGGCGTAACAATTGTGGCTGCAACTCAGGAATGCACGTGGGATGGAATCAGAATTGGCGCGCGCCGCTTCGCGAAGCAATGGACTGGCTTCGCGACGCGCTGATCCCCACCTATGAGCAGCAGGGCCGCGAACTGTTTCATGACCCTTGGCGCGCGCGGGACGAATACATTCGCGTGATTCTCGATCGCTCCCCAAAGAATGTCTGCGATTTCTTGTATGAGGTTTCCGGTCGGAGTCTTTCACCAGAAGAAAAGCTGCGCGCCCTCAAGTTGCTTGAGCTCCAGCGCCACGCGATGTTGATGTATACAAGCTGTGGCTGGTTTTTCGACGAGCTTTCCGGTCTGGAAACCGTGCAGGCAATCCAATACGCAGCCCGCGCCGTTCAACTTGCTTCCCAGCTCACAGGCAGCGCAAATCTGGAAACCGAATTCGTTGAGCGCCTCGCTCGGGCGAAGAGCAATATTCCGGAAAACCAGGACGGCAAACACGTATATGAGCAATTTGTGAAGCCTGTCATGTTGGACCTCAAGGGTGTTGGCGCTCACTTTGCGGTCAGCTCGCTCTTCTCAGACGCCGGTTCCGAACAGCATATATATTGCTACACCATTTCACGGCGGGATTTCCGCATACTCTCGTCGGGGAAGACGCGCTTGGCGGTGGGCCGCGCCCACATCTCTTCCGATATCACCACGGAATCGGCCGATATTTCATTCGGCGTCGTGCATCTTGGTGATCACAACATTGCCGGAGGCGTCCGCGAATTCGCCGGCGAGGAAACGTATCAAGCCACTACGATGGAAATCACGCAGGCCTTCGAGCGCGGTGATTTTGCCGAGTTGGTTCGCGTCGTCGATAAAGAGTACGGCAGCGGTTCGTACACGCTGAAATTCCTCTTCCGCGACGAGCAGCGCAAGATCGTCAATCAGATTCTCGATTCCGCCTTGGAAGAAGCCGAGCATGTCTACCGCCAACTGTACACAAACCGAGCGCCGCTGATGCGTTTCGTCACCGCGCTCGGCATGCCGCCGATCCGCCGTTTTCAAGTGGCGGCGGAATTCACCTTGAACTCCGACATTTTGAAAACCATCGAATCCGGCAACCTGAATCTCCAGGAAATGCAAGCGCTCCTCGACGAGGCGAAGCGCACGGAAGTTCCCCTTGACGGCACCACTCTGGAATTCGCGATTCGCCAAAAACTACAGTCAATGGCCGCACAGTTTCGCGCCAATCCGCAAGACCTTAACCTCCTGGAAGCTCTCGACGCCGCCGTGGGTGTCGCCAGCGCTGCCCCTTTCCCAGTTCGGTACTGGAATGTTCAGAATATTTACTTCGATATCTTGAAAAATGTATACCCGCAATTTCGCGATAGGAAGGCAGGCTCCCCAATCGATTTCGAGAGATGGCTCGCTCTGTTCCATTCTCTTGGAGCGAGGCTGTCGATTCGCGTGGATTGACTGCCTATGCGAATCCCTTCCGCCACCTATCGTATCCAGTTCAACGCTGATTTTCGATTTACGGATGCCCAGGAGCTCGTCCCGTACCTCCATGACCTCGGAATCACCGACCTCTATGCCTCGCCGCGATTCAAGGCTCGCTCGGGAAGCTCGCATGGATATGACGTTGCCGATCCGCTTCGAGTCAATTCGGAGTTGGGCACCGAACAAGAGTTCGATCGCCTGACTGCCAGGCTCCGCGAATACAACATGGGTCTTCTGCTCGATATTGTCCCGAACCACATGGCCGTCAGCACGGAAAATCCCTGGTGGATGGACGTCCTCGAGAACGGCCGTGAGTCGCGCTATGCGCGGTTCTTCGACGTCGATTGGCAGCCGCAAGGGCGCAAGGTCGCGGATCTCCTCAATAATCGCGTCCTACTGCCCATTCTTCCGCATGCGTATAGCCGTGTGCTGGTTAGTCAAGAGATTCGGCTGTGCTTGGACGACCGTGGTTTCTTCATTGAATACCGAGCCAAGAGGCGCCCCATCAATCCTCGCACGTACTCGGAAGTCTTCGCGTTTGCCATCGAATTGTTGGAAGGCAAGAACAAACCCAAAGCCCGTGAGCTTGAAAAATTGAGATTGGCAGCAAACAATCTGCCGCGCGGTGACAGTGAATCCCAAAACACCATTGAAGAAAGCGAAAAAGCGCGAGCGGCCCTCAAGGCCGCGCTTTGGCGGTTGTATCAAAATGACGATGTGATTCGGAAAGCTCTCGATGACGCCCTTCGCAATTTGAACGGCGTCCCTGGGGACGAGTCCTCCTTCCATCGGCTTGACGCTCTTCTGAGCGTCCAGGCTTACCGTCTCGCCGACTGGCATCTGGCTCCACAGGAGGTCAACTACAGGCGCTTTTTTGACATCAACGACTTGATTGGCTTACGCACCGAGGATCCCGTCGTTTTTGCCGCGCGACACGCGTCCATCATGCGACTGATTCAGGAAGGCAAGGTTTCAGGGCTGCGTATAGACCATATTGATGGATTGTTCGACCCGCTTGAGTATCTTGAACGCCTCAAGTCGATTCCTATTTCCTCCGAAGAGAGCGGTGGCACCTCGCCGATCTATACCATTGTGGAAAAAATCACCTGCGGCAGCGAAACGCTTCCTCCCGAATGGCCCATTTCTGGCAGCACCGGCTATGATTTCCTTAACGCCGTCAACGCGGTCTTCGTCGACCAGGCCGGCTACCGCAGTCTGGAAAAGTTGTATCGAAAATTTGTCGGCCTGAATTCATCGTTTGCAGACACGTGGTACCTTCGGAACAAAGACGTGATGGAGCAGCTTTTTCCGACGGACGTTGATCGACTCACCCATCGCCTCGCCAAGCTTGCTGGGTTCTGGCCGCGCGCGCGCGATCTTCCGGTCTCCGAATTGATACGGGGGCTGAAGGAAGTCACTGCATGCCTTCCGGTGTACAGGACCTACTACCGGGACCGGGTTTCGCGCCCGCAGGATCGAGTCTTCCTCAGTCAGGCCTTTTCTGCTGCACGTGATCGCACACCCACTGAGGCCGTCAGCAAGGCCGCTTGGGATTTCCTGCGCGAGGTTTTTCTTGCAGAGCTGCCCTTCACCACAGATCTCGAACGCGACACCTGGCTCGACTTCATCATGCGATGGCAACAATTCACCGGTGCCGTCATGGCGAAGGGACTGGAAGACACCGCGCTTTTTGCTCATCACAGCCTTATCTCCGTCAACGAAGTGGGAAACAACCCCTTCCACAGTGAAATTCGTTTTGGTTCGCGCGCGTTCCACGAATTCAATTCGCGAGCCGTTCAGAGTCATCCGCATACGCTCAATGCGACCTCCACTCACGACACCAAGTGGAGTGAAGACGTGCGCGCCAGGCTCAATGTTCTTTCCGAGGCTCCAGGCGAATGGCAGAAATGCCTCACGCGCTGGTCCAACTGGAATCGAACTAAAAAGACCAGGGTGGACGGCCATCTCGTGCCGACTCCCAACGAGGAAGTCATTCTCTATCAGGCTATGCTCGGAATATGGCCCGCAGGATGTCCCAAAAATATAGATCGTGAGAAACTCCAGCAGAGGATCGAGGCATTCTTCGTGAAGGCCGCGAAGGAGGCCAAGACTTACACAAACTGGACTTCTCCGAACGAGCCACACGAAGCAGCGCTTCGCAAGTTCGTCCATTCGATCATCGGCGATTCCGGCAGCCGTCGATTTCGCGCCGATTTCGAAGCCCTGCAAGAAAAGCTCGCGTTTTATGGCGCTTTTAACTCGTGTTCCCAACTTATTCTGAAAATGACTTCGCCCGGCGTTCCCGATTTTTATCAAGGGAATGAAATCTGGAACTTCCGTTTGACTGACCCGGACAACAGACAGCCTGTGGATTTCACGAAACGAATGAAAATGCTGCACGAGCTGAAATCCCGCAACGTCGATGCCATTCCTGAACTCTGCCAGGAGCTGTTGAACCATTGGTGCGATGGCCGCCTCAAACTTTACGTCACCGCCTGCATTCTGCAATTTCGTCGCGCGCACCAGGAATTATTCTCGAGTGGCGACTATCTTCCTCTCCAACTTCACGGGAAAAGCGAATTTGTGCATGCCTTTGCTCGCCGCTCCGGTCAGGACTGGATTGTGGTTGCTGTTCCACGATTGCTTACGAATGTTGTTGCCGCCGGAGCCTTTCCCCTCGGCCAGCAGACTTGGGGTTCGACCGCGCTGGTTTTGCCCTCTTCTGCGCCTCGCCGATGGGTTAACGTCCTCACGGGTAAATCATTGACACTGCAGGGCCGAGGACCCAAACTACCGATGTCCCTCAGTGACATGCTCCGCCATTTGCCGTTTGGCGTTCTTGCTCCATGTCGCCTCTCATGAGCCCAAGAATCTTGTCCCGAATTGCGACTGAGATCATCTAATTATTCGAGGAACCCATGCTAAGAGGATGCTGCAGAAATTATCCACAAGAGTCGAAAGCTCGCGCGCGTTTTACTCCCGAGGTCGCGCGCAGCTCATCGCCCCTGAGGTGGAGACTCAAATCCGCTGCGGTTCTCGTTTTCCTCTTCATATTTGCGGTCCAGGGATCGCAGGGCTTCTCCGTCCTCGCTCATGAGGCGATTATCGATGGCGAATGGGATCCCGTCATTAAGCCGCTGCTCTTGCAGCGATTCCCGAACGCGACGCCGGACGAGCTGAAAGAGGCCCACGCATACGCCTATGGTGGGGCCATCATCCAGGACATGGGCTACTATCCCTTCGGAAACAAGTTCTTCAGCGACCTCACGCACTATGTCCGCAGCGCTGATTTCGTCATAGCCCTGATTCGCGAGTCCAAGAATCTCGACGAATATGCCTTCTCTCTCGGCGCGCTCGCGCATTACGTCGCAGACAATGACGGCCACCGCATCGCCGTCAACCACGCCGTTCCGCTTCTTTATCCGAAACTTCGCCGCAAGTATGGAAACATCGTCGTTTACGATCAGGACCCCGCGGCACATTTAAAGACGGAATTCGGATTCGATGTCTTGGAGGTCGCTAAGGGGCATTACGCCTCGGACGATTACCATGATGCCATTGGGTTCCAAGTCTCGAAGCCTCTGCTCCAGCGGGCCTTCGAGGACACCTATTCCCTGGACCTGACCTCCATAATCACCAAGTACGACCTTGCTATCGGCACGTTCCGATATAGCGTCAGCAATGTGATTCCTCAAATGACGAGGGTGGCCTGGCAAACCAAGAAAGACGATATCCGGAAGGAAATTCCCGGCATCACGCGCCGTAAGTTTATCTACAATATCTCGCGCTCCAGCTACAAGAAGAGCTGGAACGATCAATACAAGACCCCTGGGGTCGGCACACGGCTCTTGTCTTTCCTGCTCCGGATCGTACCCAAGATAGGACCCTTCAGGGCTTTATCGTTCCGGGCCCCCACGCCCGAGGCTGGGCAGCTTTTCATGGCCAGTTTCAATGCCACGATCAAGGACTACGCTGACGCCATACATGAAAAGGAGCGGACTGGCGAGCTGCAAATTCAAAACGACAATTTCGATACCGGCACTGTCACCGGACCTGGCGATTATCCTTTGGCAGACGCGACCTACGCCGAGCTCGTCGACCGCCTGGCCAAGAACCAGTTCCAGCAGATCTCGCCAGAGCTTCGTCAGGACATCCTTGCCTACTACAGCAATCTCAACGCGCCATTTGCGACCAAGAAAGACAAGAAGGAATGGCCTCGTGTAGTAGGCGAAATTGATGAGTTGAAAATGGTAACTCCCGCGGCTGTTTCCGCACAGCGCTAGATTCTTCGGCATCCAGATGCAAGTTGCTGGTTTGGGATAATGCGAGCTAAGCAGGTCAGGATACCGGCGCAGTGTTTTGTTTTACATAATTGCTTAAAGCTTTGCGCTGCTTGTGACGGTTTCTATCCTTACTTGAAGGCTACGTTTTTCCCTTGCTTCCCGCCACTACCAGAATCATTCCTCCCACCAGCAGGATGCCGCCGAATATGGGCGACAACGGAATCGTCTTGTGCTCGGTTGTAGTGGCTTGTAGGGGCCCCAGGTCCACCACTTTCTTGTGTGTTGTGTAAGTGATCCCCTGATATGTGAAGGAAATTACGGCAAGAACAATCAGGATAATGCCAATGACGGTAGCGGTCTTCATCAATACCTCTCGTAAGGAAGGCTGGGTGTCGCGGGGAACGGGTCCCCGCGATCCTTCTTACACTTGCTGTATCCACTCGCGCAACTAGTTCTTGCGATGCTACGTCCGGCGCATTAATCCGCCAACTAGCGACACCAGGAACAAAATGATGAAAATGAAGAACAGGATCTTGGCGATTCCCGCTGCGGCTGCCGCAATCCCGAAAAATCCGAACACTGCTGCAATGATCGCTACGATGAGGAATACCACAGCCCAACTCAGCATCGTGCCTCCTCGAGGGGCAATTGTAGTTCCCAAGTTTTAACGAGACACGCCCCTGTGACCCAACCCTTTTAGGCTCTTTTCGGACCCGGTACAATACAACTATTCAGGTATCGACGGTCATTGTTTGCTGTATGGCTCTAAGTGCCACCAGGTGTGCCACTTTGGCTACCCGATTCTCCCTGGCCCTATCAGGATTACTCCGTATTCCGTCGCGTCTCCGGGTGGTGTTTTCTGTACCTAGCGTGCGGAGGCTGTCCCCGCGCCGCCGGCGAGGCATTCTTCGTCGGCGACAAGTCGAAATGCTTCTAAACGGAGGCTGCAAATGAACTGGGACCAACTGGAAGGCAAGTGGAAACAATATAAAGGCAAAGCGAAGGCGAGATGGGGCAAGCTCACCGACGATGACCTCGATGTCATTGACGGCAATCGCCAGCAGCTCGTTGGAAAGCTACAGGAGTACTATGGCGTCACGAAAGAGGTCGCCGAGAAGCAAACTCAGGAATTCGCGGAAACTCTAAAGGCAGAACAAAAGCAAGCTCAGCGCGCAGGCCGGTAACGAATTGCAGTTGCACTTAAACCCTTGACCTCTTGTTTCATTCTCGCGAAACGCCTTACCTTTTCGGGCAAGGCGTTTCGCTTCGTCATTCAGAAAAAGGAGACCTATGGCCAAATCATCAAGTTCCGCCGCAGGCGAGGCCAGTTCACGCGAGCCCAAGATTTCCCGCAGCGAGCTGATTAATTTGCTGAACAGAGATCTCGCCCGTGAATACCAGGCCATCATCGCCTATGTGGTGTATTCCCAGGTTCTCAAGGGCGCCGCATATATGAACATTGCCGCCGAGCTCGAGAAACACGCTCAAGAGGAACTCAATCACGCCCTGATCATCGCCAAACAGATTGATTATTTGGGTGGAATGCCTGCGGTGAAGCCTCTTGACGTTCGCACTTCGGAAAAGGCAACCGACATGCTGCGCTACGATCTCGAGCAGGAAAATGAAACCATCCGAGAGTATCGTGAACGTGTCCGCCAGTGTGAAGCCCTCGGCGAGTTTGCCATGGCCGAGCATATTCGGGACATTCTGGTAAACGAGCAAGAGCACCAAATGGACTTGGCGAACGCCCTCGGCGAGGACACGCCCAACGCCGCGACCTCGAAATGACTGTAGCAGGCGTAACCTGTAGCCTGGGCCCGTCTACGGAGAATCACCCGGAGAATTAAAGTTTTCCGCCGATAGCACTGTTCAGCGCGTTTCCCTATTCTGACCGCGTAATGTTCACCCGACCGCAATACGTTACTCGCCTTTACCACCCTCCAAAAAGGGGCCGTTGCAATTCCACCCGATCATGACGGCCCCTCCTACCTCTCCTAGTTCCATATAAACCCGTACATTCAATTCTGTCGCCTGTTACAGCGTATGCCGGATGGATTGCCGCGCATCGATGCTTCAGACTTATTCAAGCAGGGGCATGGTCCCGGTGGTCCCGCGATTGAACCAGATTGCCAACAGCGAAAGA
>JBAUEX010000153.1:0-26188 GCA_049678845.1 Candidatus Acidiferrales bacterium
AGAGTGATGGCCAGACTCACCACCAGCGAGCCTTTGTGTTTCCACCAGGCGGGGAGAAAACCCAGAAAGCTTCGGATGTTCCGGTTGCTCATGAGCCGGAATTGCGGACGCCCATCCCATGCCGTCCAGATCGGGCGGCTCGCAAACGTGAACGCAAGGTAGGCTAGCAAACGCCGTACCGCAGCACAAGAAAGGGCAGTGATTCTATTTCTTACATGGAAACGGGGAGACGCATTCGACCACCAAGCCCGGGCACGGTAGAATCGCACTATGTCGGGCACACTCTGGGCGAAACATTTGGTGCTATGGCTGGCTGCTGCCACGGCAATGACGGGTGCCGCGCGCGCGCAAATTTCCGCGTCGAAAACTTCGCCGCAGTCGATTGTGCTGCCGTTGGAATTGGTATCCGGGCAACCTGCGACGTTGGCAGTCCTCTCGGCAGATGGGCGCATCGCCGCGGGAGTCAAACTGGTGTTGTCGAATGGTGAAGTGGTGACCACCGATGAGAGCGGCCGCGCCCATTTCTTGGGGCCGCCAGACACAGGAGTTCTGATCGCGCGCATTCCGGGAACTGAGATATGCGCCGCGGCGGACGTCTTGCCTCGCGCGAGCGCCGAGAAATTACGGATCGCCGCAGTTCCTGCAATGATCGCGCTCCCGGATCGCTTCACCATTGCCGGGGATGGTTTTCACGGCGATGCGGATCGGAATCAAGTTGAACTGGACGGGAAGCGCGCATTCGTGCTGGCTGCTTCGCCGACCGAGCTTGTCGTTCTCGCGTCGTCAAAAACCGCGCCGGGAAGTGTTCGGCTTGCCGTGAAAACGGGCGCGTCCGAGGTGCCGGCGCAAACGACGCTTGTGGATGTTGTCGTTTATCCACCGGATCACGGAGTGAGGCCGGGGAAAAAGGGGGAGTTCGTTCTGCGCGTACGCGGGACGACACAGTCGGTTGAACTGGAGGTGCAGAATATGACTCCAGAGATTGTGGAATTGAGGCACGGCGAGCGCGAGCATGTGCGAACGACGGGCGGGACAGATAATTCCGCGACGGTCGAGGTGAAAGGACGACGCGCGGGAGACTTTTCGTACGCGGTTGCGCTCGAACCGAAACCAAACGCCGCAGATGCGCAAACGGTCCGGGATCTTCTGCAAGCCGCCGATAAGCTGGCTAACGGTGACGAGAAACGGCACGTCGACAGGATTTTGACAAAATTGCGCTCTGGGCACACTGACCTTCGAGGAGCACGAAAGGAATTCGCGAAAATCACCGCCGGGAATTCGTCAAGCGATCTACAGGCGCTGATTCGCGCGGCCGGCCAGGCTTTAAATGGGCAATAAATAAAGGGCGGGCGCGATCATTCTGTGGAGGTGCCCTCGAGTGCCTTTTCGGTCATTTCAGGAAGAGCGCCTTGCGCCATTTGTTCCAGATTTCCTTGCGTGCGGCCGAGCTTGCGCTCCGCTTCGTCGTAGCACTGTTGCGCGTGCCGGAGATGTCCACCGAGCGTGTCGTAAACTTTGGCGAACGAATCGAGCTGGCCTTGAAGACCTGCGAGACCCGCGAGAAGATGTTTGGCGTTCTCCGACACCTGCATGCCCTTGAGCCCCATCATGATCGCGCTTAGATAGGCGTGAAGCGTATTGGGCGAAACCGGCAAAATGCCTTTTCCGCGGCAGTGGTCGTCGAGGCGTCCAAGCTTCGGATCCGACGTCATCAGCAGTTCGTAGTAAACGCCTTCCGACGGCACAAACATCAGCGCGACGTCGAGTGTATTTTCATCCTGGAGAATGTATTTTTCCGCAACGGATTCCGCATGCTTGCGCACCACTTGGAAAAATTCTTTGCGCGCGTCCTCACCCGACTCCAACATGCGGCGATAAACTTCCAGCGGAAACTTCGAGTCGATCGAAACGATTTTCCCCCCGGTCCGAACAATGGCATCGACAATTGCGCCGGTCGAGAACCGGTATTGTGTTTCGTACGCGCTGCGGGGAAGGGCGTCGGTGAGAAGAGTTTCGAGCGCGATTTCGCCCAGCGAGCCTCGCGTTTTTGCGCCGCCCAAAACGCTCTGCAGGGTTTGCGTCGCTTGTGACAGGTCCCGGCCGGCCTGGTGAATTTCTCCCAGTTGCGTGCCAACGCGACCAAGCACTTCTTGCGAATTCCGCAGTTCGGTCGCTACGGCAGCGTGCGCCTGGGAAACCAATTGCCCTGAATCGGAGAGACCTTCCTGTACCGAAGACCGAACTTGCCCCAACTGCTGAAGAACGGTTTGCAGCATTTGCCCGGTCTGGGTATTGACGGATTGGGAGTGAGCGAGAAGGGCGGCTTGCATCTCCTGACGCAGAGCCGCGAAGTCGCTTTTCGAGGAATCGCTGCGCCGCGTGGAAAGCCAAACGACGCCGATAGCGAGCAAAATCACCAGACCCAACAGCGCTGCGACCAAGACCGGCATGAGGCCCACCGATTCTCCAGGCGAAGACAGGGCGAAGGACAGGGCTACTTTATCGCACAATCGGCGCCAACCAAAGCAATTGCTCGATTCAGAACAGAGTTCATCCTGTCCGTCTCCCCGGCGCCGGCTGGCGCGTGCTTAATCGCGGGCGCGACCCTGTGACACCTGTACCAACGGCTGTGATGCCGGGGCCGTCCCAGAATCGATGGTCTGCGCCCCTCGCCAATTGTCGAGCACCGCGACCTGGTGAACGCAGGAGACCGTACAGCGCGGGGCGCATGATTTTTTCGTATAGAACTCGCGATGGCGGCGCTCGGTGGTGTACTCGGTCAGCGGGATGCCGGGGTAGCCGCGCTGTTGCGAGCAATAGTGGACGAGGCCGTCCTCGCAGATATACAGGTAGCGCGAGCCGGCGCGGCAGCGCCAGTTATTTTCGCGTCCCGCGGCGATATTGTGCTGAAACGAATTCACGCGCGAGAACGAACGCTTGCCGAGGCGCATGATCTCCTCGAAAATTTCGCGCTCGTGCGGCCCGAGCGGCTGCAGTTGTCCATTGCCATCGTGAATGATGCCGACCGTCGATGAAAATCCCAATTCCAGTGCGCGGCGGGCAACAGCCAGCGCGTCATCAGGGTGATGGATGCCGCTGCCCAGCACGGAATTGATGTTGACGTGGAAATCCGCGTGTTCAGCCAGCAGTTCCAGTTTTTGGTCCAGCACTTTCAGGCTTTTTTTCGAGACTTCATCCGGCTGCGCATTGTCGATGCTGATCTGCAGGAACTCAAGACCGGCCGCATTCAATCGCTTGATGCGATCGGCGACCAGCAAATATCCATTTGTGATCATTCCCGCGATCATTCCGTCGCGGCGAATCCGCCGGATGATGTCGTCGAGTTCGGGATGCAGCAAAGGTTCGCCGCCGCTGATGGTGATGATGGATGTGCCGAAGGAAGCCAGACGGTCCACCCGACGCCTCATCTCGTCGAGCGGTACAGGCTTCGAGAAGTCGTCGTATTCGTTGCAATAGGCGCACGCCAGATTGCAGCGCCGGATGGGAATGATGTGCGCCAGCAGGGGATGCTTGGTCGACAGCAGGCCCTTCGCGACCATGCGCCAGCTTCGCGCGGAGCGGTGCGCCGCGAGCAGTTTTCGCCGGATTTTCTTGCGCGCGTCCATGGCTAACTTTACTAACTCTCTATGCTATAACAGACTTACGCCGCAGTGTTAAGCTATTGGGTGCTGCGGTTTTCAAGCGGGGCTGTAGCTCAGACGGATAGAGCAGCAGTTTCCTAAACTGCGTGTCGGGAGTTCGACTCTCCCCAGCCCCACCAATTCTCCTTGCACGAACCCCACCTATGGTAAGATAGTCTTACCATGCTCACAACGGTTTCAACAAAAGGTCAAGTTGTCGTCCCCAGTGGGATCCGGCGCAAACTCGGACTGCAACCGGGAGACTCGCTGGAGGCCAGAGTCGAAGGACAACATATTGTACTGACTCCGCGAAAAGTCCGTCCGCGAAAGGCACGTATCATTCGGGATCCTGTCACTGGATTGCCGGTGCTTACCGCCGGTCCTAAGGCTCCCAAGCTGACGAGCGCAGAGGTGCGCGAAATCCTCGCCGACTTTCCATGAGATACCTATTGGACGTGAATACTCTGCTTGCGCTCGTTGTCTTGGAGCATGAGTTTCATGCGCGGGTTGCAAGTTGGGTGAAACGCCTTGGCGCAAGCGGCGTTCCGGAACTGGCAACATGTTCGATCACCGAATTGGGCTTTGTGCGCGTGCTAGGGCAAGCTCAGCAGTACGGTTCGTCGGTCGCACAGGCGCGCGAGCTCTTGCTCAAGGTGAAGAATAGCGATGGAATCCGCTGGATTTTCATTTCCGATGACCGCGACATCTCCCATCTCCCCAGGTGGGTCCGAACTCCAAAGCAGACCACCGACGGGCACCTTGCGGAGCTCGCTAGGGCCAACGAGGCCGTTTTGGCAACGCTGGACCGCCGAATCCCCGGTGCGTTCGTCATCCCCCAGACCCGCCAGTCATAAAAAGAGCACGAAGATGCCTAGCCTCGGTTCGAACATCGTCAACCAGGGCCCACCAACTGTTTCCGTAGGTTACCTGGGTGGTCCCACAAATCTCAACCCACACAAGCTAGCCCGCACTGCGCTGGCACCATCTGCCCAGAGATCGAGCGTCGTCTGAATCTTGGCGTTACGCAGGATGCCCTGCACGGTTTTCGGTTCGACTTTCGCCTGGTTCACCAGCCAGTTGCTTAGCTTAGGCTGTGACGCAAATTGTGAAGAACCAATCCGCTCTGAAGGCGGAGATCGGACACGATTCCTCTGCGGCTGCTCTCGAAAATCAAGGATTTAGGCCTGGGGTTTTTCAACACGCTTTAACTAAGATCGTCGACCGGGGCCCACCATCTTATCACTTTGGATTCAAGGAATGTCGGTAGCGAAGTCCGCCTACGATACTTTTTGTTCCGCGGCGGCCAGGTAATCGGCATACGGCCCGTTGAAGTCCTCGACGTGTCCGGCTTCGATGTGCCAAATCCGCGTCGCGACTTCATCGATCACGTCGTGGTCGTGCGTCACCAGCAACACCGTGCCGTCATACCGCTGCAACGCAATATTGAGAGCGTTGATGGATTCGAGGTCAAGGTGGTTGGTTGGCTCATCGAGGACCAAAAAATTCGGTTTCTGCAGCATCAGCCGGCAGAAGATCACGCGCGCCGCTTCACCGCCGGAAAGCGCACGCGTGGGCTTCAACGCGTCGTCGCCACTGAAAAGCATCTGGCCGAGGAGGCCGCGCAATTCCTCCTGCGAGGCTTGCGGATTGAACTGGTGCAGCCACTCGATGACGGTCGTTCCCTTGGTAATGGAATCGGTATGATCTTGCGCAAAGTAGCCGACGTCCGCCGCATGTCCCCACTTCACCGTGCCATGATCGATGGGGAACTTGCGGTCCTCGTCGCCGATGTGTCCCGTGGCGTTGCGTATCAGCGATTTCAGCAGAGTGGTTTTGCCCGCGCCGTTGCGGCCCGTTAGCGCGATCTTCTCTCCGCGCGAAACATTTGCCGAGAATCCCCGAATCACTCGCTGGCCGTCATAGGCTTTCACCAGGCTCTGGAATTCGAGCGGATGCCGTCCCGACGGGCGGTTCATGTCGAAACGAATATACGGGCGCGCGATGTTGGACCGGGCAAGCTCCGAAGTCTGGATGCGCTCGACTTCCTTTTTGCGCGACATCACCTGCGAGGAGCGCGTGCCGGCCGAAAACCGCGCGATGAATTCGTTCAGTTGCGCGATTTTCTTTTCGCGCTGCGCGTTCTCGGATTCGATGCGCGAGCGGATCTGCGTTTTCGCGAGCACCATGTCGTCATATCCGCCCGTGTACATGATGATGGTTTGGTAGTCGATGTCGGCGGTGTGCGTGCTGACGCTATTGAGGAAATGGCGGTCGTGAGAAATCACGATGACCACGCCCTCGTAGTCGGCCAGATAATCTTGGAGCCAGTGAACGGAATCGAGGTCCAGGTGGTTTGTGGGTTCGTCGAGCAATAGGGCGGGAGGGCTGCCGAACAGAGCTTGCGCGAGCAAGACGCGAACTTTCTGTCCGCCCTGCAATTCGCCCATGGTGCGCTCGTGCAGAGATGAGTCAACTCCAAGTCCATCGAGCAATATCGCGGCGTCGGCTTCGGCTGTGTAGCCGCCCTCTTCGCCGACGATACCCTCGAGTTCGCCCAGGCGCATGCCGTCCTTGTCCGTCATCAGGTCATGCGGCTTGGCGTAGAGCGCGTCACGTTCCTCGAGAGCCTTCCAGAGCGGCGCATTGCCCATGATCACCGTGTCGACCACGCGGAACTTGTCGAAGGCAAACTGATCCTGCCGAAGAACCCCCAGTTTTTTTGGTCTCCCAATCGAACCTTTCGAAGGTTCAATTTCTCCGGTTAAGATCTTCATAAACGTGGACTTGCCGGCGCCATTCGGACCGGTGATGGCATAGCGCCGCCCCGCCCCAAACGTGCAAGACACGTCGTCGAACAGGATTCGCGCGCCGAAGCGCATGGAGATGTTGTTAACGGTGAGCAAACCGCTCAATTATAACAAAGAATCGCCGCTCGTGCTTAGGGGCTTCCCCAAACGCCTCGATCGGACAACCGTCCGTGAGCCGCGTTGCGCGACTCGGCAACCGGAATCCTCGCCCGCGCTGTGCTATTTTGGTTAGACGCGAAAGAGCGGAAATGCCGAAACGAGCGACGAGCGAAGCGAAAGTCTCCATCAGCATGGCCGATATTTTCGGCCCGGGCGGGATGCTAGAGAAATGCCATCCGGGATACGAATTCCGGCGCGCGCAACTCGAAATGGCGGAGATGGTCGATCAGGCGTTTCAGAAACACCAGCATGCGCTGATCGAAGCGGGGACCGGCACGGGGAAAACACTGGCGTATTTGATCCCCGCAATCCGCAGCGGGCGGCGGGTAGTGATTTCGACGGCCACGAAGTCTCTGCAAGAGCAGTTGTTCCAAAAGGACATTCCGTTTCTGCGGAAACATTTTGCTCCGGAGTTGAAAGTGGCGCTGATGAAAGGGCGGAATAATTTTGCTTGCCGCCAGAAAATTCATCTGATGGCCAATCAGCCGGTGCTGCGCGGCATCGATGAGACTGACTGGTTCGCGCAAATTCGCGAATGGGTGAAACTGACGGAAACGGGCGACCGAGCGGAGCTCGACTTTCTGCCGGACGACGCCGAGCTATGGAATCGCATCGATGCTCGCAAGGACGGATGCACGGGGCAGAAATGCCCTGAATTCCAGAGATGCTTTCTGACGGCGATGAGGCAGCGGGCACAGGAAGCCGATGTGATCATCGTGAACCATCATCTGTTTTTTGCGGATCTGGCGCTGCGCCAGGACGACTTCGGTTCCATTTTGCCCGAGTACGCGGCGGTGATCTTCGACGAAGCGCATGAAATCGAGGATGTGGCGAGCGACTATTTTGGACGCGATATCTCAAGCTACAAATTTGACGAATTGGCGCGCGACGCGGAGCAGACATTGCGCATGGTCAATCTAGCGACGGCGGAGACTCGCCGGCCGCTGGCGCAGATTCGCGAACGGGCGCATACGTTTTTTGAAGCGTTTCCGGAGCGCGAAGGCCGCTTTCCTTTCGAACCGGCGGAGCGAGCCGCGTTTCTTGAGCACAATCGCGAATTGTATGACGGGCTTGCGGCGGCGTTGAAACGGCTGGAAACGGAGTTGTCCGCCCTCCGTTCGAAGCCTGAAGAAGTGCTGAACATCGCTCGGCGCGCAGCGGAACTGCGGCGCGAACTGGCGTTCCTTCTTGAAAGCGAAGAGAAACGCTACGTCTACTGGTTCGAGCGGCGCGGCAAAGGTGTTTATCTGGTGGCGACGCCCATCGATCTGAGCACCATTCTGCGCGAAGGGCTATTCGAGCCGTTTGACACGGTTGTGCTCACGTCGGCGACGCTTGCGGTGGGCGGGCGATTCGAATACGTGAAGCAGCGGCTGGGAATTTCAGGATCGCACGAGGAGGTTTTGCCTCAAGAATTTGATTATCGCAGCCAAGCGCTGCTTTACATTCCAAGTGCGTTGCCGGATGTGCGCCACGCCAATTTTTCAGCGCGAGCGGCCGAAGAGATCGCGCAAGTTTTGAAATTAACGCGCGGGCGTGCCTTCTGCCTGTTCACCAGCTACGCGCAAATGCGCGAGATTCACGAACGGCTGGCGGGTATGATTCCCTATCCGCTGTTGTTGCAAGGAACCGCGCCGCGTTCAGCGCTGCTCGAGCGATTTCGCGCGACGCCCGGCGCCGTGTTGCTGGCGACGGCGAGTTTCTGGCAAGGCGTGGACGTACCTGGCGCGCAGCTTTCGTGCGTGATTATCGACCGGCTGCCGTTCGCTGTGCCTTCGGATCCGATTGTCGCGGCGCGCGTGCGTGCGCTCGCGGAGGACGGCCAGAATCCGTTTGTGGAATATCAAGTGCCGAAGGCGGTCTTATCGCTCAAACAGGGATTCGGCCGGCTGATCCGCTCGCGAAGCGATCGCGGCGTGCTGGCGATCCTCGACAACCGTATCGAGCGCATGCAGTATGGTAGAATTTTTCTGGAATCGTTGCCCGAATACACAGTAACGCATGACCTTGCCGAAGTAGCGCGTTTCGCCGAGGCACTGTGAGCGGGAGGTGTTTCGCCAGCGATTCACCGCAATCGGTGGCGTTGGCCCTGAAGGAATCGCCGGGAGACCCATGTACGAAGTCAGCGTAGACGAGAGTTTTGCGGCAGGGCATTACCTGCGCGGATACAAGGGAAAGTGCGAAAATCAGCATGGGCACAATTACCGGGTCCGCATCACGCTGGCGGGAAAAGAGGTCGACGCCACGGGACTGCTTTACGATTTCGTGCATCTGAAGCAAGTGATTCAGGCTGTGATTCGGACGCTTGATCACAAGAATCTGAACGACTTCGCGCCGTTCGACACGCTCAATCCCTCCGCGGAGAACATTGCGCGGTACATTTACGACGAGACGTCACGCCAGATGCATATTTCATCGAACGGCGCGGCGGTAGCAAGCATCACGGTCTGGGAGACCGACACGACGGCCGCGACTTTTCGGCCGTAACGCGAGGCGCCACCTTGAACCGAGCTTTCGCCATTATCGCGATCCCGGCGTTTATCGTTTCCTTCATATGGCTCTATGTGGGCTACGGAATGGCGGTCGCAGCGCCGGTGATCGTTGTGGAATTGGCTGCGGCAATTGGTGGCATTATCTATCTTCGGCGGCGGGCGTCACAATCGGCTGGACGCTGACCGCCAAGCGAGCGCGAAACGTCAATGTTTATCACCGAGATCTTCAAGTCGATTCAGGGCGAAAGCAGTTACGCGGGCCTGCCCTGCATTTTTGTGCGCTTGACGGGCTGCAATTTGCGTTGTACGTGGTGCGATACCGCGTACGCGTTCCACGGCGGGACGAAATACAGTTTGGAGGAGATCCTCGAGCGCGTTGCTGAGGTTTCGTGCAACGAAGCAAAAGGTTCAGAAAATCGGGTTCGCCTTGTCGAAATCACCGGTGGTGAGCCGCTTTTGCAACCGGATACGCCTGCGTTGGCGCGGCGGCTTCTTGATGCGGGTTACATGGTGCTGATTGAGACCAGTGGGGAACGAGACATCAGCGAACTGCCGCGTGAAGTGGTGAAGATTATGGATGTGAAATGCCCCGATTCGGGAGAAAGCGGCAAGTTCAACCTTGCGAATCTGGAAGCGCTCGATAAGAAGGATGAAATCAAGTTCGTAGTTGCCAGCCGGCGGGATTATGATTTCGCGCGCGCATTTATGGCCGAGCATCGGCTTCCCGAGCGAGTGCGCGAGATTCTTTTTTCGCCGGTCTTCGCCGATCCGGCCGGTGCGTGGCCGGCGATGGATGCCCGCGAGTTAGCGGCATGGATTTTGGCTGAGAATTTACCGGTGCGTCTCGGGTTGCAACTGCACAAGTTCGTTTGGGATCCCGCGATGCATGGCGTATAGGGCAAACACGTCCAGTTCTACGCTGGGGTTCCGCATAGGAATGACTTCGAAGTCCAAAGCAGTGGTGCTGCTGAGCGGCGGGATGGACTCCTGCGTCGCAACGGCGATTGCGAACGAGGCGCATTCGCTGGCGGCGCTCCACGCGAATTATGGCCAGCGAACGGAGCGCCGCGAACGACGCGCTTTCGAAGAGATCGCGGATTTTTACCGTGTGCGGGAAAGACTTGTTGTGCGTGTTGATGCGCTGGCGCAGATCGGCGGCTCCGCGCTCACCGATGCGCGGATTGCGGTGCCGGAGAATCGGCCGGACAATTCAGCGACAATTCCGATCACCTATGTCCCATTTCGGAATGCCCATTTTCTGTCTGCGGCGGTCAGCTGGGCGGAAGTGATTGGCGCAACGGCAATCTATGTCGGAGCTGTATACGAAGACAGTTCTGGATATCCCGATTGCCGGCCGGAGTATTATGAGACCTTCGCTCAGTTAATACGCGTTGGGACGCGGCCGGAGACCGAGATCGAAATCGTGACTCCGGTGATTCACATGCGCAAAAGCGAAATTGTACGGAGGGGCGTGGAATTGCGAGCGCCACTGAAACTGACATGGTCCTGCTACCAATCGGATGACGAAGCGTGTGGTGTTTGCGATAGTTGCCGGCTGCGGTTGCGCGCTTTCTCTCAGGCGGGACACGCAGACCCTATCGCATATAAGGCACAAGTTGCGCCATAATCGGCAAGTGCATCTAAATATATTTGGGAGGAATGCTCCTATGAAGCGTTCAATCGCGAGACGGGCCGGGCAGGTGCTATTTCTGGCGCTTCTGTTGGCGCCTATGCTCTTGCTGACTCCAGCAGCCCGGGCACAAATGACACGCCTGTCCGGGAAGGTTTTAGATATTCAGGGCAATCCCTATCCCGACGTCGTGATCACGGTAACGAACAAGGATACCGGGCAAACTTTCGTCACCAAGACGGACAAAGACGGCAATTACGCTCAAGTGGGTCTGCGCCCCGGAACCTACACCGTGAACTTCAAGAAAGACAACGTCAATTACACCGAGACAGCTCAGATCGGCGGCAATATGGGCGATAAGGGCTGGGTTCTGAACGAGAACTTCAAGGAAATTGCCGCAAAGTCAGGATACGACGCGGAGGCCGCCAAGAAACAGCAGGAGGCCGCGAACAAATTCAAGGAAATGAAAACGCACTTCGACAACGGTGTTCATGCCATTGCGGATGCCGATGCGACGAAGCAGCAACTCAGAACATCACCTCCGGATCAAAAAGCAACTCTGCAGGCCCAATTGAACACCGATTACCAGACGGCCGTAACCGAATTCGAGCAAGCACAGCAGAGCGCTCCTGAAAAGGATCCCAATCTGCCCACAATCTTAGGAAACTTGGGAGTCGCCTACGACGGAGCGGGAAAGTACCCGGAGGCGGTCGATACTCTTCAAAAAGCGGTGGAACTGAAACCGACTCCAGCATTGTATATGCAATTGGGAACCGATCTGGCGCGGGTTGGCAAAATTCCGGACGCTGGGGCCGCGTGCGATAAAGCCGCAACCCTCGATCCGACCAGTAAGACCATCGGGGAGAGTTGCTACAAGAACATGGGGGTAGTGCTGGTAAACTCAGGGAAGATGAAGGATGCACTTGGGCCCCTGCAGAAAGCGACTGAGTTGAACCCGAAGGATGCCGATGCTTGGTATTTGATGGGCAATGCCTTGACCGCTCAAATTGACGCCAAGAAAGAAGGCGGCAAGGACGTGTACATTATTCCTCCTGGAACCACCGAGGCATACCAAAAGTATTTGGAACTCGATCCCAGTGGTCCCCACGCCGCCGAGGCTAAAGCGTCGCTCGAGAGCTTGGCGCAATTGAGCGGAGGTGCGTCTACGACCGTGGTGGTGAAGAAGAAGAAACCGTAGAACGAAGAAGGATCTAAGGCCCGGACGGCGGGTGCGCGACATAGAAGTGGAAGTTAAGCCGCCCTGCGTTGCTCCCAGTAGTCTTCAAAATCGCCATTCAGATGGCAGCAGCGGAGAGCCAGGATGGCGTTGGCTCCTCGAACGGTCCAGAACATTCCTGACCTCTTGAGACGGAAAGCAACCACCGTCTTGCATCCGGCTTCGATAACGCCGGAACCAATAAATAGGTGTTGGCCGCGAAACTTGGGGTAGCGCATGCGCTCTGTATTCCGCTCAAAATAGTCTGCCTCGATGCAAATCTTCTCTATTAGTTCGGGGTTATCGGATTCGATCGAGCGGAGTGCGCCCACCAGCTTTTCGATTTTCCCCCGATCCAGCAGGCGCTTCTGGTGGATCTTCATCCAGGCTTTTTGTTTCCCTTGGTCATTGGGGTACAGCTTGCGGGCGACCTCCCAAAGATGCTGGCGGGCGTGGTAGAGATCGACGATCTGAATGGCGTCGGAAAAATGCAGGGCCACAAGATTCCAAATCCATTCGGCGCCGTCGCCGATCACAACCTTCTGGAGTGCGCGGCTCCAGCCGCGTCCCCAGGCTTCCGCATAGATACGCCGGCCAAACTCTTCCGCACTCTCGATGGCTCCGCTATACGTGGTGGAATCGGGATCGCGAATGGGATAGCCTTCCTGATCCCACGTCATCTGAGTGAAGACGCATCCCAGTTTGACTTCCCGAGTATGGGCCGGTTGGCCTTCGGTCTTGCCCTGCCGACCGACCGTCTCTTTCTTCACCACCGGAACTCCCGTTCCATCCATCTGCACGTATAGGACGGGAATCGGGTCGCCGGCAATGACCGGCAGTTCCAACTGGAGAGCTTTCTGAATCTCGGCTTGTTCGCGCTGAGCGATGTCAGCTCCGATGGCCTCCGCCGTACGCTCTACGGATTTGGTGGTCACTTCCAGACCAGCCAAAACTTTCATCTGTTCGCGGCCATGATCGAAGGGTGCCTCCTGACCCACCATCGCCTGCATGCGGCGTACCCCGGGAGAGAATTCCGTATTCTCGATATCCAGTTCGACATCCACCGGAAATTGGCCGATGCCGCAGTGTGCGCATAAATAGTAGGGACGTAAAATTTCCACCAGGCCCACGGCGGTAAGCACGGGCTTGCTACGCTGCTCGCGGTAGTGGGCTTGTTGGCCGCAAGGGCAAGCCAGTCTGCGCCTTTTCTCGCTCGGGGCTGGGAATTGGAGCAGTTGGCTCAATGCGGCCGCACCCGCCCGGTGTAGAGCCGAGCGCAGGGCCATCTCGGTCGCTTCCAGATCGAGGCGCCCGGTCTGGCGCTGGTCCTGGAAAATGACCTGTAAGAGGTGCTCTACTTCGCGCGTGATCTCTTGGCGGATCGCTTCCGCAGTTTTTTTTTCTCTGCGGCGGACTCTTCCTCCAGAATCGGCCGCAAGCGGCAGATCTGTTCGTTCACTTCCAGCAACTCCTGGCCCAGTCGCCGGAAGCGATGGTATTCCTCGACCTCGCGCTGTGCCTTGCGCAAAGCAGCATCGGTCGAAAAAGTCTCTGTCACCGTCTTGCCCTCCACCTTGCGGGTTAATCGGTAGTAGGGACCGTGGCCGGGGTCGTTGGCTTGGTGGCAATGACAGCGCGGGTTGCCACAGCACCCACCCGTACCGGTGATCGAACCGGAGCGAAAGTCGCCGAGATCGCTCAGTTGGTTTTGCAATGCGGACCGCTGTCGCTCTAAATCGGCCAACGAAGGTGTCATATAGCCTCCAGTGTATCGCCTAGCGTAATACTACGCTAGGAACGGAGGCTCAGAGAACAAAATTCCTCAACCTCTCACTCTTATGTCGCACACCCCCTTTGGCTCTCCGGTTTGACTTGTGCCGTTCGCTTGATGGATACTTCGTTTTTAGATTTGAGGAGGACGCAAGTATGACGATCATGAAAAAAATGGTGAAGCGATTGTTGGGCATCGCTGCAATCCTGCTTTTCGCCGGCTCGCTCAGCTCTTTCCTGGGGGCGACCGGCCCCACGCAAACCTGGAAAGGCTACGTCACCGACACTTATTGCGGCTTCAACCGTGTGAATAAAGCTCCGACAGCGTCCTGCACACTCGAATGCGTGAAGAAAGAGCATGCCAAGTATGCCTTCTACAATTTCGCCGATAAGAAGGTGTACATCCTGAATCCGCAGAGCGAGGCCGCGAAGTACGCCGGACAAACGGTCACAGTGGAGGGAACAGTCGGCGGCCAGGAGAAATTTGCCACGCGGAACGGGTCGAGCGCGGGCGCGATCATCACCGCATTGTCCATTACGCCCGAAGCGGGCAAGTAGAAAAGCGGTTTGCGTTCGGCTGCGCGTTGATTCAATTTTCGCGGATTCATTTGCGTGCCGGGCAGGACTGCGGAGATTTGCTGAGCCGAGGTTAGCCGAGCGGAAGACTAGTCGTCTTCGCCCAGCAGGATCGCGGCAGCCAG
The DNA here is from genome assembly GCA_049678845.1 of Candidatus Acidiferrales bacterium. GTDB lineage: Bacteria > Acidobacteriota > Terriglobia > Acidiferrales > UBA7541 > DAHUXN01. The sequence goes on from JBAUEX010000153.1 coordinate 14,417, forward strand.
AACAGTCGTCCACAGCCCGCGCTTGTCGCCCACAGCGGACTGCGTGATGTTCATCGTGCGCACGATTTTATTCGAGATGCGGTAAACTTCCTTTTTCTCGTCCCACGACAAATCCGGATCGAATTCCACGTTCAACGTCGTCGCCAGCATCTCCGCCGCGAGCTCTTCCGCGTATTCGCCCGCGATTTCCTCCGGCTCGCCGAACGAATGATGTTCGGAAAGGTAGCCGTACATCGATTTATCACCGGGGAGCGCCACGCCCACCGACGCCGCGATCAACCGGTGCGCCTCGCGCGTTTGGTTTTCGCTGATCACCACGAACGCTACTTGCCCCGGCTTCAAATGCTTCAAGCCTTCGCTGCGTGAAATCAGTTTACAGTGCGGTGGAAAAATCGAAGACACGCGCACGATGTTGCACGCGGCGATGCCCGCATTGCGCAACGCAAGCTCGAAGCTCGAAAGCCTCTCGCGGTGTTTTCCAACGCCTTTCGTGAGGAATATTTTCTTCGCGACGAACGCCATGAAGGTCGGGCTGCGGTGCCTCCGGATTAAAAACTCAGGAAGATGAGACGCGTGCGAAAAGTAACAAGAAGCGCATGGGGTGTCAATGCTTTTCGCGCTTCAAACGAAAATTTAACAGTCACTGATACGACGCACTCGCCGCCTTCGCTCTCGGCGTCGCGCGCTCCCGTTCAAACGAGAGCGCCTGTTTCTCGATCGCCTCGCGCGCCGCATCGGGAACGATTCGCCAGTTCTTATCCGCGACAGGGAACTGCTTCGTTTTTTCGAGATACGCGATGAGCAAGTCGCGAACTTCGTCGGTTGAACGGTAAAGCACGGGCAATCCCTCGAACACCGAGTATCCGCCTCCACCTGTGTAGCGATAGTTGTTGATAGCCACGCGGAATTTCTGCGTGACGGAAATTGGCGAGCCTCCTAAAGTCAAATTCCTAATCCGGCTGCCCACCGGTTTCGTCAAATCCATATCGTACGCAACGCCTTCGGCCGAATCCGCGTCGTAGCCCGGCAGGCGCATCGGTTTGTCCGTCGGGGCAGGCCATGCGGGATAGAAACTCGCCGCGTGCTCCAGCGCATCCTTCAGTTGCGCGCCTGTCATCTCCACGCCGTAAAGCGTGTTCTCGTACGGGTAAATTGCGAAGGCGTCGCGAATCGTCACCGTGCCTGCGGCTACGTGCACGCTGGGAATGAAAAGCGTGGCGAGCGACACGTCCGCGTGCGCGTATTGCATTTGAACACGATGAATCAAATCCACCAACGACTCGTCTTCATAGCGTGCCAACGTTCCCTTCAGCGGTTCGCCCACCGTCGCAATCGGGGTATCCAAATATTTCTCCACCGTTTCGTGGTACGGCTCGACAAGCTTCGCGATCCCCGGATCCTGCGGCGCGTCCACCTCAGGTCGAATCGTTGTGGAATGTTTCGACACGACTTTCCAGCGCCCGTCGGATCCGCGATGCAATTTCACGTCGGCCCGCGCCAGCGACTCGCCCCAGTTTTTTGCCTGCGCCATCAGCACTCCGTTCACAATCAGCTGCGGCATCTCCTGGTGTGTGTGCCCGTAAAAAATCACGTCAATCGAGGGCTCGTTATCCGCCAGCTCCCACGCCTCGTTCTCGCCGTTCAGCGTATAGCCGGGAAAAGGCTCGCCCGTTTTCGGATTGCGATCCAGTCCCGAGTGCATGAGCACTATCAGCAAATCGCATTTCGCGCGCACCTCGGGAATCACGCGTCGCGCTGCGTCCGCAATCGGCTCAAACGTGTAGCCGCGATAATGCGAGGGAATCTCCCACCGCGGCACGCCCGGCGTCACAAATCCCACGATTCCCACGCGCACGCCGCCAATCTTCTTAATGATGTACGGCTGAAAATACGGAACGCCGCTGGTGTATGGCTGCTTCAAGTTGGCCGCCAGCCACGGGAAATGCGATTCGCGTTTCGCCTTCCACATGACGCGCTCGCCGAAATTGAATTCGTGATTGCCCACTTCCATCGCGTCGTAGTGCATCGCGTTCATCACGGCGATTTCGGGATTGGACGGCGCGGTGTCTTTCACGTTGAAGTAGTACGCCAGCGGAGTTCCTTCAATCGTATCGCCGCAATCGAGGAGCAGCACGTTTGGCGCCGTGGCGCGAATCGCCTCCACCAGCGTCGCGATTTTGGCCAGCCCCCAATTCGCGGGCTTGTTCGTCATGTCGTCCCATGCCAACAGATGGCCGTGCGAGTCGGTCGTGCTCAGCAGCGTCAACGTCGCATCGTCCGCCGCCGTCTGCGCGTGGACGCTCAACTGACGTTCGGGCATGTCGCCTGCAATCAGCAGTGCAAGGCAAAGAAGCGACGCGGTAGAAGAGAAGAGCGAAGTGAACCTTGATACGCGAATCATCGGCGAGGAGTATCTCACAACAGAGCCTGAAAACACGATCGTCGCGGGATCAACCCTCGCAGAAGGGAAGTGCGCGCGCCACAAGCACGGTAATCGACACAAGCTGACGCAAATCCGACGGCGAGAAATCGCGTGCGGCTCGCGCGGTCTTCGCTTTGCGCGACACTTGCAGCACTCCAATCACTTTCGCATCAACCGCAATCGGCGCGCTCATGATTTTCTGGATGGGGTCGCTGCGCGCTTCCTTGATGCGCACTCCCTCAAAAACTGACGCGTGTGGCGCAATATTGAAATGGTTGATGATCTCGGGCCGCCTGTCACGCGCCGTTCTCACGGCGAGAGAAGAGTTGCTCGTCAGCGGAATTCGCCCGATGGCTTGTAACTGCTCCGGGAACCGAAAGCGCAGGAATTTCCCATCGTCCGTCACTGAAAGAATCGCCACTTCATCGGTTTGCACGGAAAATACGCGTCCCACGGCATCTGCGATTTTCGTCAATTGCCCCGCGCCGAGCGCAGTGCCGAGCTTCATCATTTCGCCGACCAGGACTTCCAGCTCCGAAACAGTTGTACCCGGCATGGTTCGAGTCTAGCACGGTGTTTAGGATGGCGCTTTTGGTGTAGCCGCCTTGCAAACACGTTTGCCGCTGTCTATACTGAAATGTTTTCAGGCGAGCGATTCTGCTCACGCACTTGCATGCGTGGATTCGCGCGCGCTTATCTCAGGTTCCTGCGGGAACTTTTTCGGAGAGTGGATGCCGGGCACGGCCTCGAAACCTGACCCCAGTTATTTCTGGGACAAACTTCATTCCCTCAGCGGCATAATCCCCATTGGCGCATTCCTCGCCGAACATTTCTGGTCCAACAGCTACGTTCTCGTCAGCCCAGAACGCTATAACTCCGCCGCCGCGGGACTCGAGCAAATTCCCTGGCGCATCCCCGTCGAATTTCTCTTCATCTGGCTGCCGATTGCATTTCACGGCGGCTACGGCCTGTACATTTGGTGGCGCGGTAAAGCGAACGTCCTGGCGCATCCATGGATGTCGAACTGGATGTACGTGCTGCAGCGCTGGACCGGCATCGTGCTGTTGGCATACATCATCTGGCACGTGTGGCTCGAACGATTCGCCACGCATGGACGCTCCACTTTCGCCGGCGTCGCGCACGATTTCGCGAATCCGTATTACGCCGCGTTTTATGTCGTCGGAATTCTTGCGGCCTCGTTTCATCTCGGTAACGGACTTTTTAATTTTTGCTGCAAGTGGGGAATCGCCGTCACGCCGCGCGCGCAACGTGCCGCCGGTTTCTTCGGCGCGCTCGTCGGCGTCATTTTCAGCGTTGCCGGCCTTCTGATTGTCGCCGGCTTCATTTACAACTGGCATCCGTTCAATGGCTATCTGTAGCCCAATTTCATGAGAGAACCGAAAATCATCGTCGTCGGAGGTGGACTCGCGGGGCTTATGGCCACGATCCGCGTCGCCGAATCCGGCGTGCCTGTCCAATTATTCTCCATCGTGCCTGTCAAGCGCTCGCACTCCGTCTGCGCGCAGGGAGGCATCAACGCCGCTAAAAATCTGAAGGGCGAAGGCGACTCCACCTGGATTCATTTCGACGACACCATTTACGGCGGCGATTTCCTCGCCAATCAGCCCATCGTGAAAGGCATGTGCGAAGCGGCTCCCGCGATCATCGATCTTCTAGACCGCATGGGCGTGATGTTCAACCGCACGCCCGAGGGACTGCTCGACTTTCGACGTTTCGGCGGCACGCTCTATCACCGCACCGCGTTCGCCGGAGCCACTACCGGCCAGCAATTGCTCTACGCCCTCGACGAGCAAGTCCGCCGCTTCGAATCCGAGGACAAAGTCCAGAAATTCGAGGGCTGGTCGTTTCTGTCCGCCGTGCTCGACGAACATCGCATCTGCCGCGGCATTTGCGCCATGGATTTGAAGACCATGGAAGTTCGCACATTTCCCGCCGACGCCGTGATTTTCTGCACGGGCGGCATCGGTGCGATTTTCCGTCAAACGACAAACTCAGTCGTCTGCACGGGAACCGCGCAATCCGCGCTTTTTCGGCAGGGCGCCCATTACGCGAACGGCGAATTCATTCAAGTGCATCCCACGGCGATTCCTGGCGAGGACAAATGCCGTTTGATGAGCGAATCGCTGCGCGGCGAAGGCGGCCGCGTCTGGGTGCCGCGCAAGGCCGGCGACACGCGTCCCGCGCGCTCGATTCCGGAGAAGGAGCGTTTTTATTTCCTCGAGGAGTGGTATCCGAAATACGGCAACCTTGTTCCGCGCGACGTCGCCACGCGCGCCATTTACAAAATCGTCTTCGAGGAAAAGCTCAGCCTCGCGGGAATGAACGCCGTCTATCTTGACCTCACGCATTTGCCGCGTGAAATGCTCGACCGCAAACTCGAAGGAGTCCTCGAGATTTACCAGAAATTCGTCGGCCCGGATCCGCGCGAGGAGCCGATGAAAGTTTTTCCCGCGATGCATTACACGATGGGCGGCCTGTGGATCGATAACGAGCACCAAGCCACAAACATCCCCGGAATGTTCGCCGCGGGCGAATGCGAATATCAATATCACGGCGCGAATCGGCTCGGCGCGAATTCACTGGTTTCCTGCATTTACGGGGGCATGGTCGCCGGCCCTTCCGCCGTCAAATACGCGCGCAATCTTGAAAAAGGCTGCGATGCCACGCCCGAGAGCGTTTTCTACGCCGAAGCCAGCCGCCAGCGCGAAGCGAACGACAGCCTGCTCAATCAGCAGGGTTTCGAAAATCCCATGACCATCTGGAACGAGCTCGGCGCGTGGATGACGGAACACGTCACGGTGGTGCGCGTGAACGCCAATCTGCAAAAAACTCTCGCGAAGCTTGACGAGCTGAGCGATCGCTTCGCCCGCGTGAATCTAGCCGACCGCACGCAGTGGTCGAATCAGACTCTCCAATTTACGCGGGAACTCGGCAACATGTTGATTCTTGCGAAAGTCATCACGCTGGGCGCGCTCGCCCGCAACGAAACGCGCGGCGCGCATTACAAACCGGAATTTCCCGAGCGCGACGACAAGAATTGGCTCAAAACAACGAAGGCAAGCTATAACGACGGAAACATCAAACTCGAATACGAGCCGGTTGACATTTCGCTCCTCCCGCCGCGCTCGCGCAAGTATTAGCAGGGGAATCGAGGCACCATGCCCGACAACACATTCATCCTTCGCATCAAACGCCAAGCCGCTCCTCAGGAGCGCGTCGTCTGGGAAGAATTCGAAATTCGTTACCGCCCGCATCTGAACATCATCACTTGCCTGCGCGACATTGCCGAAAAACCCGTCACGCGCGCCGGCGACGCCACCACGCCCATTTCCTACGACGCGAATTGCCTCGAAGAAGTCTGCGGCGCCTGCGCCATGCTCATCAACGGCTATCCACGGCAGGCGTGCTCGGCGCTCATCGACAATCTTGAAAAGCCGATTCGGCTGGAACCACTCACGAAATTTCCGCTGATCCGCGATTTGCAAGTCGACCGCTCCATCATGTTCGAAAATCTGAAGCGCATGAAGTGCTGGGTGCCCATCGACGGCACGTACGCCATCGGCGCCGGCCCGCGCATGTCGCCCGAGCGGCAGCAAATCGGCTACCCCATGGCGCGCTGCATCACCTGCGGGAACTGTCTGGAAATTTGCCCGAAGGTGAACGACCACACCCAATTCGTCGGCGCGGCCATCATCAATCAGGTGCGGCTCTTCAATATGCATCCCACGGGCAACATGCACGCGCGCGAACGCCTCGAAGCCATGATGGGCCCCGGCGGCATTCAGGATTGCGACAACGCCATGAATTGCGTCAAAGTGTGTCCCAAGAGCATTCCCCTCACCGAATCGAATAACGAAATCAATCGCCAGGTCCTCAAGCACGCCGTCTGGGATTGGTTGAATTTTTCCGAAGGCCCGACGGAACGGGACGACGAGTGGAAGCGCCTCGGCATACAGAAATAACCGCGAGATATACTTTGCCCATATCCCATCGCTGCGGTAATCTTTTCGCCCTGAGGAGACCAAATCGATGCGCAATTTTGTCTTTGGTGTTGGCGGGATTCTGCTTGCGGCCATCCCGTTGATCGTGAAGGCTCAGAACCCGAAAATATCGGCGCACGCGCGCGAGCTGCAAATGCATTCCATCGTGATCGACACTCACGACGACACCACGCAGCGCCTCCTCGACCCGCATTTCGATCTCGGCACGCGCCACAATGACGGCAACATCGACATTCCGCGCATGAAACAGGGCGGCCTCGACGGCATTTTCTTCTCGATCTGGATTCCCGGCACAATCACAGGACCCGCCGCCGTCGAAAAGGCTCTCGATCAAATTGCCGCTGTACGTGAGATGGCGCGCCGCCATCCCAACGACATCATGCTCGCAAAGACCGCCGCCGACGTGCGCCGCGCCTACGCCGAACACAAAATCGCGGCGCTGATGGGCGTCGAGGGCGGCCACATGATTAACGACGACCTCTCGGTGCTCGACACTTTCGCTGCGCTCGGCGTCCGCTACATGACTTTGACCCATTTTGTGAACACTGACTGGGCCGATTCCTCAACGGACAAGCCCGCGCACAACGGCCTCACCGATTTCGGCAAGCAAGTCGTGCTGCGCATGAATCGCGACGGCATCATGATCGATATTTCACACGTCTCGGACAAGACATTTTGGGACGCGCTCGCCGTCAGCAAAGCTCCGATGATCGCCTCGCATTCTTCGTGCCGCGCACTGTGCAGCGCTGTTCGCGATATGAGCGACGACATGATCAAAGCCCTCGCGGCCAAGGGCGGCGTGATCCAAATTAATTATCACGTCGCGTTCCTCAGCCAGAAATACGTCGACGCCACAAAGGCGAAACCGGAAATCTTGAAACAGGTCGCCGACCAAGTCGCCCAGAAATGCGCCAAGGACGACGAAAACTGCCAGCTCATCACCGAAAACCAGCTCATCCATAAACTGATGCTCGACGGCACGCTGCCCAAAGTGAGCTGGACGGAAATCGTCGACCACATCGACCACGCCGTAAAAGTCGGCGGCGTCGATCACGTCGGCCTCGGCTCCGATTACGACGGTTCAGACATGCCCATTGGCATGGAAGACGTCACGCACCTGCCGCAAATCACGCAGGCGCTGCTCGATCGCGGCTACTCGGATGCCGATATAAAGAAAATCCTAGGCGAAAACACGCTGCGCGTAATGGCCGAAGCCGAGCGCGTCAGCCACCAAATGCAGCAGCAGGAAAAAGAATAGGCTCAGACTTCAGCCCTTTTGGAGTGCGGCGGCTCGACGCCGCTTTGCTTTTTTCTTGGTCTTTGCGGGTACCCATCCCGAGCCGGAGTGCTTTATAGAGCTTATCCCGCCCGGATCTTTTGGATGGGCTGCCAGTGTTGCCATGAAAGATAATGAAGAGCTATTTCGCACGATTCGAGGTCTCGTCGACGCATGGTGCAATCGCCGCTGTTTGGTGGCGTTGCGCCTTATTTTGCAGGGATATCCTTTCAGCTCTCCACTGGGGGACGGTTGGGGTCAGTTGCTCGTCGCTCTTCAGGAGGTGCGAGCGTCCGCCCGCAACGAGCTGACGGAAGCCGAGCGCGCCACGGTTGACGACTGTATACGGACGGTCGACAACGCGCTTCGCCACCGGTAGCCGATCAGGATTTATTATAAAAAATACTTTGAGGAGCAAATGAGAATGATTCGAACCACCCAATCGGGCAAGCTTTTCTTCAACGTCGGCTTGCTCTGCTTTCTTGCAGTCTCGCTTTCAGCGCAAACAGTTCACCATCCAGCGAAAAGGAGAACTATGTCGAGCACTGGGTCTTTGCTGCATCCCGCCTCGCTTCATGCGACGGCTCCGGCAACTTACGACGTGAAATTCCACACCACCAAGGGCGATTTCACCGTGCAGGTGACGCGCGCCTGGGCGCCAAACGGCGCGGACCGCTTCTATAATCTCGTCGAGCATCATTTCTACGACGATGCCACGCTCTTTCGTGTCGTCGCGGGCTTCGTGGTGCAATTCGGCATTCCCGCCGATCCTCGTTACGGCAAAATCTGGGCCAACGCCAATATCAAGGACGATCCCGTAAAGGAGAGCAATCTTCGCGGTTATATTACTTATGCCCAGAGCTCCGCGCCGAATTCCCGCAGCACTCAAGTGTTCGTCAATTTCCGTGATAATTCACGCCTCGACTCAATGGGCTTTGCCCCATTTGGCAAAGTCATCGAAGGAATGAACGTCGCGGAATCTTTCTATGGCGGATATGCCGATCAGCCGACGGGCATGCAGGACCAGATCGCCAACCAGGGCAACGCCTTCCTCGAGAAAAATTTCCCCAAGCTCGATAAGATCCTCACCGCCCGCGTCGTCCCGGCTGCGCCGCCGCACCCTGCAACGCATCCCAAACCCGCAACGCACTGAGTTGCCGCTCGGTAGCGCAGAGTCTCGCTCGTCGAGGCTCTGCGGCTGTTGCCTAGCGGCGCTTCCAGAAATACTCGAACCAGCAGACTGTCGCGGCAATCCACATCGCGGCGGCCTCCACGAGATTACTCCTCAGCGCTGGCGCACCTGCGAATACGAGGTGCAGGGCGAAGTAGGAGGGAAGTAGCGTAAAAAAAATCGCGAATACCAGAGAGCCCGTGCGCCGGCTCAGACGCGCAAAATAGACCGCCCAGTAGAGCGCCGCCAGGTTCCAATAAAACACAGCCTCCCACGGGGCTTCGCGAATCATCAGCCAAGAGATATGCCCATTCTTGAAAGCGAATGCCAGTGGAGCGAGCGTGAAGAATAGCGCTATGCCGAAGAACCATTTGCGCTGCTGCAGCGCGCAGCGAACGCTCTGCAGGTCGCGCTTTTCCCGCTCTGCATCTGGCCGCAGAGGCGCCGTGCCCCGCAAACTCTCCAGCGGCGTCGCAGCGCTGCGAGCAACGCGCTCGAAGTCGGGGTCTTGCCGGAAATAGTCCTCCACCAGCACTTTCGTGTCTCCGCTGGCCTCGCCCGCAAAATAAACCGGCAACAAATCCGTAACCACATTCCGCGTGACGTTCATGGTTTTGCTCCTCTGGCAGGGACCACTTCCCGCCATGTATTTCTGGTCTGCATCAACTTCAATCTTGCGCGGTGGACCTTCACTTTCGCCGTCACCACCGGAATTCCCAGCGCCCCCGCGATTTCCTCGTAGGGCATTTCGTCGAGCGCGCGCATCAGCAGTACCGTGCGGTCGATCTCCGGCAGTTCCTGCAACGCCCCCAGCACTGCGCCCACTTCCCCGCTTTGCTCCATCCGTGCCTGCGCGCTGATCCGCGTGTCCGGCATGTTTTCGTGGAGCTCGGTATGCCGCGCGCCGCGTCGCAACAAATCGGTGTACGCGTTTCGCGCAATCGCAAACAAATAACTCTTCACCGTCGGCTGACGTATCCGGTCGCGCACCATCCACACGCGCGTGAACGTGTCCGAAGTAATTTCATCCGCCATCACCGCATCGCCGCACAGATACAGCGCAAATCGACGGACTTCTCCGGCATAGCGTTCGTAGAGGCTCTCAATGTCCATCATTTTCGATTGCCACACAGGTTACGCGCCAAGCAGCGGAAGGTTACAGAGGAAAAGTGTGCCGGACCTGCATTGAGGAAAAACAGGGCCCCCATTTTGCGCGTTTCTGCGAGCCCTGCCAAACGATACGAGCTTACAATCCCAAAATATTCACGAGCTCCCTCACCGACGCCGCTGACTTCTCCAGCGCCGCGCGTTCCTCCGGCAGCAGCTTGATTTCGATGATCTGCTCGATCCCTCGCGCGCCCAACTTGCACGGCACGCCCACGAACAATCCCTTGATTCCGTATTCGCCTTCGAGGTACGCGGCGCACGGCATGATTTTCTTCTTGTCCATCAAGATCGCTTCGCACATTGCAAACGCGGCCGCCGACGGTGCGTAGTACGCTGACCCCGTCTTCAAATAATTCACAATCTCGCCGCCGCCCTTGCGCGTGCGCTGCACAATCGCGTCGACGCGTTCTTTCGGCAACAAATCGGGCAGCGGAATTCCCGCCACCGTCGAATAACGCGGCAGCGGCACCATGTCGTCGCCATGCCCCCCCAGCACGAAGCACGAAATATTTTCCACCGATACTTTCAGTTCCATCGACACGAACGCCGCCATCCGCGCCGAATCCAAAACTCCCGCCATGCCCATCACCCGCTGCTTCGGGAATCCGCTGATCTTGAAAGCCGTTTGCGTCATCACGTCCAGCGGATTCGTCACGGTGATCAAAATCGCATCGGGCGAAAGTTTCACGATCGGTTCCACCACGCCCTTAATCACGTCGTAATTCGCTTTCAACAAATCGTCGCGGCTCATTCCCGCCTTGCGCGGAAATCCCGCGGTGATTACCACGATGTCGCTGTTCTCTGTCGCCTTGTAATCACCCGTGCCCGTCGAAATCCCGGTTGCGCTGATGGTCGACCCGGAAATCGCTGCCGATTCCAGCATGTCCAGCGCTTTGCCCGTCGGCACGCCTTCCAAAATGTCCGTCAGCACGACGTCCGCCAACCCCGAATCGACCAGCCGCTGCGCCGTCGTTGAACCGACGAACCCTCCACCCACTACCGTCACTTTTTTCCTCATCAATGCGCTCCTGGATTAGTTCAGCGTCGATGGTCAAGAGTTAAGAGTTGACGCAGCGCGCTTTTCGCTTTCGGTCGTCGACGATTAACTCTCGACTGCCGTTCTCGCCGCCATATTCCCGATAATCCCTGACGCAAATTCCGACGTCTTCACTTTCGTTGCGCTCGTCATCATGCGCTCCAAATCGTACGTCACACGTTTTTGTTGAATCGCGCGCTCGATTCCGGATTCGATCAGCCGTGCTGCCTCGTTCCATCCGATGAATTCGAACATCATCGCTCCGCTCAGCATCACCGACGCGGGATTGATCACATCCTTGTCGGCGTATTTCGGAGCCGTACCATGTGTGGCTTCGAAAACTCCGTAGCCGTCGCCGATATTCGCGCCGGGTGCCATCCCCAGCCCGCCCACCTGCGCCGCGCACGCATCCGACAGATAATCGCCATTTAAATTCGGTGTCGCGAACACTTGATACTCGTCTGCGCGCGTCAAAATCTGCTGGAACACGGAATCCGCGATGCGATCATTCACCAGGATTTTCTTTTTCCACTCGCCGCGCCCGTGCGTGGCATAAATCGCGTCGAGCGTCGCCTTCACTTCTTCCGCCACTTGCTTGCGGAATTGCTCCGGTGCGTTTTCCATTCCCGGCTCGACCAGCGCCGCATTTTGCTCGATGCTGATATTCGGGTTCTTGTC
>JBAUEX010000154.1:0-11277 GCA_049678845.1 Candidatus Acidiferrales bacterium
GTGATAGTGAGAGGCTTAACGATTTCTTTCAGGGAAATATTTTTCGCGCGTCGCATGTCAGGCCGCTGTCACTCCGCCGTCGAGTGGAAACGCCACGCCCGTCATCCAACTCGACTCGTCGGAGGCGAGATAGAGCGCGAGATTCGCCACGTCCTCGGGACGGCCCAATCGGCCAACGGGGATTTGCGATTCGCGCAAACGGCGGTACGCGGCGGGATCGGTTGCGCGAGAAATCGCGCCCAGCGCCATCTCCGTTTCCACCATCGCCGGGCAAATGCAATTCACGCGAATGTTTTCGTGCGCGTGGTCGAGCGCCATGGCCTTGGTGAGAAGTGTGACTCCGCCTTTCGAAGCACAGTACGCGGCGCGCTGTTTGATGGCGACGATGCCGAGGTACGAGCCGATATTGATTATCGAACCTCCGGCTGCTCGACGGAGTGCCGGCACGCCCGCGCGCGACATCAGAAATGTCCCCGTAAGATTCACGGAAATGACGCGATTCCAGTCCTCGTCGGATGTTTCCTCGACCGAGCCGACGTGAACCGTGCCCGCATTATTGATAATTATATGCAAGTTCCCGAAGCGTTCCTCCACCGCGCGCACGGCACGCTCGACGGAAGCTTTTTCCGTGACGTCGCATTCGACGGCCAGAGCTTCGCCGCCAGCGGCAACAATTTCGCGCGCGACTGCTTCGAGTTTGTCGCGCCGCCGCGCCGCGAGGGCGACTTTCGCGCCTTCGCGTGCCAGCGTGAGCGCGCAGGTCCGGCCTATGCCGGTACCGCCGCCGGTGATGATAGCCACTTTTCCGGAAACTCGCTGCATCGAAGGTCTGCTCCGTAACGTCTAACGGAAGACGAGAGTTTGCGAATCTAGCATTACGCGTCCGCGATTCGCAAGCGACGCGTCGCACATTTCGAGGCCTCTGATGAAAATCGGCATCACATGCTACCCAACGTATGGCGGTTCGGGAGTGGTCGCCACCGAACTCGGCATGGAATTGGCCGCACGCGGCCACGAGATACACTTCATCAGCTACGCGATGCCGACGCGCCTGAACCCCGCGAACGAGCGCATTTACTTCCACGAAGTGGAGACGACAACGTATCCGCTGTTCGACCATCCGCCGTACACGCTGGCACTGGCGGTGAAAATGGCGGAAGTGGCGGAGTCCGCGCCGCTCGATTTGCTCCATGTGCACTACGCGATTCCGCATTCGGTGAGTGCGCTACTGGCGCGCGAGATGTCCGCGCCGCGCCGTTTGCCATTCATCACCACGCTGCACGGCACAGACATTACGCTCGTCGGGAATGATCGCAGCTACCTGCCCATCACGCGTTTTTCGATTGAGAAGAGCGACGGCGTGACGGCGATTTCAGAGTACCTGCGCGACCGCACGATGCAGGAGTTCGATATTCGCCGGCCGATTGAAGTGATTCGCAATTTTGTGAATTGCGATCTTTATTGCCGCGCCGAGGATCAGAGCCGCCGCAACGAGTGGGCTCCAAATGGCGAGCCGATTTTGATGCATCTCTCGAATTTCCGCCCCGTGAAGCGCATTACCGACGTAATCGAGATTTTCGCACTCGTCCGCGAAAAGATGCCCGCGAAACTATTAATGATCGGCGATGGTCCGGACCACGGCGCCGCCGAACATCTGGTGAGGGAGAAAAAGTTGAAGCGCGACGTTTTCTTTCTGGGGAAGCAATCGCGCATTCAGGATTTCCTGGGCCTGGCGGACCTTTTCCTGCTTCCTTCGGATTTGGAATCGTTTGGCCTGGCGGCGCTGGAGGCGATGGCTTGCGAAGTGCCGGTGGTGGCGACGAACGTCGGCGGCTTACCGGAGGTGGTAACCCACGGAGTGGATGGTTTTCTTGTTGAGCCTCGTGACGTTGCCGGCGCGGCCAAATATGCCATTGAGATTCTTTCACGCGCGGATCGTGGCCGCGAAATGGGAAAGCAGGCGCGCATCAGCGCACGAAAGAAATTCTGCTCGAACGACGTGATCCCGCTTTACGAAGCGTATTACCAGCGGGTGCTCGAAGCATCCTCAGCTGCTGCCCGCGCGTAGTTTTCGGTAGCCCTTTACACGGAATTATTGGCGTGGAGTTGTGAATATTCGGGTCAGGCGCGCCTGTAGTCTTAAATCCCTACTGAAATGACGACGCGGGCTGAATCGAATCGATGACGCAATTGATGTCGGCTTGGGAAATAACGCCGGGCTGGGCGAACTTCGAAGTGAAGAGCAGCCGGATCTGCTGGTCATGTGAATCGAAAAGGCGCACGACGACAGCGTGGTCACTCGCAGGATCACCGAACTGCAATCCCCGAGTGTTCCCGGTTTGGAACGTATAAATCGTTTTCGTCCCGTAGCCTCCGAACCCAAGTTTCCACTGCAGCAGCGTGCTGATGCGGACGGCTTTGTCTCTGGACATGAAGGGCGAAATGCCCGCCGGCGAAGAGCCATAGACCGCGTCGTACAGCGCGTAGTTATCCGAGAAAAAATCCGCGCCGAAGATAGTCCGGTATTGTTGGTAGGTCTGCGGGTTCCCCGTGCGTATGCTGTCTACGATATTCTTCTCGCCTTCGGGATTGAAGAACACCAGCACGGCGCCAGATTTGAAATCGATTTCCGAGCGGTCATTCTGCGAGTTCTGCTTGTCGATGCCCTTCCACGGCGCCCCGAACTGGAATCCATAGAATGAGAGGCCTTTCTCCTGAATCGGTGACGCGACGGTGGAGGGAAGCGGCTGAGGTACGTCCCTAAGGAAAGGCGCCGGAGCGGACCAGTGTCGCGCTTCGAAGTAAATCAGCGTTTGCAAGCCGAACAGCAGCGCATAACAGCCGACGGCAAGAGCGACGAGCGCCAGTATGACGGTAGCGCGCGCGGATTCTTTTTTCTCGGGCATGGCGTCGAGATGCGAATCTAACAGGCTCGACGCCAGAGTGCAAACTTCCAGAAAATGCTCCGGCTAGGGTGCCAGAGGAACCGGTCGAAAATTAACCGTCGTGGTGGCCGTTCCCGTTGCCGTTCCCGTTGCCGCCGTTGGCTGCTTCGTCGCCATCCTTATAGAGGTACTTAATGGAGTGCTTATAAACGAGCAGGTTGGGGCTGCCAAAACGGGTGAGCTTGATGCAATCCTGGTCATACCACTCGACGATGCCGTGAAGCACCTCGCCATCAGTCAACACCACAGCGACAGGCGTGTGCGCCTGCATTTGCTTGACGTAGTAGAAGTTTTCGGCATGCGTTTGATCCGGCGGAGCCGGCTTTTTACGCGGTGCAGGACCCTGGGGCTCGTGCGTTCCGCGTGGGGGGTATTGTTCCTTCACTTCTGTGAGCGTGGGGCGAAATAGCTTGCGGTTCACGATTATGGCTCCTTGCGATTTACTGCGCTCCTTATTTGACTGCAGAGACCCCGCTTGGGTTTCCTAATAAATTAAAAAAAAATTGCGGCTTGGCCGATGACTTGATTAGTGGTTTCCCAGGGACACAGCTAAAGCGTCCAGCCCAAGTTGCCGGCCCACATTGCGGCGCAATCGACTCTGCAAACGATCAAGGCCATCCGCTGCCTGTGCGACCCATTTGTCTGTAACGCCGCCCGCCAGTCGCTCAAGCTCGTCTCGCAGATCTGGGTTGCGGGGCACGAAATTCTTTGCACTATGGGACAACTCAAGCAGGTCTGCCAAGAGACTATAGAACAGCGGAAGCAGATTTTCAAACGATTCTGATTCGCTCTTGGCGAGGCGCGCGGTGGCCGCAAAAATCGCGCGGTAGGACTTGCCGGCTGCCGCGTCCGCAATCAAGCGCAGAACCTCACGACGAAGCCTTGCCGACTCCTGCAAATCCAGTCTCAGGGCCACACCGGGACACCCGTCCGCAAGTTGCGCGGCGAGTTTGCGCTCGGGAGCTTTCCATTTCGTGCGTTCCTTAAGCAGTCCGTCGATTTCTTCCGTCGGCACAGGCGCGAACCAGAACGTCAAGCAGCGGGAACGGATCGTCGGAAGCAGGGAATCGACGCGCGGCGCCAGCAGAATCAGTGTGGCGCTCTCGGGAGGCTCTTCGAGAATCTTGAGGAAGACGTCGGCGTCCGTCCAGCGCATCGTATCGGCGCCATCCAGGATGAAAATGCGCCGGCGGCCCTGCGGCCGGAAATATGCGGCGCGCTGCACGGCGCGCAACTGGCCCATGCGAATCATTGGCCGAGCCACCGGGTTTTTCCGGCGTACAGGATCCGCAACGATGGCCCACACGTCGGGATGAGTTTCCAGGATCAGCGGCATGCGTTCGACTGCAACGGCGTCGGGGTTTTCTCCGCGCTCCGCAAGGCCTTGCTCGACCAACGCAGCGGGATCGGCCAGCCGCGCGATTTTCACGCACGTGGCGCACTCGCCGCAAAAATCGTCACGGAGCCTTTCGCAATTCGCCGCCTGCGCAAACATTCGCGCGAGCGTGTATTTCCCCACGCCCGGCGGACCCACGAATAGCAAAGCGCTGGGCACGTGCTCGCGGCTGAGCATGGCGCGCAGGGAAGAGACGATTCGTTCGTTGCCGAGAAAGTTCCGGAAGCTCATCAGGATTTGTCGGAGCGCCGCGGATTTCTCAAAACGCGGCTATCGACAACCTCCATAACCTGGCGATGAATCATTTCTGGCGCAAGCATCTCGCGTTCGTCGCGGTCCATGCAGTTTACCGCACGCCAGTTCTGCCGCTTGGCCAGCAGGGTATAGATGCGTGCCGCCGCTTTCAGATGCGCGAGATTTGCTTCCTGCAAATCGTGTCGGCGGCGCGTGTAGCCCCGCCTGTGCTTTTTGCCGACCATGGTCTGGGCTTTTGCGGCGGGCAGACGCAAATAAATCACGATATCTTCGCGCGGCAAGCCGTAGACGCCGTATTCCAACTGTTCGAGCCAGCGCAAAAATTCAGCCAATTGCCGCCGGGGCACTCGCGCGCCCTGATGCGCCAGATTCGAGCCGATGTAGCGGTCCGCAAGAATCATTTTCCCCTGCGCGAGATTTTCTTCAAGCCGTAATTTGTTTTCCAACCGGTCGCCCGCATAGAGCAACGCGGAAAAATGCGCGTCCACCTCCGGTAAGTTGCCGAATTCGCCGTTCAAGTACCGCGCGACCATCCGTCCGAAGAAACCCCCGTAATGCGGAAAACTCACCGTTACGTGGGCTAGGCCGCGTTTGCGAAGCGCGCGCGAAAGCATTTCGAGCTGCGTGCGCTTGCCGGAGCCGTCGATTCCTTCGAGCGCGATGAATTTCCCGCGGGCAGGCATCAGAGTGGCGGACAGTCTAACATATTCGACAACTTGGCCTGTTTCGAAGAGCGTCGCGAAAAGTACGCGGATGGGGCGTGCTAGAATGCGTCATGCCTCGTGCCGCATCGATCGCATCGAACATTGAACAGATTCGCGAACGCATCGCGCGCGCGGCGGCTCGCGCGGATCGTCGAGCGGAAGAAATTGTGGTGGTAGCCGCCGCGAAAGCGGTTTCCGCCGAAGCGATACGGGCCGCATACGATGCGGGTGTGCGCGCGTTCGGCGAAAATCGCGTTCAGGAGTGGGAGGAAAAGCAGCCCCAGCTCACGGATCTGCAGGCAAGCTGGCATTTGATCGGGCATTTGCAGAGCAATAAAGCCCGCCGCGCCACGCGCCTGTTTGACTGGATTGATTCCGTCGACGACGCAGCCCTGGCTCTGAAGCTTGACGATGCCGCCGGCGAAACGAACGAATGGCTCGCGGTGCTGATCGAAGTTCAGCTCGATCCCGCCAAAAACAAATCTGGCGTCGCGCAAGCTGACCTTCCGGTCCTTGCCGAAGCCATCGGACAGATGCCGCACCTTGAGCTCCGCGGCCTGATGACCGTTCCGCCGTTGTGCGACGATCCGCGCGATGCACGCCCTTATTTCCGGCGGTTGCGGCGGTTGCGCGACGATCTCGAAAAACAATTTGACCGTTCGCTTCCCGAACTGTCGATGGGCATGAGCCACGACTTCGAGATTGCCATTGAAGAGGGCGCAACGCAGGTGCGCCTGGGGACTGCAATTTTCGGCCAACGCGCGAACGAATGATCGAAGTAACCGCGAGCGGAGGCGCCGCCGTTTTCTTGGTGCGCGTTGTGCCCAGAGCCAGCCGCGATTCGATTGACGGTGAATTTCAAGGCGCGTTGAAAGCTCACGTCACCGCGCCGCCCGTTGACGGCCGGGCCACCGATGCGCTGCGCCGCATTCTGGCAGAGCGTTTGAATGTGCCCGTCTCCGCTGTTAAGATTCTCTCCGGCGGGAAGAGCCGAATGAAGCGCGTGGAAGTGCGCGGCGTCTCGCCGGCACAAATTCAGGCGCTCGCATAGGCCGCCGCGTCACTCAAGGAAAAGAGATTCCATGGCCGACCTCAAAGCAATTCAAGCTGAACTTCGCGCGCAAAAACTCGATGGCTGGCTGTTTTACGATCATCATCATCGCGATCCGATTGCCGCTCGCGTCCTTGGGCTCGGATCAAACGGAATGGCGACGCGCCGTTGGTTTTATTTTGTTCCGTCGCGCGGCATGCCGGGAAAACTTGTTCATCGCATAGAGGCGAAGCAGCTCGACAGCCTTCCCGGCCGAAAAATCGAATATTCGGGATGGGAGGAGTTGCACAAAGGGTTGGGCAAGATTCTGAATGGTTCGAAAGCCATCGCGATGCAGTATTCGCCGCAGAATAATATTCCTTATATTGGATTGGTCGACGCGGGAACGATCGAACTGGTGCGGAAACTGGGCGCGAAAGTTGTCAGCTCCGCCGACCTGGTGCAGAAGTTCGAGGCGGCCTGGACGCCGGAGCAATTTGAATCGCACAAACTGGCGGGGCGAATTGTGGATCGCGTAACGCAAGAGGCGTTCGCGCGCGCGGGATCGTTTGTGCGCGAGAATAAATCGCTGACGGAATTCGAGTTGTCGCAGTGGATGGCCGCGCAGTTCCGCGCCAATTCGGTGGTGGCCGATTCGGCGCCGAATGTTTCCGTCGGCGCCCACGCGGGAGATCCGCATTACGAGCCCAGAGCGGTGGGGAGTTTTCCGATCCGCAAAGGCGATTTGATGCTGCTCGACGTGTGGGGCAAGCTCGACCGTCCCAGGGCCGTTTTCTACGACATCACGTGGATGGGATATCTCGGCGAATCGGTGCCCGCGAAATTTGCGAAGATTTTCCATATTGTGCGGCAGGCGCGGGACGCGGCCATCGAGTTCGTAAAGCAATCCGTTTCGTCAGGGCGCGCCACGTATGGATGGGAAGTCGATCGAGCGGCGCGCGAGGTGATTCGCAAGGCCGGCTACGGCAAATTTTTCACGCACCGCACAGGCCACAGCATCGGGCAGGACGTGCACGGCAACGGCGCGAACATGGACGGCTTGGAAACGCGCGACGACCGTCGCATTGTGCCGCATACGTGTTTCTCCATCGAGCCGGGAATCTATTTGCCGGAGTTCGGCGTGCGTACGGAAGTGAATGTCTACGTGGGCGACGGCGAAGCGGGTGTCACTGGCCCCATGCAAGAAGAAATCATTTCGATACTTGGATAGTCGTTCGCAGCCGCGGGGAGCCGGAGCCTACTCGCCGCAGCGGCACCAAAATGTCCGAAACGAATATCACCTCTGAATCACACGCTTTGTCTCCCGCGCGCTGTGCCGCAATCGTCGCGGCATGGCTTGTTCCTGGGCTCGGCCATCTTTTGCTGAAACGCTGTGGGCGCGCCGCTGTTGTTTTCTTGTGCGTTGGCGGCTTGGCTGTCACGGGTTATGCCATGCGCGGACAGGTCTACTCGATGCACGGCGGAGGCATGTTCGGAGTCATGGGATGTCTCGCCGAAATTGGCTCGGGAGCTTTCTATTTTCTCGCGCGGCTTGTTGAACCGCACGGCGCGAATACGGCGCTCGTCTCGGGAGCGTACGGCACGCGCTTCCTGGCGATGGCTGGTCTGCTGAATTTCCTATGCGTGCTGGACGCGTGGGGAATCGCGTGCGCGGGAAAAGACTAAAGAGTCTGTGTGCCGACTTTGTTTTTCGTCAGGGCACGGTTTCAACCGTGCCGTAACTGACGCAAAATCCGGCTTTAGCCGCTGCGGGCATGATTCTGAGTTCTCACACTGACTCTAAAGCCTGCGAGAGGGTTGACTCCTTAAGGATTGTTTTTCGGAACGAATTTATGGGCCACTTCCCAGCAATGGTTCTGTGTGCCGGCCTGATTTCCGTGGCGTTTGCGTCACTGTCGGAGTCCACGGCTAGAAAGCGTTTCAGCCGCGCCGTGTTCTACTTTGCCATCTTCGTGGTGATTTCCGGGGCAATCGGCTGGCTGATGTACCCATTCTCCCGGTAAACACCGCTCGCGATCAATTCGTCGTGCTGTCAGACAGATTTGCGGTACGGCTTCTTTGAAAAAATGGTCAACGATTCGACGAATTACTTTATCGCGTGTATTCTCTAGCGCATTGAGACTTCGCTCGTGTCCATGAAGCTGCGCAATCGCGGAACGCTGATCGTTGGTCTGCTGGTGCTGTTGGTTGCCGTGGGCACCGTGGGATTCCACGCCATTCAGGGCTTCAGCTGGTTTGAATCGTTCTATGTGACGCTGATGACGATATCGACCATCGGCGCGAAGCCGGAAGACGCCCTCTCCCATCGGGCGCAGGTCTTCAATGTCCTCGTGATTTTTCTGGGGTTGGTCCTGGTCGGCTTCGCGCTTGGGAGCTTTACACGCGCGGTGATAGAATTCGAGCTCACTTCGTTCTTTGGCCGCCGCCGTATGGAAAAAGAAATCGCCAGATTGAAGGATCACTACATTATCTGCGGCGCGGGCCGCGTGGGCCGGCGCATCGCCAATGAGATTTCCGCGCGCGGCTTTCCGTTGTTGGTTATCGAAAAGGAGCCGGCGCGCGCGCAATGGGCGCAGCAGCGCAATTTCCTAGTGATGATTGGCGACGCTTCCAACGAAGCGGTCTTGCACGAGGCGCGCATTGATCGCGCGCGTGGTCTCGCGAGTGCGGTCACTTCGGATGCTCAGAATGTCTACATTGTCCTCACCGCGAGGAGCCTGGCGCCGAATCTTCCCATCGTCGCCCGGGCGAGCGAGGAAGATGCCGAATCGAAACTGATCAAGGCCGGCGCTACGGCGGTAATCTCACCTTATACCTTCGCGGGCCAGCGCATGGCGCGCACGCTTACGCGTCCGCGCGTGCAGGGCTTCATTGACGCCGCTTTTTCTCCGCTTGCGGAGGGCGGGTTGGATCTTCAGGTGGAGGAGCTCAGAGTGTCAGAAAATTGCCCGATGGCCAATCACACTCTGGGGCAGGTGGACGCGGAACAGAAATTTGGCGTGATTATTCTGGGTCTTCGCCGGCAAGACGGCCACGTCGATTTCAATCCCGGGCGTCAAGGTGCTGTGGTGCCGGGCGACAGTCTGATCGCTATAGGAGAGACTCAAAAGCTGAAAGATCTGGAAAATTTCCTGGGCGCCGATTGAAGTAGACCGGCGACGCTCGTGAGCACTCACGCGGGTCTCCTCGTTTGACGCTTCTCGCGCCTAATGCTAAATTCAAATCACGCGGCCGAGGTAGCTCAGTTGGTAGAGCAGCCGATTCGTAATCGGCAGGTCGACGGTTCAAATCCGCCCCTCGGCTCCAGCTTTCTTTAACTTGCTTTCTTTCAATCAGTTCACTTTTCCGTTTTCTGCTCCCGCTGAGAACTTGGGAACAGTTGGGAACACTAAGCCAGCTACCTTCGCTACCGCACGCTTTTGTGATTCTGGTATCGCGTGCGTATAGATGTTGAGAGTTGTTTTCAGGTCCGAGTGCCCGAGGATCGCCTGCGCTGTCCGCAATGACTCTCCTACTTCACCGAGTAACGTTGCATGGGTGTGCCGGAAGCCGTGCCAACTCACAACCGGCAAGCCGAGTTTATGACAAGTTGGGTGCAACACTCGGCGGAGAAGATTCTTGGGATTCAATGGGGTGCCGTTGCGGCTGGCAAAGACTAAATTCTCCGCGTCTGCACCTGTCAGCACATTGCGTTGTGCCAGAAACGCCTCGCGTACAGGCACGCTCATGGGCACATCTCGACGACTGCTCTTCGTCTTCGGGCTTCCAAAGTGTCCCTCGTAGACGGTCTCGCGCACATGAATCACATCGTGGATGAGATCGATGTGCTTCCAACGGAGCGCGAGCAATTCACCAATCCGCAGGCCGGTCAGTGCCGCGATTACGACGAGTGTGCGACACGGCTCGGGAAGCGAATTGAGCAGAGGCGAGAGTTGTTCGGGCAAGAGATAGGCCCGCTCCTGAACTGGTGCGCGGTCTCCCAGACGTATGCCACGTGCAGAGTTTTGCTCCAGATAGTTCCAGTCCACAGCAGCTTGCAGCACTTTCGCGAGCGCCGTACGCATCCCATGGACGCTGGAACCGGAGAAACCCTGCTTGCGCTTCTGTCCGAGAAAACGTTGCACCTCTGCCTTCGTGATGTCCTTGATGGGCCATGAACCGAACGTCGGTAGCAGATGGCAGCGAATCTGCAATCCGTAATAACGAACGGAACTCGGCTTCAAGTGAGGCACCACTGCGGGCTCCCAACACTCCTTTACGAATTGGCCGAAAGTGATGGTTGCTTCTGGCCGGTACTTTCCTTCGTTGATAGGACGAAGAAGAACCGCCAGTTTGTTGCGGGCTTCCCGTTCGGAGAATTCAGTAACCAGCCCAAGCACTTCGGCGCGGAGAACTCTTCTAAATGTGCCGTCTGGTTGAATCACGGATTCTCTCCAACGGGCAACCCAGGTCTTACGTCGTTTACCCCTTTTGAACAAACACCCAGTCTGAAAACAGCGTCGAATCATACGGTCCTTTCCGTTGATTCGTCCGCTCTTCCTTGCGTCGGGAGCTAGTGTACCGGACCTGTCAAGTAGCACGGAAGTCCCTTCGTTGAGATTCTATCCACGCCAATACTTCCTCTTGACGGAAGCGCCAGTATTTCCCGAGCCGGTATCCTGGCAATCGCCCGAAGGAGCGTTTGCGCGTTCGACCGTAAACCCACGACACGGGCACCTGCAGCAAGTTGGCCACTTCGTGGACCGTCAGGAGATGGCCTTCGTGTCTTTCTTTTTCCGCAGTGGCCGCGGAGTGCGCGGCATTGTGTGGAGAGTTGAACGGGGATGCTTGCGAGAATGATGCTGCTATGGATGGCGCTTCTTCTCGCGAAGTGTCTGATGATCTCCCGGATTGATTCAGAACCGAACGTACTGCAAGGCGCGGGGC
>JBAUEX010000155.1:0-8376 GCA_049678845.1 Candidatus Acidiferrales bacterium
CGAAGTTCAACACCGTGGCTTCCACCATCCAGATCAAATTCGTCCTGGTCAAGAGCGGAAAACAGATCCGCGAGGTAGTGACATCCGTCACCGCTTTTTTGCCGCCCGGGACTCCCGGAACTTCCGATGACTGCGTCGTCGGACCCTGCACGGTCATCGTCCCGGCTACCATCCTCGCCAACGGCAAGAAACTCAAGCCGCTCGGCGGCAACTCGGATTAGCAGCACAGCCGGTTAATTCGGATGCGTCCCGTCGATGTTGTGCTGCTGAGTAGCGAGGGCCCACAATGCCCGGCAATTTGGCCCTCGCGCCTCATCCGCTCGTCCTGATCACCTTGGCAAGGCGGGATGTATTGGTCTACTTGTCGAACACCAGCGTTATTCTTCAACGAGAAATACTTCTTTGCGAATAATTTATTCTCCAATCGATAGAATGGTAACACCCCTGTGTTTCCCGAACCGCGTACGACCTCGGGTGGTTCTGGCACATAGCCCCCAGCGTCCAACGATCTGCGGTTGGGCATCATTCGGTTCACACCCGAGGGGTTCAAAACCGGTTGCCAAACGGCACTGGAATATAACGATGTAGCCGAGGGGCACCTTACTTCAAAGCAGATGCCCTACTCACGACAGTGCGCCTGTCTCGTGAGCAGGAGTGCCCGGGGCACGGGAGATTGCTGTTGATGAAGAGACTCTCTTCTGTTCGTTAGAAAGATTGAGACGGGTCCACGGCCCGCGCGGCCATTGATGTTTCGTTCATGTTGACATCCTCCTAGGGCCCGGTCTAAATGAATATTTCGAGGTCGTGCTGCGGTGGCGAAGAATGTCACCCA
This sequence comes from Candidatus Acidiferrales bacterium, assembly GCA_049678845.1. GTDB lineage: Bacteria > Acidobacteriota > Terriglobia > Acidiferrales > UBA7541 > DAHUXN01. The sequence continues at coordinate 833 of JBAUEX010000155.1, forward strand.
TCCCGGGGGGCCCTCGGGGTACTTAGTGACGCGCTGCCTCGATATCCACCGAAGCGAGCGAGGGAACCCACGAAACACATTCGCGAAGTAAGACGCGCTTCAAAGAGGGGATTCGCAAATGGCTACAAATTCGTTGACAGCTCTTATTACGGGAGGAACGAGTGGCATTGGCCGAGCGACAGCTAATAGACTGGCGAAGCTTGGGATTCACGTTTTAGTCGTAGGTCGCAACGCGAAGCGCGGCGACGAGACGCTCGCAGAAATCCGTGCGTCAGGAGGAAAAGCGGATTTTATCTCGTCTGATCTCGGAAACGCGTCGAGCGCGCGCGAAGTGGCGAAAAGGGCGATCGAGCTCGGATATGGCCACGTCGATATCCTGATCAACAATGCTGGGATCTTCCCGTTTGGCCCTACGGAACAAACCAAGGAAGAAGAATTTGACCGAGTGTACTCGCTCAATGTGAAGGTGCCGTACTTTCTTGTCGCGGAACTTGCTCCGCTGATGGCAAAGAGGGGAAAAGGTGCCATCGTTAATGTTTCGACGATGGTTGCCGACTATGGGGTGTCCGGCATGAGCCTCTATGGGTCGAGCAAGGCCGCGATTAATTTGCTGACTAAGGCGTGGGCGGCGGAATATGGTCCGCGCGGCGTTCGCGTCAATGCGGTCAGTCCCGGACCTACACGCACGGAAGGCACGGATGCAATGGGTGAAGGTCTCGAGCAACTCGCTGCTCAGGCACCCGCGGGCCGTCCAGCGACAGCCGACGAGATTGCCGAAGCCATTGTGTTTCTCGCTACGGACCGTTCCAGTTTTATCTATGGGGCAAAGATTGCCGTCGACGGCGGCCGCACCGCCATTTGAAATATTGCAGCGATTCCACAAACGGTGTGTCTGAGGATTGTCGCAATGCTCCTTCTCGTCACAAGCGCATCGGGTGCCAACGGGAATGGATTTGGCGCACTGCTCGCCTTTGAATTGGACGGAACGTTCCGCGGGCCATTCATTGAGGATGATCGCATTGACGACCCCCGAGGCCTTGCAGTCGATCCGATGGAAAATTTGCTCTTTCTAAACAGTGGTGCCGATCGCGTGTTAGCGATTTCCTCGGATCGCCGGGTCGTCCGCGATACCGGCCGGATTGAAGGGCTGAATCCCGGCGGTGGGATTTTGGGCCGGGATGGCCGTTATTTCGTGGGCCTGCGCGGCGAACGCACAATCGTTGCCTTTTCGACCAGCCTCGATGCTGCCGTGGAGCATGTGTTGCCACCCCAAGTCGTACCTTTTCCTCGAGGGTTTGCTTTCGGCCATGATGGCCGGCTTTTCCTGGCCTCGGGAATCGGCCCCGACGGCCAGGGCGATAACGCCATAGTGGCCTTCAGCCGAGGCATGCCCTCGCAGTTCTCTCCTTTGGTTGCGGATCCCGAACTGAGTCCGCTGGATTTGGCCATTGCACCGAACGGCAACATCGTTGTCTCTAGCGAGCATCCATTCGGCGCGGTAGACGCGGTGACGAGCGTCCGGGAATACGATCCGAAGGATGGTGACCTGGTCCGAGTCTTCTCTCCAAAAGGGAAGGCTGAGTTCCGTAAACCGCGAGGCTTGCGCTTTGCTCCAAATGGAATTCTCTATTGCGTCGCCCGCGACGAGGTTGTGGGCTTCGATTTCGCGAGTGGAGAATGCCTGGCGGCTATCGCACGGTTGCCGCGATTAAATGGGCAAGCCTTGGAGTTTTTTCCGTGATGAGCCGGCTAGCTGGCTATTCCTTTAGCACTTGATGCACGAACGAAATCGCGATCGATCCTTCACCAACAGCCGAGGCAACACGCTTTACATTGCCGCCGCGCACATCTCCGACGGCAAAAACGCCCGGCAATGTTGTTTCCAGCAGGTATGGCCGGCGGCCGAGGGGCCAGTGCGCGTCATGCAGTTCCTCCGCCGTTAAATCGGGACCGGTTTTGATGAAGCCTTTGCCGTCGAGCACGACGCACCCGCCCAGCCAGTCCGTATTCGGGTCGGCTCCGGTCATGACAAACACGTGAGCAATGCTCTTATTTTCGGTTTTATCGGTCTGATTGTTTTTCCAGGTGACTCGTTCCAGGTGGTTGTCGCCTTCGAGATCAACAAGCTCTGTATGTGCGAGAAGAGTGATTTTTGGGGTTTGTTCGATACGACGGATCAAGTATTTCGACATCGTTTCTGCCAGCCCCGAGCCTCTGACGAGGATGTAAACATGGTTTGTGCTCTGGGCGAGAAATACAGCCGCTTGTCCAGCGGAATTTCCGCCGCCGACCACGATTATGTCCTCGCCGCTGCATAGCTGTGCCTCAATAAACGTTGCGCCGTAATAGATGCCAGCACCTTCAAAGCGGGACAGATTCTTGATCGGCAGCTTGCGGTACTTGGCTCCCGTAGCGATCACAACGGCGCGCGCCGAAATGCTGGCGCCGCCTTCTAACGCGACGGCATAAGGTCGACGATCACAGGTCAGGCGGGTACCGGTCGTCAGTAGCATCTGTGCACCGAACTTCTGTGCCTGCGTATACGCCCGGCCAGCGAGGTCGTTCCCCGAAATCCCGGTTGGAAAACCGAGGTAGTTCTCGATCCTTGAAGTGGCGCCGGCCTGACCGCCGGGCGAGTAGGTCTCAAGCAGCAGGACATCAAGACCTTCGGATGCGCCATACACGGCTGCCGCCAGACCCGCCGGGCCCGCGCCGACGATAACCAGGTCGCGTACTTGGGTCTCATCCACGTCCTCGTTAAATCCAAGACAATTCGCAATCTCGCGATTTGTGGGATTACGCAGAACCGTATGGCCGCGGCAGATAAGCACTGGAGTGTCAGAGGCGGAGACACGGAAATGAGCAAGAACAGCATCGACGTCGGAATCGCGTTCCAAGTCGATGTACGTGTACGGGTGTCCATTGCGCGTCAGGAATTCTTTGATCCGCAGTGTGTCGGCCGAATGACTTGAGCCTACCAGCGTGGCATCCCCCATGCCCTGCGCCAGCAATTCAACGCGACGCGAAATGAACGCCCCCATCACGATGTCGCTTAACTCTGCATCGGTCTGTACCAACGCTACAAGGCTCGGGCGCGCGATTTGAATGACCTCCGAGTTCCCGCGAGCACGAATACGCGCGAACGCGCGACGGCCCGAAAGTGTGTTGATTTCGCCTGTGAATTGTCTCCGCCCCACGACGCGGATCAAAGTCTCCTCAGAAGTAACTGAAGGCCGTACAATTTCGAGTTCACCAGATATAACCAGGAAAACGGGTATTTCTTTATCTCCGAGTTCTACCAATACTTCGCCGGAGCGCACTGAGCGAGCCGCCCCGTGGGAAGCAAGGCGCTGCATCTGAGCCTCGGTCAAGGTCGGAAAAATTCGCTCGGCACGGGCGACGGTCAGCGGAATTGATTCTCTCGATTCGGCCATGGGAGCTTTCCCGGAGGAACCCTTTTACCGTACCACGATCGTGAAGTACACAACACTCCGCTTCGGTCTCGAACCGCTAGACCTGAGCAAAACCGCCATCGACAAACAGTTCCACTCCCGTGACGTAGCTATTGTCATCCGATGCGAGAAACACCACAGCCCTAGCAACTTCGTCCGGCTGGCCGAACCTGCCGAGCGGGATTGCGCTGGCTACCATCTTGCGCCGTTGCTCACCTGCGTCACCCCAGGCAAGCAAATCATTCAAACCGGGCGTATCAATGGTTCCGGGGCTGATCGCATTGACACGAATCCGGCGATGCTTGAGATCTGTGGCCCAAGTTCGCGCAAAGGAGCGGATGGAAACCTTCGTAGCGCTGTAAACGCTATTCGCGGAGAGGCCTTTGCTGCCTACGACGGAACCATTGAGAATGATTGTCAGTTGGCTGGGTGAAACCGACGATTTCGAGAAATCCGCGGACGAGGTCAGAGACACTGCTTTTGGGAGAATTGCCCACCGTCATCATGTCATGTCACAGGACCCAGATCGGCCCAAGCCTGGTTGCGTCGGCTGAGGACATTGCTGCCAACCCAATTTGGCCGCGATGCAAGAGGACCTAAAGAGAGTCTCGACGCACAGCTACGGAACCATCGCAAGGGGCGGCGAAGCAAAAACGCGCAGCTCCGTCGCAGCGTGAAGTTGGAGCAATTTCCGCAGGGCGACCCGCTCGATGGAGCGGAACAGCCTGCTGTGGTGATAGTGAAAGAGGTCCTCAGTTTCCTTCGAGCCAAAACTCTGAATCACACGCACAGAATAGTACGCCACGCGTTATACCTCAAGCAACCGTGGAGAGAGTAGGAGATACCATATTCGATGCTGGTCTTTAGTATGGTATAATTAAGATACTATGGAGACGGCACGTAAGATCACCGTGGAAGTACCGCTCGAGCTTCTCAAGAAAGCGCGACGAGCCAGCGGTACCGGCATCACCCAGACCGTCCGTACTGGGCTACAGCTAGTGGCGGCATCGCACACTTACGCTCGCCTACGCCAGCTCCGAGGCAAGGTTCGCTTCACCTGCAGGTTAGCAGAACTGAAAGCCGACCGATGATCGCGGCTGATACGAGCACATGGGTTGCCTTTTTAGAAGGCGGCGCAGGCGAGGATGCACAGCTACTCGATAAGGCACTGGAAGACCGGCGGGTGGTGATGGTCCCCGTGGTGCTCACCGAACTGTTGAGCGACCCGAAGCTCCCTACAGGCGTTGCCGAAACGCTCGCAGAAGTGCCTTTGATCGAGATCGGATCTGGCTATTGGCAACGAGCAGGAGAGTTGCGAGCGAAGGTGCTCGCGAAGCGCCGCAAGGCACGCCTCGGCGACGCTCTGATTGCCCAAAGCTGCATCGACGGAGGCGTTCCTCTCCTCACGCGAGACCAGGACTTCCGAGCGTTCGCCGAAGCTGCGCGCCTCGATCTTATACCTGGGTCGTGAACGGACTGACCGGCCCCGTCCAGCGACAGGAGCCAGCCGTCGGTATGGTGAAGTACTTTCGCCTGTTCTCTTAAGCGTTTCGCGATTTGAGTGCAGGATCGGGCGCGGCTAAAGAAGGGGGAAAAATGCCTTACAATTCCTATAAGCGGCACCAGATGGGGCATTTCGATTTTCGGTCTCCTCGGCTGCCAACCGAGCTAGGCCGGGTATCTTGCCCTCACAAAAACTCCTAAACGCCCGCGACACCATTTCCGAGTCACGTACTATCCTTCTCTCCCCATGAAGTTCTTTGTGTCATACCGTGCATAGTTAGGGAAACTCCATCCAGGCTACGTTTCCGGTTCAACCCTTCACATGGACTTCAATTTCTCTTCGACATACAGAGAGAGCTCAATCATGCGCTCCACCACTTGTTCGACCGGCAGACCCGCAAAGTTCCTGAGCACTAACTCCTTGACATAGAGCCGCACAAGATAACGCAGCTGGAGCGCGCGACTGCGCGTGGCGAAAACAAAATCGCGATGCCCGTTATTCACAACGATCAGGTTTCGCTCAGCATCGAATCGCGAGCGCCACAGTTCCCCGGCAGCCCGTTCAAAGGTGTAGCCCGGCAAGCCGCGCGCGTTGACGACAGCTGGGCCGATGGCCACATCAAGGCTGTCGGTAACGGTGATCAACGCCTCGGTACTGCAGTGCAAGTCGCGCTGTGAGACGGCGACGGACAAACGCACGAGAGCGGGCGACGAGGGAGCCTCGAAGGTCACTTCTTGATCGGACGTGGACGATAGAGTGCCACCCCCTTCGACGATCTCCCAGGCAAATGTCAAGTCCTGCTCGACTCGCCGGCGCGAACGATCCCGGGGCAGCGCGCGAAGGCGCCGGCTTTGGCTCACTGCCAAGGTGCTTGCCCCTGGTGAAATCACGACAGTGTGCAAAGGTCCAGCATGTTCGAAAAATCGGCGCTGGGTAGATTCGCCTCGACTCGGTTCCCGAGTGCCCCCCTCTTCCTCTGCCCCTGAGGCCTCTACAGCTCGCTCCGGCGACACTCCGGCACCGACCGCTTGCGGCGAGCGTGACTGGATGTCAAACCAGTCGTATTCCTCGCGCGGCAAGACCAGCATAGCCTCGCGAAACGCACGTTGGATGGCACGTAGAGATTCCTGGCTTGTCTGTTCTTCCTCGGCCCGGCGTTGTGCGTCGATGAGGCCATTGAGGTGCGCTTCCAGCGGCGCTACAGCTTCCACGAAGGCCGCATATCGTTCATCGTGCACGATCCCGGAACGCGTGCTGGGTGTGAGGTTAAGGTAGGGCACGTCGATCAGACCCTGCAAATGACGAGAACTCCAGGGGGGGCGATCCAAACCGGGCAGCATTCCGATATCCGCGATCACCCGCGTACCTTCTCGGGTAAGGCCGACCCTACAACCCTCGGCCGGTTCCGTGAGGTACAATTCGGCATACGCCTCGCCGAATGGCGACCGAATCGTCGGCAGTTGGTGGAGCAAGCGGCCTTCGAACTGTCGCGGCTCGACCTGGTACTGCCTGCGCGCAAGTTTATCGATCACCGCTACACGAACGTGCGTATTGCGAATGCGATCGCGCAGCTCTGAGGCCAGATACCACTGGATCTTCTCGCCGCTCAATCCGCGGATGCCCTCGAGCAAGGGCCTGATCTTGAGTTCGGTGCCCCGCTCAGCAAAGAGCACCCGTCGAAGCTTCACGATGTAGCGCGGATCCCCCTTGCTCATAACCATCTGATAGACCCGCTGATCGGCACCGGAAGAAGCCATCGTGAGCGTGTGGCCCACGGTCCAGAAGCTCAAAAGGCCGATACCGAATTCACCCTGTAAGCCGGCTCCAGCGCCGTCTGCTTTCAAGCGTCGCTTGACCGAGTCGCAGATATGAGTTGCGACGTACTTGAAGTCAGGCAGCCCGTTCAGATCGCGCGGGATGCCGTCGCCATCGTCCTTGACCGTTAGATAGTGCTCGCCTTGCTCGCGGCCGCGCGTGATGGTAATGGTCTTGGCACGTGCATCGATGCTGTTCTCGACCAACTCCGCGATGGCCTTGAGTGGGTTGCTTTGCGAGAGTGCGATGATACGGATAGCATTCCAATCATCACCGATCCGCAATTTACCTTTCGCTGATTGCTTCGACTTGGCTGCGTTCGTCTTCGCCACGGTGACAATGAACTCCACGGGTTGCAAGGCAGGGAGGACCGATCTCAGCCTGCCATCAGCCAGCTACTATATCGAGAGCCTTAGCTGTCGAGCAAGGTTGGCTCGGCAGCGGGCACGCACATCAACTAAATAAAAATGTGCTCAAGTTCATCCAGGATGATCCGCCGTTCGTGTATTATCCTCCCAGGTATTCCATAAAATTTGTACGACAATCGGGAGTTCTGTCGCGCTCCTAGGCGAACACAGGTTGGTGTCATACCCGTGTCATGCGAATTGTGATGAATAGCGGCGAATGGCGATGAAAACTGAAAAGAGAAGGTGAATCTGAGTTCGTCGCGTTCGATCAGAAGTTGCTGGTTCTCGTCGAACGAGCCATCTCGAGCGTCGGAATTGGCACCGACTCTTCCATCAGCACGCATGCGCACTGCGGACGTCCACGAC
>JBAUEX010000156.1:0-24837 GCA_049678845.1 Candidatus Acidiferrales bacterium
CGCGTGTGCTCATCGATACACTGGAGAAGCATGCGACGAGAAATCACTCCGAGCCTAAGTCGCTGACAGACTAACCCGGATTGGTAACAACAGAGCAAAGAGAGCGCGGGCGAAGAACTGAATTCCCGCCCGCGCCTTCCTTGGCGGCACTACTGCACCACAACGGAGCGGTTCTGGCCTTTGAAGCGAACTTCCTGAACTTTTCCTGCATCTGTGACGATCGCGTTTTGGTCCATCTTCTGCGCGGCGTCCTTCCACTGAATCGGAGCTTGAGCGATCAGCTTATCGCCGCGAAAGAACGAAACGGTTGAATCGTTCGCGACCACTTTGTATTCGCCCGGCGTCAGCGTCGTGCCGTTGATTACCTCGCCGCCAGCCACAGCGAACTGACCCTTGGCGATTGAGTTGGAGATCCTTGCGCCCTTTGGCGACGCCATGGCGGGAATCGCCGCGGCCAACAGCAACCCCACCACGAAGAGATGAACCAGCTTGTTGTGTTTCATTTTCGATTCTCCTTTTTCAAAACGGGCCCGCTCTTACTGCTTGCTTTAGACGTGAAACTATTTCGAAGGAATCAAATTCGTCACAAGAAATGAAAAGAATTTTTCCGGCGCCTTTTATCTGTTCGAAATCGTTTGCGTGTGCCGAATGCGCACAAAATTCTCGAGGATTTTCCGAAAGATCGCAGAGACAATCTCCGTAATTTCGGATGAGTCCATTCAAGAGCGCCGCTGGAACGGAGACAACCGTTACCCCACGAATGCAGCCGCCGGCCGTGCTGCGTTGACACTCCCCGTCCACTAATCAATAATCGCTCGAGATGATTGGACAGCTTCGTGGCGCGCTGATTGATAAACGTCCGAATCAGGTGATCGTGGATGCCGGCGGTGTCGGCTATCAGGTGCAGATTCCGTTGTCGACATTTGCCGGCTTGGGAGCGCTGCATGCAGAAGTGACGCTGCTGATCCACACCCATCTGCGCGAGGATCAAATCGCGCTCTACGGTTTTTTGACCGCGCGCGAAAAGCAATGCTTCGAAATGCTGATCTCGACTTCCGGCGTGGGGCCGAATCTTGCGCTGAAAATTTTGTCGGGAATGAATTTGGACGAACTGGTCCCTGCGATCCGCAAAGGGGATGTTTTGCTGCTCAAGCGCATTCCCGGTGTCGGGCAAAAAACCGCGGAGCGGATTATTCTGGAGCTGCGCGACAAGTTCGCCGTTGTTGAAATCGCGGGGCCGGGAAAAGCGGCTTCACGCTCGCAAGTGGAATCGGATGTCGCGTCGGCGCTCGTGAATTTGGGCTATGAAGAGCGCTCCGTGGAAAAGACGCTCGAAGAAGTGCGCGGCGACTCTGGCGCGAGCTTCGAATTGCTTCTTCGCGCCGCTCTGCAGAAATTGGGCGGGGCCGCACTTGAGAAAGGCGCGCGAGCAGGCCGCGGCCATTAGCGCGATCGTCGCGCTGAAAACAGGATGACATGGTTGAGCTGAAACATCGAGTCGTCTCGGGACAAGCATTTGACGAGGACGCGCGTCTGGACGCCAGCGTCCGCCCAAAACGCTTCGACGATTTCGTTGGACAGTCGCGCGTCAAGGAAAACCTGAAAATCGCCGTCGAAGCCGCGCGCAGCCGGGGCGACGCTCTGGACCACGTTCTGCTTTACGGGCCGCCCGGGCTGGGTAAAACGACACTCGCGCAAATTCTGGCGAACGAAATGGGCGCCAGCATCAAAATCAGCTCCGGCCCGCTTCTCGAACGCAAAGGGGACCTGACGGCGGTGCTGACGGCGCTCGAAGCGCGCGAACTTTTTTTCCTCGATGAAATTCACCGCTTGCAGCCCGCGATGGAAGAAATTCTCTATCCCGCGATGGAGGATTACCGCATCGACCTGGTGATCGGGCAGGGAGCCGGTGCGCGCATTCATCCCTATCAATTGCAGAAATTCACGCTGGTCGGCGCCACCACGCGCGCGGGACTCATCATGGCGCCGATGCGCTCGCGCTTCGGCATCGTGCACCGGCTGGATTTCTATACTGCGGAAGATTTGCTCGAAATCGTACGACGCTCGGCAACAATTCTTGGCATCGCGATGGACGATGCGGGCGCGGAAGAAATTTCGCGACGCAGCCGGGGAACGCCGCGCGTTGCGAATCGCTTGTTGCGCCGCGTGCGCGATTTCGCGGAAGTTCGCGCGGAGGGAAAAATCACTCTTGGGGTGGCTAAAGAAGCCCTCGGAATGCTTGGCGTTGATGAGCATGGCCTCGACGAAGTGGACCGCAACCTTTTGCTGGCCATCATTCAGAAATACAGCGGAGGGCCGGTGGGACTGAATACGCTGGCCGCGTCGCTTAGCGAAGAGGAAGACGCCATCGAGGAAATTTACGAGCCGTATTTGATGCAACTCGGGTTGCTCGACCGCACGCAGCGCGGCCGCGTGGCCACGGCCCTCGCCTACAAGTATTTCGGCATGGATGAGCCGCGCCGCCAGCCCCAGCTTTTCTGAAACTGCCTTCGCGTTACAATCTGCACCGATGAAGACTGTCTACTTGTCGCTAGGATCGAATGTTGGCGACCGCGAAGAGCATCTCGCGGCGGCCATCGCCGCACTTGCGGCGCACGGCATCCGCGTCACGTGCCAGTCATCGATTTATTTGACAGAACCAGTGGATTTCGAGGCGCAGAATTGGTTTTTGAATTGCGTCGTCGAGGCGGAAACGGATTTGATGCCACGCCAGCTTTTGCGCGCGATTCGCGAAATCGAAAATGAAATCGGCCGCCGCCGTTTGGTGCGCGGAGGTCCGCGCGTGATCGACCTCGACATTTTACTTTGCGGATCGAGCATCATACGCACGCCGGAACTCGAAGTTCCTCATCCGCGCATGGCTGAGCGGAAATTTGTTCTAGTGCCGCTGGCGGAAATCGCCTCCACGGCCCGCCATCCAGTCGAGAACAAGACCGTAGCGGAGCTCCTTGCAGCCACCGCGGATCGCAGCGCGGTACGCCTCTGGAAGCGCGACCGATATGTAACGAGTTGAGGACAAGACAAAAGGCGAACGCAGATCCCTGCCTGCGACAGGCAGTTCCGTACCACCGTTCGCCAAGAGCGGGCGACCGGGTTCGGGATGACAACGAGCGGCTTCGTCAGCAAACCGCTAGAGCATCTCGCGCTTCTTTTCTTCTTCTTTATGCTTCTTGCGTTCTTCTTCTTCCTGCCTCTCGTAGTCGGCGATTTCTTCCTCGGTCATCATGTAGTCTTCGCGCGAGGCGAACATCTTTCCGTTGCGGCGGTCACGGCCGGAACGGCGGTCTTTCTGCCGGCGTTCGTTGTTCGCCGCCAGCACGCTGACGTCGCGGATCGGCTGCGCTATGGCGCCGACTTCCAGGAGCAGGTCACTAACCTTCTCGAGGAAATCGTTCAGGTTGAGCGGCTTCATCGCGTAGGGCAAACGCTCTTTGTGAAGCACGGGGCGTGCCCACCGCGCCGCCAGAAGCGGAACCAGGAAGAGCACGCGCAACCCTTTCCGCGCCGCCTCTGGATCGACTCCTGCTTGCGCGAGTTCTTTCAACGTGGCGAAGAGCGGCCCGGTAATATCAGTCAGCGCGATATTGACAATCACCAGCGTCCAATGGCCGCGTGCGAGTTCGCGCATTGCTTCGCTGGCAAACGGCACTACGCGCACGCGCCAACCCTCGGAGTCGAACACCTGCTGCAGAGCATGCTGGCTGCCCTCGTCGTCATCAACAATCAGTATGCCAACGTCGCTCAACTCGCCTCCTGGCCCAGTATAGGGCCTCGCCTGCAGCGCGCGATCCGCCCGCCTGCGGCAGTTTCCAGGGGCGCGGCTGTCCTGTGGACCAGCTCCGTAGGCGAATAAATAGCGAATCGTTTTCACTTGACAAGGCGAAACAAAGGCGAATATATTCAGGCTAGACCTCAGCGAGGTGTTCGTTACCGATGGCTACTTATCCCACGCTTCGAGCCGCTCCGGTGCCGCCAAAGCCCCGTTTGCGCCGCTCGACTGCGACCAGCCTCACCCTTTTCCCCGCCGCCCCCAACGGCAATCGTGAGGCTCACGGCGCTTCTTCGCCCCCTCCGGACGCCAACCGGAGTCTGAAGCCCGTAGAGAATCTGGTCGGTATCGCACGCCTCGCCGCTTCCTCCTCGCTGGCGGAAGCCAAACGTGGCACGGAGTATTTCCTGCTACCCGTTCGCTCGATTCTCAATCGTTGCAATTCGCCACGCGTGCCTTTTGCCTGGACGGTGAACCCTTATCGCGGCTGCGAATTCGGCTGCCACTACTGCTACGCGCGCTATACACACGAATACATGGAGCTCGACGGCGGCGATTTCGAGCGGAAGATCTACGTCAAGGACAATGCCCGCGCCCTGGTGGCGCGCGACCTGGAAAACGAGAAGATCTGGGGAGAGCACATCGCCATCGGTACGGCGACCGATCCTTACCAACCAGCGGAGGGTGAATTCAAAGCCACGCGCGCCATCCTCGAAGAAATGGCCAAGCGCGAGGGCCTGCAGCTTTCCATCACGACGAAGTCGAACCGCGTGGTGCGCGACATTGAGCTATTGAAGGAAATCTCCAAGCGTTCCGCGTTGACCGTCAATCTCTCCGTCACCACCGTCTCTAGGCGCCTCGCTCGTCTGCTGGAACCTCGCGCCCCGCGCCCGGACCTGCGGCTCGATGCCGTGCGCCGTTTGCGCGACGCCGGTATTTCCGCAGGCGTATTGGCGATGCCGATTGTGCCGGGAATCACCGACGGCGAAGTCGCTCTCGACGCTCTTGCGAAGGCCGCGCGAGATGCTGGCGCGCAATGGTTCGCCGGACGCGTGCTGTTTCTGATGCCTTCGGCGCTGAAGCAATTCATTCCGTTCGTCGAAGCGAAATTCCCGAAACTCGCCAAGCAGTATCGCCAGTGGTACGTCAGGCACGGCAACGCGCCGGAGAGTTATCGCCGCGAAATTACGGAGCGCCTGGAGCGTTTGCGAAAAAAATATGGCTTCGATGTGCGGCCTGACCGCTCGGGGGGCACTTCCTGGCATTCGCCGCAAATGGCGCTGGCGCTCGGCACGCAAACACCGCCATGCACGGCTCCGCCTCGAATGTTTACGGCTTTTGCGGTGGCGGCTTCGGCGCTTCAGGTCAAGGCAGGATAATTCGCGGGGCTGCGGATTCCGTTTTAGCGGACTGCGGAAATTGCGCGCGCAGAAAATCAAGAAAGGCGCGCGAGCGCGAGCGGCCATTCGTCTCTCTCGTGCCGATGCGCAGAAGAAAAACGAGCAGGCGAAAAATCTCCGAGTCTTTCAACTGGCTGAAGCCGGTCCGCTCGGCCTCCTGCTTCTTGAATTCCTGCAGGAATTGCGCGAGTTGGGCGTAAAGCGCGCGCGGCAACGGCGCCTCCGGCGGGCGTTCGAAGTAAATCCCCGATTCGAGGGTGCGGTAAGTTTCCGCCAGAGCTCTGACGGCCGATACAATCTCCGGATCGCGGGTGGCCTCATTTTCCTGCGCGAAATTCAGAATCGCCAGACCGATCCCCGAAAGAGCTTCTCCGTTGCGGCGAATAATGTCGACGGGAAATTCCACATCCGGAAAGGGAAAATCCTGCGCGCCCAGCGGCTCGCGATGCGCGATTTCGTAGCGCCGCGCCGCAATCAGGTGAGGGCAATCCGCCGGGCAGTCGATGGTCACTTCGCGGTACGTGCCGCAGCAGATCGCGCAAATGCTTTCGCCCTTCGCGGGGCAGAACCGTTTTGGCTTGCGTTTTTCGCAGATCGGACAGCTCACAGCGCCTCCGTCAATCAGAACCGAATCATCGAGGGTAAAGGATTGGACCTGCCGGGGCAAGCTGGCGCGACTGTGGTGCGACTGTGGATGAGCGCAAAATTATTTTCATTCCCGAAAGAAACGCCGGGAGCAAGATGAGTGGGTTGCGATCACAATGTCAGGTCAGATGTGGCGTGACGACGCGACGTTACGATGTCGCGCCGCGTTGACGCAGCAAAGCGGCAGCTTCGGCTTGGCCTTTTGAATCCGCCATCGAGAGCGGCGTCTGGCCATCATCGGTGCGCGCACTCGAATCCGCGCCGTGGTCGAGGAGTAGTTTAGCGATTTCGAGTTTCCCTCCGGCGGCGGCTTCGTGAAGCGCGGAATATCCGGCTCCATATCGATGCGCCGCGTTTGCGCCGTGGGATAGGAGCAAGCGAACAATTTCCGCGTCACCGCACGCCACAGCGCCCGTCAGTGCCGTGTAACCCGTGGGGTTCTTGGCAACGGCATTTACGTCCGCGCCATTCGCGAGGAGCCACTGCGCCGCGTCTCGCTGCCCAAAAAATGCCGCCAAGGCCAGGGGCGTGAACCCATCGGCGGAATAGGAATTGATTGCGGCGGGACTCTGCGCGGCCAAGGCGGCAACGTTCTCGGATTTTCCCGCTGCGGCCGCTTCATGAATATCCAACTGTGCGCCGCGCTCAAGCAACAGGTCGCAAAGGTCCACCTTGCCGTGATAAATCGCCGTCATCACCGCCGACGCGCCCGACTCGGCGCGCGCATTCGCCAATCTCGGCTCGATGACCAGCATCTGTTTGACGCGCGGAGCGTCTCCGGCCTTGACTGCGTCCAGAAACTTCTGCGCGCCAAGCATTAATTTTCTCCGTCGACAGATGAAGCCAATCCATTAAGGGGACTAGACAGGCCTGCGCGGGAACTAGCGCCGCGCGCGATCGTTTCGGACCGCTTCTTCCACGAGGGCTTCGAGGTCGCGCCGGTTGAGCGTGACGCGATCGAGATCAGCGGAGTCTGCCGTCACCGGGCAGGTTGCGCTGGCCGCGGTTTCCAGGCCATAGCGCGCGCGCGCCGCCAGAAGTTTTTCTACGTCTTCGCGGGAGAGCAAAACCTGTTTATGCAGAAGCTCGGTGACCAGGGCGACGCGAGCGAAATGCTCGACCGTCTCCATACGATAGAAAGCGGTCAGCAGATCAGGCCCGTACGTCACCACACCATGATTCGCCATCAGGATCGCGTCATGCGACTGCACGTATGGCTCGATGGAATCGGTCAACTCAGACGTTCCGGGCGTGCCATACTGCGCCAGCGGGACGCTGCCAAGTCCCATGACGGCCTCGCTCAGCAGCGCCTTATTGAGCGCTAATCCCGCCGAAGCATATCCAGTAGCCGTGATGGGATGCGCATGGCATACCGCATTCACATCCGGGCGCAACCGGTAAATCAGCAGGTGCATCGCTAATTCCGAAGAAGGATTCCGGCGCCCGGAAATTTTGTCGCCTGAACTGTCGGTGATGACGAGCTCTTCGGGCGACATCATACCTTTGGAGACGCCCGTCGGCGATGTGAGCACACGGTTGGAACCGAGGCGGAGAGAAATATTTCCGTCCGTGGCGGCTACGAAGTTGCGCTCATGAAACCAGCGCCCGACCACACAAATGTCGCGGCGGTGCTCGTCTTCGTTCTTGAGCGCGCCATGCGAGATGGATTCAAACAGCACTTTCAGTGCCCCCGGGCGATTCTATCGGGCTGCGTTGCGCTATTCTATCCCGCTTGTCCAGTTTTAACGCGATTTTTTGAAATTAAGCGTAGATCCCGCGATGCTTCAGCGCAATGGCAACACGATCAATCGCCAGCATGTAAGCGGCGATGCGATTATTGACGCCGTGCTTTTCCGCATAGCGCACCACGTCGTCGAAGCTGCGATCCATCACGTCCTGCAGCCGCTCGTTCACTTCGCGTTCGCGCCAGAAAAATCCCTGGCGATCCTGCACCCATTCGAAATAGCTGACGGTGACGCCGCCGGCATTCGCCAGAATGTCGGGAATGATAAATACGCCCTTTTTGCCGAGCACCTCGTCGGCGGGCACTGTGGTGGGCCCGTTGGCTCCCTCGCACAGGATCTTTGTCTGTACCCGGCTCACATTCTGGCTGGTAATTTGATTCTCGATAGCGGCGGGAATCAGGATGTCACACGGCTGAAACAGAATGTCCTGCGCGGAAATTTTTTGTCCGCCGCCCGGGAAATCAGGGAGAGCGTTATGCTGGCTGTAAACCCAGTCAACCACCTTCGGAACATCGAAACCTTTTTCGTTGAACAAACCGCCATGCACGTCGGCGAGCCCGATGATTTTGTATCCGGCCTGATGCATCAGCTTCGCGCCCATTGAGCCCACGTTGCCGAATCCCTGAATGACAACGCGGCAGTCTTGTTTTTTCATGCCCAGCTTCGCAGTGGCCTTGTCGCACACCATCATCACGCCGCGGCCGGTCGCTTCAGGACGCCCCAGCGAACCGCCCAACTCGAGCGGCTTGCCCGTGACGACTGCAGTGACGGTGTGGCGCATATGCATCGAGTAGGTGTCCATCACCCAGGCCATTACCTGCGCGTTCGTGTTCACGTCCGGAGCCGGAACGTCACGCTCCGGGCCGATCCAATCGGAAAGCTCCGCGGTGTAGCGGCGCGTCATGGCCTCCAGTTCGCGTTGCGACATTTTTTCGGGATCGCAGATGATGCCGCCCTTGGCCCCACCGAATGGAATGTCCACCACCGCGCACTTCCACGTCATCCAGGATGCCAGCGCGCGCACCTCATCGATCGTGACCTGAGGAGAAAAGCGGATTCCACCCTTGCCCGGGCCGCGCACCAGCGAGTGCTGCACGCGATATCCCGTGAAGACTTCCAGTCGCCCGTCATCCATCTTCACTGGAATGTAAACGGTGATTTCTTTGTTCGGGTACTGCAAATAGCGATAAAGATCCTGCGGCAGGCCAAGATGCTTCGCTGCTTCTTCAAATCGCGCTTCCGCCGCTTCATAGGGATTCAGCTCGTGTTCCAGTGACAATGCCATGGCGATGCTCTCCTCGACGGAATGAAATTCGACGATAACGCTGGCGGCTCCATGCGGCGGATCGGCCGGGTCAGCGGGGGCCAGTATACGAAGGCGCGCCCTCGCCACGCAAGACAGCGGCTGTGCGCTTGATGCGCATTTGGAAAACAGAGGGGCGTTTCGGAAACACTGTAGGACCCTTGGGAATCACGCGTTACGATGGCGCGCTCTTGGCGAAATGGCGCAGCAGCAGGCGCGCGAGGCGCTTCTGATCGTGGCGCACTACGCCGTCTTGTTGCAGCAAATCTCCCGTAACATATCTCAGGCCCATGCGGCGCAATTCATCGAGTGATGGATCAACAGGCTCGGCGCCTTGCCCGCGATAGCGCTGCAACAGCGCCGGCGAGGACGCGGGCGCACGGTTCACGACGATCCAGTCGAACAAACCTACGCGAGTGTGGTCGTAAATCGCGCGAACATGATCGGCAACGGAATAACCATCCGTTTCGCCGGGCTGGGTCATCAGATTCGCAATGTAAACGCACTTGGCACGCGAACGCGTGATCGCATTCACAACGCCGCGAACCAACAAGCTGGGGATGATGCTGGTATACAGCGAGCCCGGACCCAGCAGAATCAAGTTCGCGTGGCGGATCGCATCGAGCACCTCGGGCAATGGCCGCGCGCCAGACGGAACCAATCGCACGCGACGGATGCGGCGCGTGGAGCGCGAAATTTTCGTCTCCCCGGCAACCACGCGACCGTCTTCGAGCTTCGCCTCCAAAGTCACGTTCGCATTGGTGGACGGAAAAATCCTTCCGCGCGCAGCCAGCACTTTTCCTGAAAGCCTCACCGCTTCCGGAAAATCGCCGGTCACCTGCGTCAGCGCGGTCAAAAACAAATTCCCGAAGCTGTGTCCGGAAAGTCCGCTGCCGCCGGCGGCAGGAAAGCGATACTGAAACAGGCGCCCGAGCAACGCTTCATCGGGCGATAGCGCCACCATGCAATTCCGAATATCTCCCGGAGGCAAGATGGAATATTCGCGACGCAAACGGCCGGAGCTGCCTCCGTCGTCCGTCACCGTGACCACCGCGTCAATATTGGCAATCGGCCGATGCTCGCCGTTCTGGCTCGGAGTCGCAATGTGCGCTTTCAATCCGCGCAGCAACATCGAAAGCCCCGTGCCTCCGCCAAGCGCGACAATGCGGATGCCTTTTGAACGGGAATGTGCGGACTTACTCACGGACGGGGAACTAACCGCTTGTGCCTTCGCGCTCCGGGTAGAGCAGTTCAGTAAATCGCGGGTCCTCTTGCAGAAAGGCAAAATCTTCGTCGTTGCGCGCGCGATAGCGATTTTCCGCGCGAAGCTGGATCGCCACTTTCAGGTTCTGCATCGACGACTCCGCTTCACCGGTCAAACAATCGAGCGCCGCCATGGCATAAACGACATGGTCGGCCTTGGGCGCGGACTTGCGCGCGCGGTCGAGATGCACGCGCGCTTCGTCCCAACGGCCCAAATTCATCATCGCGATTCCCTGGTTGTAGTGATCCTCGGCGGATTTCGCTGACGGCTCCGGAGCGCGCGAAACTCGCTGGTCGCAAATGCGCAGATGGGTGCGTGCGCGATCGGCCAGTTCCTTATTGGGACCCTCCAGAACGCGCTCGAGCGCTTGTTTTGCCCGGCTAAATTTCTGCTGTTGGAATTGCTTTAAACCCTCTTCATAGGCTCGCAGCTGCTGCTGCGTGGCATGGTCGTTGGGATCCTGAAAAATGCTGGCGTGTCTCTTATCCTGTAATTCTTTATCCTTCAGCGACTTATGTCCGTTCCGGTTGTTTGACCGGGTGCTGGAGGATGACCGACTGCTGCGCTGTTTCGCCTTGCCTGTCGAGCGCGCCATAATGGCCGTAGAATAGCAGCGACGCATTGCGCCGTCAACTCGCCATATTTTGACCACTTTTGGCTTTTCTGCGGTTTAACTGGCCGGTTTCACGTGAAACAGACGC
The DNA here is from genome assembly GCA_049678845.1 of Candidatus Acidiferrales bacterium. Taxonomy (GTDB): domain Bacteria; phylum Acidobacteriota; class Terriglobia; order Acidiferrales; family UBA7541; genus DAHUXN01. The sequence goes on from JBAUEX010000156.1 coordinate 10,849, forward strand.
GAAGCAACGACGCTTTCGTGCGCTTTGCTTGCGCCTGTCGTGCGAAACTTGGCCTTTGGGGGGGGGCTCGACGGCCCTCATTGCCTGTTCCGAATCAATACGAAAGACGCAAGATGCCGTGCTTGACCTCCCTATGCTATAAGTAAACGGCGACAAAAATATTGAGGTACTCGTGCCGTTCATAAATTTTCCCGCTCGCGAGATCAACTGCAAGCTCGTTTACTACGGTCCCGGCCTTGGCGGCAAAACCGCCAATCTGCAGTGGATCTACGACCACACAGGCACAAATCAAAAAGGGAAAATGGTTTCGCTGGCTACGGAAACGGACCGCACTCTGTTTTTCGATTTTCTTCCGCTCGATCTTGGCACTGTGCGCGGATTTCGCACGCGCTTCCATTTATATACCGTGCCCGGACAGGTTTTCTACGAAGCAAGCAGACGACTGATCCTGAAAGGCGCGGACGGCGTCGTGTTTGTTGCGGATTCTCAGGAGGAACGACTGGATGCGAATTTCGAAACGATTGATAACTTGAAAGAACATCTGAAGGATCACAACCTGAATTTCGACACGATTCCCTATGTGTTGCAGCTCAACAAACGCGATTTGCCCAACGCCATGCCTGTCGCGGAATTAACGAAACAACTGCAATTGAAAGGCGAGCCGGTGCTGGAGGCTGTCGCTATTCAAGGGCAGGGGATTTTCGATACGCTGAAGGAAGTCGCCAAGCTCGTCCTCGCCGAACTGAAGAAAAACTCCTGATTAACGCCTAACCTTCGCGTTCTTAGCCCGAAAGGCAGCAGGGCCACGGGTGAGATTTCCTCTTCGTCCTCGATCTGTTGAAGCTTCGTGCCGTTCACCGGCGAAATGCCCTGCGCGGCAGCGCGCTACGGAACTCGTTCCCAATCGTCGCGCCCAACTCTGTCGGCCCAATCACTGGTTCGGAAATCACGACCATAGCCAGCTGTTGGCCAGCAGCTCGCTTAAATGATTTGTGGATTGCTGAAGCGACTCTCGCAACCAGGGAGTCGATTTGCTCCTGTTGTCCGTACGACGGAATCGCCGAGCAGAAAAAAGTGACAAAGATTAAGGCTAGGACGCGGGTGGACTGATTCGGGCGGGATAGAATTTCTCTATGGACTGGCATGAACGGTCATCATCCCGCGGCCGGCGCGCTGGCTGAGGCGAAGCTGGCGATGGCCTGCGCTTCGTTGTCGAGCGTGGGAATGATGTCGATCAAACGGGTAACCGAAAGCACTTCGCGCACGCGCCCGGATGGACGCAAAAATTTGAATGCGCCGCCCAGCCGCTTCATCGAGATGAATCCGCCCGCCAGCGCGCTCAGGCCCGAACTATCGAGCTGCGTCACGTTTGTCAAATTCACGAGGATCTTGCGCACCGACTGGGTCTCCAATTCACGCAAGCGCGCAGCCACCAAGTCGCTGTCGGCGCCGATGGTCAGGCGTCCATCTAGATCGACGATGGTGACGTCCCCCGATTGCCGCGTCGAAATTTTCAGTGGCACATGTTTCTCCTCAGGAAACGCAGCATTCCTGGCCGTGGCAGCCTCCCAAACTGGAATGAATGGGGATTATACGCCCGGAATCGCGTTCGTTGATGCTCCACTGTTCCTGGAATGTCTAATCGTCCGCCGAATCGCTGCGTCGAATCAAATGTGGAATTGAATGCCGAATCGAATGGCAAATAGCGGCCGGCACGCCCTGGCTTGACACGCCTCTTCCCTCCGCATAATTTCGCAAGGATGGAATATTTGCGATTGCATCGGTGGCGCGTGACGCCGCGCGAAGCGGCGCGCATCCAGCTGCGCATCCGCGAGCGCGTGGAGCTTATCGACCGTCTGCCGCGTATCCGCACGGTGGCTGGCGCGGACCTCGCCTACGATGCCAAGCGCAACCGCGCAATTGCCGGCGTCGTCGTTTACCGTTATCCGAAAATGGAAGAGATTGAGCGCATCTGGACGGAAAGTCCGATTACATTTCCGTACGTACCGGGACTGCTCAGTTTCCGCGAGATGCCCGCGCTGCTGAAAGTCTTTGCGCGGGTGCGCAACGCACCGGACCTGATTCTTTATGACGGCCACGGTTACGCGCACCCGCGCCGCTTCGGCATCGCCTGCCATCTCGGCGTGTTACTCGACCGGCCAACTATCGGCTGCGCGAAGTCTTTGCTGGTGGGCACGCACGGCGATTTGCCGCAACGCGCGGGCTGCTGGACGTCGCTGCGCGACGGCGAGGAAATCATTGGCGCGGTTCTGCGCTCGCGCGACAGCGTGAATCCCCTTTACGTCACGCAGGGGCATCGCATTTCTCTGGCGCGCGCCATCGAATTCGTTTCCTCGGTTCTCGATGGTTACCGCATCCCGCGGCCCACGCGCGATGCAGATCGCTTCGTCGCCGCCGTGAAGCGCGGCGAATATCGTCGCGACAGGAAGAAATAGAAAGCATCAATTCGTCCGGTTGCCCCGTTCAGGCGCAGGAAACTCGTCTGTCTTCGCCCTGACGCGAAATCCCAATCGGGCGATCATCCCTGCCGAGCCCCCACAGAATTCCTCCCGAGTATTCGCGTGCACGCGCCCGGTCCTACGATGTTCGAACCGTTTTCCGATTTGCAGCTCCGCGAACTGGCGGACGAGCGTCAGCAACGAACTAGCTGCGGTGGTCCATTGGAATGTAGCTGCGCTCGTCGCTGCCCAGGTAAATCTGGCGCGGGCGGGCAATTTTTTGTTCCGGATCGAGCAGCATTTCCTGCCACTGCGCGATCCAGCCCGAGGCCCGCGGAATCGCGAATAGCACCGGGAACATCGTCATGGGGAAGCCCATGGATTGATAAATCAGTCCCGTGTAGAAGTCCACGTTGGGATAAAGCTTGCGCTTGACGAAATAATCGTCTTCCAGCGCAATCCTCTCGCATTCCAGCGCGATGTCGATCAACGGATTGCGTCCCATCACATCGAATACCTCATAGGCGATGTGCTTCACAATTTTCGCGCGAGGGTCGTAGTTCTTGTAGACGCGATGGCCGAACCCCATTAACTTTTTGTCGCCACCCTTGACTTGCTTGATGTAGTCGGGAACCCGGTTCACCGAACCGATTTCGAGCAGCATCCGAAGAACGGCTTCGTTCGCGCCGCCGTGCAGCGGGCCGTATAGCGCCGCCGTGGCCGCGGCAATCGCCGAATACGGATCCACGTGAGAACTGCCCACGCCGCGCATGGCACTGGTCGAGCAATTCTGTTCGTGGTCCGCGTGCAGAATGAATAAAACATCCAGAGCGCGCTCGAGCGTCGGATTCGGCCGGTACTTCAGCTCCGTCGTGCGAAAGAGCATGTTCAAGAAATTCCCCGGATAGCTGAGCTCGTTGTCGGGATAGGCGTAGGGCATCCCGAGGCTGTGCCGGTAGGTAAACGCGGCCAGCGTCGGCATCTTGCCGATCAGCCGCCAGGTCTGCTTGCGCCGTGAATCTTCGTCGAAGATATTCTTCGCGTCGGGATAAAAAGTCGAAAGCGCCGCCACTGCCGAAATGATCATGCCCATCGGGTGCGCATCGTAATGAAAGCCGTCGAGAAATTTCTTGATGCTTTCGTGGATAAATGTGTGATGCGTTACGTGGTAGGTCCAATCTTCCAGCTGCGTGCTGGTGGGCAATTCGCCGTGCAGAATCAAATAGGCCGTCTCTAAATACGTGCTTTTCTCCGCGAGTTCCTCAATGGGATAGCCGCGGTAGCGAAGAATGCCTTTATCGCCGTCGATGAATGTGATGCGGCTGATGCACGATGCCGTGTTCGTATATGCCGGGTCGTAGGTCATCATGCCGAAATCGTCTTCGCTCACTTTGATCTGGCGCAAATCGATGGCGCGAATCGTGTCATGTTGCACGGGAACTTCGTACTGCCGGCCCGTGCGATTGTCGGTTATCGTCAGCGACTCGCGTCGCGCCGCGCTGGTCTTGTCGTTCGCTGGCGCAACAATGGGTTTGGTTGGATTCAAGTTTGGGCCTCCTCGACTCGCTGCCTTACGGTGCGGGCGGTTCAGTAAACAACAGCCCAGTTTACACTAACTGCGGCGCGCCGAAAAAAATTCCGTTCACGGCCGTTGCAAAAAATGCCTGCCGCGTACGCAAATCCATTCGCCTGCGTATGGAACTCGGCTTCAGCCCCTGCTGCTACGGCCCTTTTGCCGCGAATGCTTCCGAGGTAACGCGATGCCGGTATGCGAACAGCTTCTCCAGCTTTCGTTTCACAAACCAGCCCGCAAAAAAACTCCCGACCGTGCCCATGGGCAATTCGTACTCGATGCGGTCTTCCAGCCAGCAGGCTGCCGCGCCGTCCGGAACGAATCGATGCGTATGGTCCCAGCGGCGGAACGGGCCCGAGCGCTGAAAATCCTGGAACTCGCGTCCTTCCACATATCCGCGGTGCTCGAATTCCCATCGCACGCGAAACGGCCCCGTGCGCACTCGAAATGCACCGTGTGCGCCGTTGCGAATTCCCGCCGCCGGCTCCAGCATTTCAATCGACTCCCACGGAGGCGTCAGCCGCTCGAGCGCGCCGGGCTGCGCGTGCCACTCGAAAACTCTCTCCGCTGACGCCTCGATGCGCGATCGTCGAACAAAAGTCTCACTCACGATAGCGGAGTCTCGGTTTGATCGGAAGCTTCACGAAGAAGAATTATCGCACAATGAAGCTGGCACCACGAAGACCACGGAGGCGCGCACCCACCTGCTCGTCTCGGAACCATCATCCGAAACGAACCGACACTATATTACTGACGCTGCGTTGCTCGGGGATAGGGCGTCCGGTTCTTCTTCGCCAGCAGATTCCGCGCGTTCCACGCGATTTCGTCCGTCGCGTTTGGCGCGATACAGCGCCGCGTCCACGAGACGCAGCAATTCGTTGACGTCTCTCTGGCCGGAGCCGTGCGCGACCAAAACGCCGAAGCTCGCCGTGATTGCAATTTCCCCCTCGGGAGTTCGCACGGGTGTGGCTTCTATCGCCTTGCGCATTCTCTCCGCCAACCGCAGGATACCTTCGTCGGCCGAAGTGGGAAATATCATCAGGAACTCTTCGCCGCCATAGCGTCCCACGCAATCATAGGGGCGCGTACATTTGGTCATGCGTCGCGCGATTTCCTGCAGCACTAGGTCTCCGGCCATGTGTCCGTATCTGTCGTTGATTGCCTTGAAATGATCAATGTCCGCGAGAACGATTCCCACCAGCTTGTTTTCGCGACGGGCGCGCGCCAGTTCACGAGCCAGAAATTCGAATGCCGCGCGGCGGCTCGCCACGCCGGTCAATACATCATGCGTCGCCTGGAAATGAAGCGCGTCCCGCGCCGCGATGAGCTCGTCTTGCACTTTCAGGATGCGTTCGCCCACCTGCAAACGCGCCCGCAATTCTTCCGCATCGAAAGGCTTGGAGAGATAGTCATCGGCACCCGCCTTCAGACCGGTGAGCAGGCTTGGCTTATGACCGCGCGCGGTCAGCAGAATCATATATGTGTACGGGCGCCCGATCCTCTCGCGAACACGGCGGCAAATTTCAACACCCTCAATTCCGGGCATCATCCAATCCAAAATCGCCAAGCGCGGCGGATCCTCGGCTTCGAGCAACGCCCACGCATCATCCCCCTTGGCAACGGCGACGACCGCATAGCCCCACTTCCGCAGGAACGCCTCCAGCAGCCTTCGGGAAACCGGCTCGTCTTCCGCAATAAGGATCTTCATCACCATTTTGATCTACTGGATTACCGTCTTCTCGGCGGTTACTGCCTCGGTCGCCAGAGTACGAAACGGCTCGAGTGTCACCAGCAACTCTTTGAGTTCGCTTTCGACAACGACAAATGCCTCTGTGGTTCGCGCCATATCGTTCTCCTTCGCAAAGCTCTCCATCTCTTCGATCGCCCGAAAAGCGCTCCCGCGTCCGAAATTTCCCACCGATCCCTTCAACGTATGCGCGATGCGCGCAATTCCCGTCGCATCTTCCCGCGCGATGGATTCGCGCAGCGTCTGCAAAATCTCCGGCAACCCGTTTTCGAATAGCTGCACAATTTCCGCCAGCAACCCGCGGTCGCCTTGCACTCGTTCGAGCAGCGCGGCGGAATCCAAAGAATCGGAGATTGCGGATGCGGCCAAGCGCGGCTCATTGCCAAGGCGGGAAGTGCGCATTCTCTCGATCGCGGCGAAAAGATTTGCCGGCTGAATTGGTTTGGGAATGTAATCATCGGCCCCCGCCTCGATGCATTTTTCTCGGTCGCCCTTCATGACGTGCGCTGTCAGGCTGATGATCGGCAGATGCCGCTTGGATATTTTTTCCTTCGAGCGAATTGCGCGGATGGCTTCAAGCCCGTCCATTTCCGGCATCTGCACATCCATCAGAACCATGTCAATTTCTTCGCGCTCCACCGCCGCCAGCGCCTCGATTCCATTGTTCGCAATCACCACCGCGTACCCTCGTTTTTCGAGCAGTCGCGCCGCCAATTGACGGTTCACCACGTTGTCTTCCGCAAGCAAGATGCGCATCCCGTTGCCCGTCTTCCCCGTTTGCTGCGTTGACTGAATATCCTCTGCTTCCGCCGCCATTTTTTCCGTGCTGCTCATCACGCCCAGAATCGCATCCAGCAATTCCGAAGGTTGCACCGGTTTCGTCAGAAAGCCCGCCAGACCGGCTTCGTGACTGCGCGCGATGTCGCCCGATTGCATCGTCGAACTGAGCATGAACATGTTCAGTGCGGAAGCCTCGGGCGTGTTCTTGACGCGCTCGGCCAGAGCGAATCCATCCATCTCGGGCATGTCCGCATCGATCAGCGCGAGCCGGAAGGGAGCGCCACTGTGGCCCTTGCTCGCCAGCAACGTCAGTGCTTCGCTGCCTGACGCCGCTTGCTCCGGCTCCATGCCCCATTGGCTCAATAGCTCCGACAGGATTACCCGGTTGGTCTCATTGTCGTCGACCACCAGCGCGCGAAGCCCGCGCAACGCCCCCGGCTCAACCACCTCCGGTGGAACAAAGCTCGCCTCAGGAACCTTAAGTCGCGCCGTAAAATGAAACATGCTGCCTTTCCGCGGCTCGCTTTCCACCCAGATGCTGCCGTTCATCATATTCACCAGAGCTTGCGAAATCGTCAGGCCCAGTCCCGTGCCGCCATATTTTCGCGTCGTCGAACTGTCCGCTTGGGTGAACGCGGCAAAAATCAGTTTCCGCTTTTCGGCAGGAATTCCGATTCCCGTATCGCGCACGCTGAAATGTAATTCGACTTCTTGCGGTGTTTTGCTTTTCACCTTCACGGACACAACCACCTCGCCGCGTTCCGTGAATTTGATCGCATTCATCACCAGGTTCACGAGTATCTGCCGCAAACGGCCACTGTCGCCCACCAGCCATGTCGGCACTCCCACGTCCACGTGCCAGGCCAGTTCCAGACCTTTTCTATGCGCCAAATGACCCAGCGCTTTCAGCGCTTCTCCAATGCTTTCGCGCAACGCGAATGGCGATAAATCCAGATCGAGCTTCCCCGCCTCGATCTTTGAAAAATCCAGAATGTCGTTCAGCAGCGTCAACAGGGAATCCGCCGATGATTTCACCATTCCCAGATATTCTCGTTGCTCGTTGTTGAGTCGCGTTTCCAGCGTGAGCTGCGTCATGCCCAGAATTCCATTCATCGGCGTGCGTATCTCATGGCTCATGTTTGCTAGAAACTCGCTCTTGGCCCGGTTGGCCTCTTCCGCCTGTTCTTTCGCTGACCGCAATGCTTCTTCGTCTCGCTTGCGCACGGTGATATCGAGAAATGTGACGACCGCGCCGACCACTTGGTTTTTTTGCCGCACCGGATAGCTCCAATACTCCACCGGAAAGGATGTGCCATCGGCGCGCCAAAGGACGTCATCGTCGTCGTGCGTGCCTTCACCCTTGCGGAAGGACCGAAAGATCATGCAATCCTCCGCCGAATGAGAGGATCCATCCGTCCAGCTGTGGTGCGCTACCTCGTGCATGTTTCTGCCAAGCAGATCCGCCGCCTCCGCATATCCGAGCATCCGCAGGCAGGCCCGGTTCACCAGCGTGCATTCTCCCTGCACGTTGATTCCGTAGATGGCTTCCGCAGTCGAGTCGAGAAGCAAATGAATTCGCTCTTCGCTTGACCGCAATGCTTCTTCCGCCTGCTTCCGTTCCGTGATGTCCGCAATCATGTCCACGGTTCCGCAAACCGCGCCCGACGCGTCTCTCCACGGCGCTCTGGAAATACTGACATCAAAACGTGTGCCGTTTTTCCTCTGCGCCACCACTTCCAACCCGCTGACTCCCAGACCGTCGATCACTTCGTTGTGCAACTTCCTAAAAAACTCTTGCGCGTCTTCGGGAACCACAGGCAGAGGGCTCCCCAAGACTTCCGCGGCGCTCCATCCGAAAATCCGTTCGGCGGCGGGATTCCAGATCTGCACCCTTGTATCGAGATCCAGAATGGCGATGGCCAGAGAAGATCCGTCGATAATGGCGGTAAGCTTTTGATTGGTTTCTCGCAGCGCCTCTTCCGCTCGTTTTCTGTCGCTTATGTCGTGATAAATGGCCAGCGTTCCGGTGTCTTCGTCGCCCACCCGCATCGGCACGGCGTATAGTTCCACATCCAGCAACGTTCCGTCGCCCCGGCGCCGTTGCGTCGTTGCCTGAACGTTTTGCCCAGCCTTGCGTCGCCGCGCAAATTCCGCCGCTTCTTCGTTGAGTTCCGGCGGCGTAACCAGGGAATTCAAATCCGCACCAGTGACCTCCGTTCGGACACATTGAAACAGCCGTTCGAACGCGGAGTTGCAAATTCGCACGCGTCCCTGCGGGTCTGTGGTTACGATGCCCAGGGGACTGATTTCGACCAACGCGTTCAGGTACGCCGTCCGTTCCGCAACGCGCTGTTCAAGTTCGGCTCGCGCGCGCTCCAGTTCCTTGTCGCGATCTTGAATTCGGGCCAGCATGGCGTTGAACTGTTCATAGAGAAAACCAATTTCGTCTCCGGTTTTCGAAACCATGCGCACGGAGTAATTCTTGTCCACGGCTATCGCGAACGCCGTACGCGCCAACTCCAGAATTGGACCCGAGATGGAACTTTGCAGCCGCGATCCCACGAGCACCGCCACAAGTATCGAAACGAGCAGTGCGATGCTTCCCATGGCGGCAAGCCCCTCTTCTCGCGCCACAATCGTGCTCAGATCGGATTCCAGGTAAATGGTTCCGGCGGGCTTTCCGTCCAATTCAACCTTGTGAAACGCAACGATGTTGCCTTTCCCAAAATGCACGCCATCGGTTTCGATGTGCGGGAGTGTGAATTCGATATTGCCTGGGTCGCGGCTATAAACCGCCAGCATTTTACCGTCCGTCGTGTACAGGGCGGCGTGCGTCAGCTCTTTGTCCGCCCGTAAGGATCGCAGAATATCGCGTCCCGCTTGTTCGTCGTCGAAGGTCAAGGCCGCCGCGGAGTTCGTCCCGGTAATTTCGGCAAGTGTCGCGACGGTCCTGAGCCGCGACTGCCGCGCGGTGTGAATATCGTAGATCGCGAAAATGGCGCATGCGAGCACCACCGCGAGTCCGCTGGAAATCAGGATGATGCGCGTGAGTTTGCCACGAATTGATTGATGGTGAAGGGCTGCCGGCATCTTATCCGCCGGCCTTGCTGGCGCCATCGTGAACAATTTGCGCCAGGGCCAGCAGAGCTGCTCGAATTTTTAGGCCCGCTCGATTGGCCGCATCCACGTTAATCAAGAAGTTGACGTGTTCGCCTTCCTGGACAAATTGGATAATGCCGCCGTGCGCAGCGAAATCGCTTGTCTCGCCGACCGTCAGCACCGCAGAACGGTTCAATCGATTCAGAATTTTCGATTGGAATTTCGTTTCGGATGAACTCACAAACAGCACATCGCAAGCGCCTAAATCCTCAACCCGTTTGCCGCGCACCAGCGTAGGCTCGCGGTCACCAACCGGGTGCCCCAGGATCGATTCGTCCAGTGAACTTCCGAATGGATCGCGGCCCAGGACGCAGAAGTTGATGGTCTTGCCCTGTTTCTGATTCGCAGGATTCGCCAGATGCGGCCATTCCACGAAATCCGCAAAACGGCGCAAGTCCTCCGCTTCAGTTCGATAATTTGCCGGACTCTGCGCCCGTCCCGGTAAGGAACTTCCAGCTAACCCGCATGTCATAGTCCCCAATAATAGGAATCGGGAAATTGCTCGTGTACTTCGCATGGCAGTGTAAAAATTGTAACAGGGGGTGGCCCAACACGGTGCACCGGCTCGAATACAAGGTCCTATAGGATACTACTGCCAATTCCCATGCTAGACTCCGCCGTCAGTTCGCGAACCGCTTAACACAGTTTACCGAGCCGGAATTCCGCGCGGGAGGAAACGGAAAAAATGAAGAGAGCAGCCATCGCGACATTATTGAGCGTTACGATCTTCTGTCTTGTCGGCGCGAATGCGCAGCAGCAGCCGCCTTGGTCGACTTCAAGCAACAGAATTTTTCAGCTCAAGCCCACGCCGAAGACCATCTCCTGGGGCTTTTACTCTGCCAGTGCTCCTCCTGTTCTCCGCATTCATTCTGGCGACACAGTTGAAATACAAACACTGATCACTTCTAGCCCGAAGGCTTTGCAAGGAGCCGGCGTTCCCGCGGGTCAAGTTGAACAATCCCTGCGCGATATTTTTGATCAGGTGAAGGACAAAGGACCGGGCGGGCATATTCTCACCGGCCCGGTCTATGTGGAAGGAGCGGAACCCGGCGACGTTCTGGAAGTGCACATCCAATCGATTCGCCTCGCCATTCCGTATGCCTACAATGCCTTTGGGCCGGGGCGCGGGTTTCTCCCCAACGATTATCCCTACGGACGAATGAAAATCATTCCTCTCGACGCGCAGCGCATGGTCGCGCATTTCGCCGACGGAATCGAGATTCCGCTTCATCCATTTTTTGGGAGCTTGGGAGACGCCCCGCCGGCCGCCGCCGGCCGCATTAGCAGCGCGCCGCCGTGGATGCACGCGGGCAATTTGGACAACAAATATCTCGTCGCGGGCACAACCCTCTACATCCCCGTGAACGCGGAAGGCGCGCTTTTCTGGGCCGGAGACGGCCATGCGGGGCAGGGCGACGGCGAAGTAGACATCACCGCAATGGAAACCTCACTGATCGGCACGTTTCAACTCGTCGACCGCAAGGATATGCATCTGCTCTGGCCGCGCGCCGAGACGCCCGATTCCTATATGACTATGGGCATCCATGAAGATCTCAACGAAGCCACTAAAATGGCCGTTCACGAAATGATTGATTTCCTGATGCACGACAAACATCTTTCGCGCGACGATGCTTATATGCTTTCGAGCGTCGCGGCCGATTTGCACATCAGCGAGCTCGTGGACGGCAATAAAGTCGTCAGCATGATGCTGCCGAAAGGGATCTTTACTGACTCCGGCAGCCGCTAACTAATTAGGTAGTTTGCAGGGCCCGACTAGGTCGGTCCGCGCCTGACGCGTGTCAGGCGTTCTGTTGTCTTCCAAATTCCGGGAAACTTTCACTCGCGACTGAGCGCCGCGGCCTCGTCGGCAGCAATATCCAACACGGAATCGAGATGCGCGACTTTGATAAGCTGTAAGACTCGCGCCGTAGGCGAAAAAAAGACGCAACGCCCTCCGCGGCGCCTTACTTCAGCACAGTGTCGCACCAGCGCGCCCAGGCCCCAGCTATCGATCTCGGACACACCGGCAAGATTAATCGCGATCTGCCGCGCGCCTTCGGCAAGCAGCTCCTTGATTTTCTGCCGGAAGACCGACTCGCTTTCACCCACCATCAGCGGGCCATTGAGATCGAGAATCGTCGTCGCGCCAGACCTGCGAATTCTGATTACCAAGTACACCTCGTGAACCGCACGCTATCGGAACTCGCCGCTTCGGGGCAAGCAAAGTGCCGCGCTCCCTCGCGCGGCGTTGACCCGCGGGATGCCATTCTCATTGATGCGTGTCAAAAGCTCTGCGTTCCCGGTAACTTTATATCTCGCAGCCGCCCCACAGCGGAAGCTTGCAAGAATTGCACTGCTGCGACGTCGAAACCAGCCCGAACCAGCGCTCGCGCGCGAACACGCGTCCGCAGCGCGGACACGGAAAACGGCTCACGTTGTAACCCGTCACCCAAACCATCGCCATGTACGCCAGAAGCAGTTCAACAAATCCGCCGGTCCCCAATCCCAACAATCCCTTGACCGCGACGCCGAAAAACAGAATCGGAAACAATCCCGCGAAGAGCGTCCAGAAAGCGACGCGCAGACGGCGAAATCTTTGCCACTCCCGATCGTAACGCGCCTGCCGGTCGGGCTCGTGTGTCGTCATTTTCTTTTCGGCGGTAAAAACCGCTTGTCGATTTTCGCAATCACCACGTAATTCGGATCCACCATTTCCGCCAGACGAATGCGCGCCACTTTCGACAGCAATTCGTACGCATCCAAATCGCTCAGGCCGTAATCCTGATGAATCCAATCGACAAGCTGCGCGAAGGCGATGCGCAGCGAATCGTCGAGGGGGCGCGTGATCCCCGCGGCCATCAGCTCATGCTCGTTTTCAAACCGCGGCCACGCGATTTTCCAACCCTTGATCACGCGCACTTCCAGGCGCACGCGCAACGGAACTTCGATCGCCGTTCCCGCCACTTCTCCGTCGCCCATGGCGGCGTGTCCATCGCCGAAATAAAGCAGCGCGCCCGCAACGTTGACCGGCAAATAAAGCGTGTTGCCAACACTTGCTTCGGGCGCGTCCATATTGCCGCCAAAATCCGAGGGAACGACCGAACTGCGCGATTCGCCGCCTGCGGGCGCCACACCAATACAACCGAGAAACGGATGCAGCGGAATTTTCGTTGTGAAACTCGAATCGTCGGCCTTGAACGTCGCGGTATTGGTCACCGGATCGACGGCATAAAACCAGATGCGCTCGGGCAGCGGCTGATTGATCATCGGCGTAAAATCGGTCGGGTTCAGGGCGCCAAATCCCGGAGCCAGCGCGCCGATTCCCTGTTTGCCGTTCACTTCGAGTGAAAGAAAACGAATCGCCAGCGTGTCTCCCGGCTCCGCGCCGTCAATATAAAATGGGCCACTGAGCGGATTATCCCCCTTCGCCATCGCCAGCGTGTCGCCGGGATGCTGGATCGCGTCGCCGAAACAGTCGAGCGTGTTCGCCTCGATGATGTCACCCGAGTGGACATGCGCGACCGCCGGCGCCACGCAGTAATCGTATTTCACGTTGTCATTCGTGGCGTGGTACCTGACCACATGCGCCGAATTGGTCGCCGTTTGCGCGACCGCTCGCGCCGCCACGATCATCAGCCCGATCATCGCCAGCAACATCACTCCGTATCGTTTCGCCATTCCCATGCCGAACCCTCCCATCGCGTGCCTACAGCAAGTGTCTGCGAACGCCGATTCTAAGCTACCAAAACCCTCCAAGAAAGCCCTGCCTTTCTGTGGGACGGGCGAATATGGAATGAGGAAAGATTGGCGGCGTGGGAATATAATCTGGGAAGAGGGAGGATGCCCGAAAAGGAAATCGTCTTTGCCGTTGCGGAAGCGCCCGAAGGCGGTTACGAAGCGCGGGCTTAGGTCACCCCATATTTACGCAAGCTGTCACGCTCGATGAGTTGCGCGTTGCCGTCCGCGACGCAGTCCGCTGCCATTTTGAGCCGCCGGTAATGCCCAACGGAATTCGCTTTCCCTGACTTCCTCCACCTCGGGCACGGCGTCACGATTTGGAGAAGGCATGTCGTCAACCACTGCGGGCCGTCCCGTTCGAAGGCACGCTGACGATTATTTCTTCATAACTATGGCGCTGCTCCTTCTTGGGATGGTTTTTGTCGGTTTTGCACGCATCACGAACTTCGCGTTGGCACTCGTAACGCTAACTTGGGTGAAGTGGCCGAATACCTGGGGGATGACACGCGAAACTTTCGTAGCAGATCTCTTCG
>JBAUEX010000157.1:0-4121 GCA_049678845.1 Candidatus Acidiferrales bacterium
GGCTCGTCTCCCAGACGTGGCGCTGGCCGTCCAGAAATTACGAAGTCGGTGCTGGGGCCTCCTGTGAGCGGAAGGGAAATGACCAGGCCCGCCGAACGCACGCCGGGCACAGCACGAACCCGTTCGAGCATCTGGTGTAGCACCACTGCTCCTTTCGGATCTCCTTCGGGGAACTGCACGGGAGAGAGGAAAACTTGCATCGTCAAAACGTTCTTGGGATTAAATCCGGGATTCACGCGCAGCAGGCGCACAAAACTATTGCCAAGCAAACCGGCACCCGCCAACAGAACCACAGCTAGCGTGAATTGCAGGACGATGAGGCTTTCGTTCGACATGCGGTGCTTGGCGCAAGTGGAAACTGCGCCCGCTTCCTTGAGCGATGTGTTCAGGTCCGTTTTGATTCCCGCGAGCGCCGGAACCAACCCAAATACGAGACCCGTCGATACGGAAACCATCAGTGTGAAAACGAGAACGCGCCAATCAAGATTGACTCCGACGAGTTGCGGTATATTCTTTGCGTTCGCGGCAACAATGAAGCTAAGACTCCAGGAAGCAACTCCTAGCCCGAGAATTCCTCCCAGCGACGCGAGGAGAACACTTTCGGTCAGCAATTGCCGCACCAGGCGTGACCGCCCCGCGCCAATTGCCAGGCGAATCGCAATCTCTTTGCGGCGCGCTGCCGCGCGAGCGAGCAAGAGATTTGCCACGTTCGCGCACGCGATAAGCAACAGCAAGCCCACCGCAAAAATCAGAATCACCAGCGCGGGCCGAAGCGGCGCGACTAAACTATTTTTTAATGAAATCGCGGTGATGGTCAGACCAGGATCGTCAATGCCGGGATTCTCTCTTGTGACGCGCGCGGCAAAGGATGCCAGTTCACCGTTCGTTCTACCCGGCGACGTCCCGGGCGCAAGATCTCCAATCACCGTAAGCAAGTGCGCGCGCCGGTTATTGTGCAGCTGGCCACCGGCGATCAACGGGCACCACATTTCTGCCTGCTCGGGGAAATTGAACCCGGGTGGCATCACGCCAATCACAACGAAATCTTGGGCATTCACTTGAACGCTTTTGCCGACGATGGCGCGCTGCCCGCCGTAACGACGTTGCCAAAATGTGTAGCTCAAGACCGTTACCCGGTTGTCCCCGCCTGGTTGGTCGTCCTCTTTGCGGAATACGCGGCCCAGAAAAGGCTTGCTGCCGAGCGCGGAGAAGAAATTCCCGGAAACCATTGCGCCGGGAACTTGTTCCGGCTCCCCTTCGCCTGTGACGTTGAAAACCCAAGGCCGGAACGCGGAAGTATTTTGGATGGCCGTTACGTCGCGCTCGAGATCCAAGAAAGTCGCATACGTGAGAGCAGTGCTGTTCTCTCCCGGATGCGTTTCTTCGACGCGCAAGAGCGAGTTGTGGTTCGGATAGGGAAGTGGACGCAATAGAACGGCATTGACGACGCTGAAGATCGCCGTATTGGCTCCGATGCCGATCGCAAGCGTCAGTACTGCGACGGCGGTGAAGCCCGGGGATTTCGCTAGCACTCGCAGTCCAAAACGGATGTCCTGAAAAAGTGTCCGCATCGGCTCCTCCTATTCGTAGCGCAACGCGATCATCGGGTCAACGCGCATCGCGCGTCGCGCCGGAATGTAACAAGCAATAGCCGCAACCAGCACGAGGAGAATCGCCAGAGTCACAAATGTCACAGGGTCGTAGGGCGTCACGCCGTAAATCATGCTGGTGACGAGGCGGGTGACGCCGAGCGCGACAACCACGCCAATCGCGACGCCCATCAGGGCGAGCGCGATCCCCTGTCGGATCACCATGCCGAGAACGTCGACGGGCTTGGCCCCGAGCGCCATGCGAATCCCAATCTCGTGCGTTTTGCGCGTGACCGAATACGCCATCGTGCCGTAAAGGCCGACCATGGCCAATAGGAGCGCAAGCAAGCCGAAAACAGTTGTGAGACGCGCGAACAACGATTCCTGCGAAAGCGCTTCGGCAGTCTCCTGCGTTTGCGTTTTCAAATTGATCAGCGGCAGAGCGGGATCGGCCTGCCGCACTGTATCGCGCAACTCCGAAATCACCGTCGCCGGCGGCCCGTGCGTGCGGACTTCGAAGTACATCATGTCCAAGTACTTGGGAACCTGCGCATACGCGTAATAAGCCTTGGGTCTCAATTCTGCGTGCACATCCGTAAGCTCGGCCGGCTTCGACACGCCCACGATTTCGATTGTGTCCTTGGGGTCGAAAGTCGAACTCCTGCTGAATCGATGCCCGACCGGATTCTCGCTGGGGAAAAACTTCTTCGCAAAATTTTCATCCACCACCGCGACCATGGGTGATGCTGTTGTGTCGCTGCGATTGATGCCGCGTCCGAGAATGATGGGAATGCCCATCGTGCTGAAAAAGTCCGGGCCGATCGTTTGCGAACGAACCGTTACGTTACTGAGCTTCTGGGTCGCTCCCTCGATCGCCACAGAATTGTTGCTTGACCAGCCAATAAACGGCGCGTATGCCATCAGCGTAGCCGCTCTAATTCCCGGGAGGGCCTGAACCCGGTCGAGCAATTGTGAATAGAAGGAAATCAGCCGGGCATCGTGATAACCCGCGCGCGTCGGATCCACGCCAAATGTGAGCAAATTCTGCTGATTGAACCCAAAGTTCCGATTCTCGAAATTGATCAGCGTGCGCACAAAGAGCCCTGCGCCAATCATCAACACCAGTGACGCGGCTACCTGCGCGACGATCAGGGACTTACCCAGCGAGTGCTTGTCGCGCGCGCCGGAAATGCTTGTCGCGCTATCTTTCATTACGGATGCGAGTTCGACGCGCGTGACGCGAAATGCTGGCGCGAGGCCAAATACAATTCCCGTGAACAGTGACGCAACCAGCGTGAACAGGAGCACCTTCGAATCGGCGCTCGCATCCAAAGCCATGGGGCTGCCGCCGCCCGACATCAGCGCCACCAGCGCTCGCGTTCCCCAGCCGGCAAACAGGATTCCCAATGCGCCACCCAGCACCGCCATCAGCACGCTCTCCGTCAGCAACTGGCAAATCAAACGCCCTCGCGATGCGCCGATGGCCAGCCGCACGCTGATTTCTTTTTTTCTCGCCGTCGCGCGCCCCAGCAGTAGCGTCGCCACGTTCGCGCATGCGATCAAGAGCACCAGCCCGACCGCGACCATCAAAATGTAGAGCGGCTGTTTGCTGTTCTCTTGCAAATACGGCATTCCCTGGCTCGCCGACGCAAGCGTAAAGTGTGGCACGTCGTCCGGCTTCGGCGGATGCCAGTCCGCTGTGACAATTTGGTGAAACAAAATGTCCAGCGCGCTCGCCGCCTGCGCCTTCGTCACGCCGTTTTGCAACCGGCCCATGAGGCTCAAGCAAATCCAATTCCGCGCGGTGAAAACGGAATTCGTTCCTCCGGACGGCTGCGAACCCCACGGCCGCATGTTCTCCTTGTCGTCGAAAGGAACCCAGATATCCGGTTCCGTCCCGGTTTCAACGCCGTAGAACGCAGGCGGGGTGACACCGACGATCGTGAAAGGTATTCCGTTCAGCGTTACGCTCTTCCCGATAATCGCGGCGTCGCGTGCAAACCGGCCCGTCCAGTAGGCGTAACTGATCACCGCCACGCGAGGCGCGCCGCGATCTTCATCGGCCTCGGCGATTCCCCGCCCGATCAGCGGAGTCACACCCAAGCCCGAAAAATATTCGCCCGTCACCATCATTCCGTTCGCCAGCGTCGGCTCGCCGTTGATTCCCACCGTCGTGTTTTGATCGTTGAAGCCCAGCGGCACCCAGGCGAAGACACTCGAAAGTTCTTTGTTCTGCCTGCGGAATTCGTCGAACGCGGGATAAGAGAAGGAAAATTTCGAATCATTGCCAGTTTGCCCGAAGTGCGGCGGCCATTTGTTGTCATCCCATTGAAAGAGAACGAGCTGCTGCGGGTTTTTCACCGGCAGCGTCTTCAGCATCACGGCGTTAATCAAGCTGAAAATCGCCGTGTTGGCGCCAATGCCGAGGGCGAGGGTCAGCACCGCGACGGCGGTGAAGCCGGGGGACTTGGCAAGCATCCGAATGCCATACTTTAGATCGTTCCAGAGTGCACCCATCGCTCCTCCTATTCC
>JBAUEX010000158.1:0-2707 GCA_049678845.1 Candidatus Acidiferrales bacterium
GGCGCGGACGTCCGCAAGCTCGACGGCCTCATCTCCGACTGCGGAAAATATGTCGCCGACAATACAGAGAAGAACGGCTGGTACGAAGTCACGACGCTCAAGGAGCCGTATCGCATCGAAGGCAAGAAAACCATGGGCCTTGAACTGTGGGAGCAATTCGACGGCAAGCTGCCCGACGTGATTATTTATCCCACGGGAGGCGGCGTCGGAATGATCGGCATGTGGAAGGCTTTCGAGGAAATGGAAGCGATGGGGTGGATCGGGAGCGCGCGCCCGCGTATGGTCACGGTACAAGCCGCGGGCTGCGCGCCGATTGTCGACGCGTTCGAAAAAGGCGCCGACAGCGCACCGATGTGGCCGAACGCGGCGACGATTGCTTCCGGCTTGCGCGTGCCGAAAGCAATTGGCGATTTCTTGATTCTTCAGGCGATTCGCGAAAGCAAAGGCACGGCCCTTGCCGCGAGCGATGACGAGATTCTCAGCACCTCGAAAGAACTCGCCGCAAAGGAAGGCATCTATGCTGCGCCCGAGGGAGGCGCAACAGTTGTCGCCGCACGCAAGTTGGCGGAGAAAAAATGGATCAAGCCCGACGACACCGTCGTGCTCTTCAACACGGGCTGCGGCTACAAATACAATGAAGCTTGGCAAAAAGCGCTGAAGAATAGTTGACAGTCAAGAGTTCAAAGTCGAAAAGCAAGAAGCAAGAAAAAGCGGGCTGAAGAAATACAGTGACCGAAAGGCTGTATTACAACGATTCGTTTCTGCGCGAATTCGACGCGCAAGTGCTCTCGTGCGAACCCGAAAACGCGCGGTGGCGCGTGCGCTTGGATCGCACCGCGTTTTATCCCACCTCGGGCGGCCAGCCATTTGATACGGGGAAATTAGGCGACGTGAAGGTCGTCGAAGTGCTCGACGCCGAAAATCACGAAATCACGCATTTCACTGACCAGCCCGTCGCTGCGGGCGCGATTCACGCTGCAATCGACTGGCCTCGCCGCTTCGATCACATGCAGCAACACACTGCTCAGCACATGCTCTCGGCTGCGTTCATCGAGCTCTTCAAATTTCAGACTGTTTCGTTCCATCTCGGCCACGAAATGTCCACCATCGACCTTGCCGCGGCGTCCATCACGCCACGCCAGCTTGAAGAAGCTGAACGTCGCGTGAATGAAATCATCTTCGACGACCGTTCCGTTGCAGTGCGCTACGGAACCGCCGAAGAACTAGCCGCGCAGGGCATTCGCACAAAAGTTGACCGCGAAGGAACTCTGCGTGTCATCGACATCGACGCGTTCGACCGTCAGCCATGCGGCGGCACTCATCTGGCGCGCACGGGCCAGGCCGGATTGCTGCTTACGCGCAAATGTGAGCGCCAAAAAGGGAATTGGCGTGTCGAGTTCGTAGCGGGCTGGCGCGCTTTCGCCTCTGCTCGCGGAGACTTCGTAGCTTTGCGACAGGCCGCCGAGCATCTTGGCTGCGGCATGCCCGAGCTGCCGGAGAATGTTCGTAAAATTCAAGAAGAGCGCCGCGCGAGCCAGCGCGATGCCAAAAAATTAACGGAGCGCCTCGCCGAACTCGAAGCGGCAGATCTGCTCGCGCGACACACCGAAATATCCCGCGACGACAAGCGGAGAATTATCGTTTCTATTTCCGATGACGCAGCCCCAAGCTACCTGGCCATGCTCGCTGCCAAAATTGTCGCAACTCCGAACATGCAAGTGATTCTCGCGAGCCGCGGGGCAATGGCAATCGTCCTCGCGCAATCGGCGGGTCTCGACGGCGACATGGGTGCGCTCTTGCGCGAGTTGCTCGCGCCCGTTGGCGGCAAAGGCGGCGGCAGCAAAGTCTTCGCGCAGGGAACCGTACCTGGAATATCAGCGTTGGATAGTGTAGTCGACGCCGCGCGAGCGCGCCCGTAAAGAATGCCCGCGCGCGGGTAGTGGTCTATTTTGAAAATCAGCTAATGCGACTTTGCGTAGGCGGTGTCGGCCCTTGCCGGCGCCGCTGACGGCTTTGCCGGTGCCAGCGAGATCAGGGCTATGCCAACGACAACCAGCCCCGCAACGGCGCCCAGTAGCTCGTCGCGCTCGTCCGGATGCTGGAACGCCTGCGCCGCCATAACAGCCCCGTGAGCAAAACTCGACCATGCGGTGAAGGCAATCAGGCTGCGATGCGCCGAAGGATTGCGTACGGCCAGAAGCAGGAAAACCCCGAGTGTCACGTAGAGGCTCAGCATCATCATTTCGTAATCCGCTTGGCCCGGGCGCAGGAAGGATACCGCCACCGGGTAGATGCCGGCCAAGAAAAGCAATCCTACCAGCACCAATGCAACCTTCAAGGCCCGTTCTCGTAGCATGGACCCTCCATTTTACATAGCGCCCATTCCGTCGCCGCTAATTCTTGCGAGATGGGTTACTGCGAGACGACGATGCCGGTACCAGCATCACAATTACGCGTATATTAGGTTGCTGATTCGAGGAAAGTCAACGGCTCCGCTTAAAAGCTTGAAAGGCAAGACGAGTCTCGGAAGTGCAATTCTCTGGCGAAGCGACTTTGGCTGCTTTTTGAAATAGCCCACTACCGGCGCGCGGTTCATTTGGCGCTGACGTCCGCCTTTGCTAAACTAATTTGGCTCGGTGGGCGGCTAGCTCAGCTGGGAGAGCATCGCGTTCGCAACGCGGGGGTCGGGGGTTCGAATCCCCTGCCG
>JBAUEX010000159.1:0-4572 GCA_049678845.1 Candidatus Acidiferrales bacterium
GCTCATCACTGAGCGCCCCCCGGACAGACCCGTACGTGCGCGTCTACGCATACGGTTCTTATGAAGGATGGGTGGCGTAAAAGCGGGCGTCGGGATAAGGATGCAGAACGCGGGGTGGTGGTATCCACCGTTCCAAGAGCGGAGTAAACTTCTCCCACTTCTTCCTCGCGCGTTGACTACGACGTACCAGTACGTTACGCCACAGTCGATTGACGCGATTTCGGAAGATGCGCAGCTGATCGATATTGCCCGGGACAGCATGGTATTGGTAGTAGCCGGTGACAACACTCCGAAGCCATTCACCGACCTGACTTGTGCGATCGTGCTTGCGGCGTTGAAGCTCAGCCTTGATGGCTTTCAGCTTCGCAGCCATGCGCCTCTTCGCAGTGATCCGCCAGACGGTGAAGGTCTCGGTCTTGTGGCGTTGCCCACAGAAGTGGGTGAAGCCCAAGAAGTTGAAGGTCTCCGGTTTCCCTTCCCCACGCTGCTTCCGGTCACGGGCCGCATAGCGCCCGAACTCGATCAGCCGGGTCTTATCCGGGTGTAGTTCCAAGCCGAACTTCGCCAGCCGCTCCTTGAACTCTTCGAGGAACCGCACGGCATCAGCCCGCTGCTGAAAACCCATCACAAGATCGTCGGCATAGCGAACGATGATGACATCGCCCTTGGCCACTTTCCTGCGCCAGGCATCAGCCCACAGGTCGAACACGTAGTGCAGATATAACGCAGAGTGTATTGTTACGCGGAGTCTGTCTCTGATGAGCCACAGCGTAAGTTATTTTGAGCTTTTTTTGCTCTGCATAAGAGTCGCTCTCCTTAGCGACTCGATCAGCTTGTCCGTAGCCTTGAAGCGGCCGGAACGAAGTTTCGGAGGTACGACCGATTCCAGGGTTTCCAGTTTCACCGACGGATCCGCGCGCGTGTAGATTTGCGTTGTTTGCATATGTGCATGGCCGAGCCACAGCGAAACTTTGCGCAGATCTTTGGTCGCCTCCAGGACGGTGAACGCAGAGGTGTGCCTCAACAAGTGGGGGAACACGCGCTTGGTTGCCGGCGAGGGGCAACGCTGCCTCGCTGTTCGGACATGCTTACGGAGAATGTATTCGAAGCCTGAACGAGTCAATGCCTCGTTTCGAGCACTGACAAACAGCTCTGGCACGGGTGCCGTTCCCCTCACCGCTAACCAAGCGCGGAGTGCCGCAGTGGTTGTCTTCCACAACGGCAGGCACCGTTCCCTGCGACCCTTGCCGTGGATGAGTATGCTCGGTTGGGGATGGAATTGCAGATCGTTTAGTCGGACACCGATCAGTTCGGAAACACGTAGTGCGCCTGCGTAACACAGGTGCAGCATGGCTCTGTCACGGATGCCTTTCCAGCCGGTAGGCGTGGGTCCGTCCAAGACGGCCTGCATTTCCTTCGCCGTCAGACGTGGGACCAATTTTGACTCGGTTTTCTTGACAGGAATGGCCAGGATTCGGCGGATCTGCTCGATCGCCGATGGGACGCGATATTCCAGGAAGTGCATGAAGGACCTGATAGCGGCCAATCGAATGTTTCGAGAACTTGGTCCATTACCGCGTGTGGTTTCCAGATCATTCAGGAAGTCGAGCACCAGAGGCGCATCGATTTGCTCTACTGCCAACTGCGAGGGCGACACCCGGAAGCGCTTGCTTGCAAAGGTTAAAAGCAGCTGAAAAGCATACGCATAGGAATTGCTGGTGTTCTCGCTCGCGCCGCGTTCCTTGGGCAGACGTTGCTCGAAGAAGGCAGTGATGTGCGGTGCAATCGGTGTGGTCATGCTCGCCGCTCCATGGCAAATTGCTCTGTACAGTCTGCAATGTCCCGCATTAGCTCGGGCACGGCTTCAAGGTACCAATACGTGTGTTCTACCTTGCTATGGCCAAGATAGGTTGATAAAGCCAACATGTGTTTGGTAATGGCATCACGGCCATCGGGACAGGTTTCGAGTGCTCTGACAGCGAAGGTGTGCCGAAAGGAATGGGGAGTGGGCCGAGCGCGTCCACGTCCTGGCGGCAGTCCCATTTGCTTCACGACCGTGCGGAATGCCTTATCCACAATCTGCACGGAGAGCGGTTTGCTTCGCAGCGACACGAAGATATGGTCATCGAAACAAGCGTGGGAGCGCCGTTTCTGGAGATACTGCTCCAATCCCGTTCGTGCCGTCTCATGCAAGGGCACAAGGCGGCTCTTGCGAAATTTGGTGCATCGGATCAGTAGTCCATCTGGCGTGATGTCGTCCAGTCGCAGGTGGATCGCTTCGGACACGCGTAATCCCGTGCAGGACAGCAAGGAGAACAGGGTGCCGTAGGTCGGTCCACAGGATCGATACCTCGACCGTGAGGCTGCGATGACAACCTGCTGGATCTGTTTCTCAGTGAGAATGTATGGGGTCGGCCGTTGCCGCCGATCCCGGCCGAAAACGGCTGGTGGCACCTCGTGGCGCACGTTCTCGGTGCACAGATAGCGTGCGAATCGGATGACGATGCCGAGCCTGCGGGCACGCTGCGGAGCCGATGGTGCCAATCCCGCCCACTCGATGGCAATATCGGTTGAGACGTAGTGCTGCTTTCTCGCCCCGGAGAATGCAGCGAAGCTTTTCAGGTAAGAACCTTGAGAGCTCAATGCGAAACCAGCCGCCCGGCGGACGGCCAAATAGCTCTCGACAGCTTGGGTCAACATAACTACACCTCCGGCCAGGGTTGTGCAATTTTCCGCAAAGTGGGGATATCCACTTTGGCGTAAATCTGCGTTGTCTCTGCGGAGCTGTGGCGTAGGACAGCACCGATGTCTTCGAGCGACGCACCTTGCCGCAACATAGACGTTGCCAACGAATGTCGCAGCAAATGCGCGGCGCCTCGACTGGGGCGCACCACACCAGCGCGGCGCAAGGCCTTGTCGACGAGATCGGAAATGGCAGCAGGACCTTTGAAGGCGCAAAACGGCGCCCGGCAACGGATAAACAACGTATCGGCATGGGTCCGCGGCCGCCCTTTTTTCAGGTAGGCTACAATCGCCTGACCCACTTCTCGGGTTAGCGGCAATCGCGTGTGACGACGGCCCTTACCACAAACCTGAATCGATGCAGTCTTCCAGTCAACATCACTCAGGCGGACACGCACGATATCTCCCGCCCGAAGGCCCACACGGGCCAGCAGAAGCAAGATCGCTCGATCCCGACGACCCACAGCTGAGGCTCTATCGCACGAAGCTATCAGGCGTTCCACATCTTCTGGTGGAAGATAGCGTGGCAGAGAAGCCAGCCGCCAATGAGCCAGTGCGGGGATAGCAGCATCCAACCCGACGGCGCATTGACCCTCAGCGATCAGGAAACGCAGGAACATGCGCACCGCCGTGGTGCAATTTTTCGCTGCCCCGCGTCCCCAGGAACGACTTTTCTCGAGAACAAACTCTCGCAAGCGACGGGTATTAAAACGGCTTGGCTGATCTCCGACTCGACGGAGCAACTCGCGAATGTAGATGCTATAGGTGGAAAGGGTCACATCAGAAATGCCGCGTTGCTGGCGCATCCACTGACAGAAAGCCGACAACAGAGCAGGATCGTGATTGGGCGCCCAGGGTAGGTTGATGATGCCGGCATCTCGGAGGTGGATCAGGAACAGGTGCACACCATGAACCACTTGTTGCGGGCTTGCATGGCTGTACCCTTGACACTGACACCGACTCAGGTGGCGCTCGAACCGTGCCAGAGATTGTTTGTTCAAGGTACGCTCTGGCGCGCTGCGCCGATCGTTCCAATTTATGAAGTGGATGAAGTGTTCCGCCGCTCGGAGATGTTTGCGAGCCGTAATGGTGGCGTAGCCAGCTTCAGATAAACACTGAGCAAAGCCTTCCAACAAGAGCCCACCAGGACCATCCCGAAGTATCTGCAGCCGAGCGCGCGACTTGAAGAGTTCAGAAAACATGAATGGACTTATAAGCCCGCCGCAGGGGCGATACCAGAGGATTGTTGTTTGCAAGAAGCTGTAGATACCCGCCCAGAAGAGTCAGGCAACTGAAAAACAGACACTTGGCAGATAGCCAAGTTGTTGTTTGCAAGATTCGCCAGTCGGCGCCTTTCGTCCCGCAGACGTTGTTTTCGGCGATTTCGTTCCACCTGCACTGGATGATCCTGGCGATATTTCTTCCAATAGTCCGGGTGCGCCTCGCGCCACTTCCGAGGACTCTCCAAGCAAACCTGCTGATAAACCGGATCGGAAGCAATCTTCCGCCGATGATAATCGCGGCGACGTTGTCTCTGGCAATTGGCCTGACTGCAAACTAATTGTTGGGGGTGATAAGGGTCAGGCCAAAATACTTGCTGACAGTAAGGACAGCGGCGATCCCTCATCAGGCGTCTCCGGGAGAGAATAGAAGGTGTTCATTCTCTTTGGAGGCGTTGCGGCTGCTCCTTAGTCAGGTTCTGGCTGAAAAAGACGTCACCATTATTATGCGCTGACTGTCGTCTACAAAATCATCAGATGTTCAGCGGGAATCGGAATATGTGCTTTCTAGGTTGCGCAGCTCCGCGTAACAATACACTCTGCGTTATAC
>JBAUEX010000160.1:0-31427 GCA_049678845.1 Candidatus Acidiferrales bacterium
GACGTTACTCTAACGTCTGTGTTTCTGCGGCGTTGCAGCCCACACTCCGGGCCAACTGGAACAGTTGGAACAACGCGTGATGACCGCATCTGCTACGTTCTAAAGAGTTGGCGGAAGGTCTGCCCAGGTTGAATGCTCCAAATTTCCAGTGGCTTAAAGCTAGAATCGTAGCGCCACTATACTCGGCAAATCTAATCCCGCAAGGCTATTCGCTAAAGCTAACATGCCTTGATCGGTTTCGTTTGCTCAAGATCGCGTGCACTGCGGATTGACAAGTGTTAAGCCACAGGCTACACTACATCGAGTGAAAATACGGAACATTGTCCATAAGGGTCTGAAACGGCTCTACGCGGAAGACAACGCTAAGGGCGTCCCGCCCGATACCGTGGACAAACTCCGCAAGATGTTTGCCTTTCTAGACGACATGGAGGGTCCAGAAGAATTGTACGCCCTTCCTTCGTGGAAAGCGCATATGTTGACGGGAGAGCGCAAAGGCACCTGGAGTCTCAGCGTCACACGCAACCGGCGACTAACGTTCCGCATCGACACGGCAGAGCAGGAAATCTACGATTTGAACTTGGAAGATTATCACTAGAAGCGAAGGAGTAGACATTATGCCCATGACGAATCCGCCCCATCCCGGCGATTTTATCCGCACGGAGATCATCGAACCTGCGGGCCTCTCGGTGACTGCTGCGGCGGCTGCACTTCAGGTTTCTCGGCCTGCCCTATCCAGCTTGCTTAACTCCAGGGCCGATCTTTCGGGAGATATGGCGCTCCGCATCGAAAAAGCGTTTGGCGTGAAGATGGACACGCTGATGCGTATGCAAGCCTCCTACGACATTGCCCAAACTCGTAAGCGCGAGAAGCAGATTCATGTCAAGCGTATCAGTCAGCTCGTCCACGCCTGACGGCTGAATTTCATGTGATAGATGGCCACTAGGATCTTATGGGCCACCGCTACCGCAGCGCGCTTGTATCCGCGCCACGCTTTGAGACGGTAAAACTTGTCCCGCAGGTAAGTGCCCTTGGCTTTTGCCGCTGCATTACCTCTTGAAGCCATTTCGGGATCCGGTTGTCACTCGTGCCGCTGAAAACCGTGCACAAAGCCGGATGCATTTCCCTTAATGCCGCCTTTTGCCGCCTCGTTTTTTTGTAACATCCGCCACATCAAACGGATATGGCGGAAGCGTGTGGGAGTCGAACCCACCATTCGACTCGCGAAGAGCCGAATCGCCGGCTTTGAAGGCCGGGACAGTCACCGGACCATTTTCGCCTCCCCGGAGATTATATAACGGTATCTAACGGCGGAAGACGAGCGCCCGAGGAACCGCCGGTGGGTGCATGCGATGCCGACGATGGGAGACACAAGTGAAGTTACCTGCGGAACTTTCAAGAAAAGACAAAACGAAAAGAGATGCGACTCAGCGTTTTGTCGCGCCTACTTTTTTGCGTGCGAGCTCGAGAAGCTTGGGATGGACGCACACTTCAAAGTACGGACGGTTCGTGGGGCCGCCGATTTTACCGCCGGCCTGCAGCTCGCGGGTCATTCCGCGGCGAATCACAATCGGTTCAAGCGAATCGCCGAATGGCAATTCGCCATAAAAAAGTTGCGCCCGGTCTTTTCCCCACGGCATCGGGAAACTTCCCTCCAGTGGAAAAAGCGAAATCTCGCCGGTGAGCTTCTGAAAGCCTTCCTCGTTAAGCTCGATGCCATTCATGTTGTAGCGCATCAAGAGTTCGTCGCCTTCTTCCTCGCCCGCGCCTTCGACGATTAAGGTCTGCAACAGGAACACGCGAAAAGGCGAAGGATTTTTGGCAAACAACCGACGCGCCATCTTGGAGCAGCTCGACAGACGGTCTGAAAGATTGAGCGCCTTCGAGATCATGATCTTCGAGTCACCATCCGACCAAACCGACGGTGCCGAATTTTGAAACGCGACGCCGATACCGAGCTCGAGACGCGGCAAATTTCCGGCTTCAGCTTTCGCGTTATACGCCTGGGTCACTTCAATAATCTCGCGTGCGAGCACGCACGCTTTCGCCACAGCGCGTTGTCCCGCGCGATTCGATTCCGTTTCGTAGATGGCCAGAATGATCGCGTCGCCCTCAAGAAAGACCTTCGCCGCTCCGTGGCGCTCGAGGAGGCGCTTGACAGGTTCGTGAAGCGTCAAGCTGAAATGCGATGCGGGGTTAAGACCCCGCGCCAGCAGATCCTTGGTGATTTCCGTCGAGCCGCGAACGTCCGCCTTGATAACCGTATGCGACACAACGGGATCGTCGGTGCCGCGGCGCTCATCGGAGAACACGTATTCGTAGAGAGTATTATTGACGCGAGAGAGTTCGCGCTGGCGGTCCGAGCGCACCAGGTTGATTTTCTCGAGCCATGCCGCGACGTGATGGTAATTCCGGCGATCGCGCCGGAGACGCATCAGGTCCTGCACGAAACGCAGCACCAACGCGCGCGATTCGTCGTGCGAGTAGCGACGCAAAGCTTTCGAGGCTTCCTCGATGCGTTTCAGAGAAAAATTCCGCGCGGGAAATTGGCTCAGCACTTTTTCGACGCGTTTCATTTCGTCGCGAGACAACAGCGCGCGCCGGAGCTGCTGCAAGTGAACGGGCGGGCAAAAATCATTATAAAGATTGCAGACTTCGTAGCTCGCGACCACGTATCCGAGAAGATCGCGCTCCTCGAGACGCCGGTGCAATTCCTCGAGCAACCGCTCACGGACTTCTGTTTCGCCCGCGCCGTGACCGCCCGCCACCGAGGGATCAAACAAACGCCGGGCATTCTGCGGCTCGCTGAGGTAATCGCCCAACCGGCTGCGAAATTCCTCGGTCAGAAAGTCTACCTTTTGCTTGGCCGCTTCGAGTTCCGGGCTAATTTCCGCAAGTTGAAATTCGAGGTCCGCCTGGCGCCGGCGTAAGACAGCCAAGTTCGTTTCTGCTTCGGCGCCGCCGCGGCGTTTGAAAATCCCAGGAAGAAAACCGTCGCCACCACCGACCCTGCGCAGTGCTTCCTCTTGCTCTTCTTCGAGCTTCGCCAATCCGGAACGCTTACCGAGAGCCTGCTCAACGAGCTTCCCGTACGTTTCCTGAGCGCGGCGAAGCTCTTCCGAGGCTGCCTCGGTGATGACAAAGTCCCGAAGAAAATCGATCAGCAGGGTGTCGAAATTCTCGAAGCGGTCAGGGTCCTGCAAGAAATTGCCCAGCAGAACATAGTGTTCCAAGAAAAGATAATCATCATTCCCGTTTTCGACGAAGAGAAGCCGGTTGGTCAGCAATTCATAAGTATCCGCGAAATCTTCGCCAAAAAGCGCGCGACGCGATTTCGCGAGCACGGTTTCATCCAGCTCCTTGAGAATGTGAAACAACGTTTGGCCTGCGCGACGCACGATGGTTTTACGGTTGGATTGCAGCTCGGCGATTTGTGCGCGCTTCACGTGCGCCTGCTCACTGTGCTCGAAGACGGAACCCCTGGAGCGGATATGCTCCTTGCATTCGACGATCAAGCTGGAAAATTCGCTGGCAAGCTCCTGGGTGAAAAATTTCAGCACGGCCAGGCGGAGCAGCAAATCGAACTCGATGTTTTTTTCGAACTGCGCACGCGTAATTCCAGATTGCAAAAGCTCGCTGAGCAGTTTGCGGAACTGCGAGGAGTCACCTACGCGCGGTTGCCGCGATTCGAAGCCGAAGAACTGTTGGAGAGAAGCCGCCTGGCGCACGAGATCGGCGAGGTACTGGCGACCGGCTTCAAGAAATCGAGGACTTAGATAGACATCATAATGGATATTGTCGATGCCGGGCGTCAGTGCCGCGAGGCGCAACTCGGCAGAGTATGGCTCGAGCTTCAGGCGCGCCGGGCGGGCCGGCGCTGCGGTCGTGGTATCCGGCATGAGACCAGTCTGGTCTTACTCCTTTGACTGTAGCAAAATGCCGGGGTGACGCAAGGATGAGAGACCAAGTCGTTAACCCGCCGGACGGACAGGGACCCCGCTGCCTGCATTTAGGGAGATCCGGGGAACGATGCGAGGAGCCAGCGCTAGAGGATGGCTTCTGCGAACGCCACGGGCCTGACGCGGCTTGGCGATTCGGAATAGCCGCGCGGCGCAAAATCATGGCCGCGCTGCTCGGCATTGCCGTACTTTGGCCGCTGCTTGCTGAATTGTGGCGAGCAATTCAGCATTGGCGTCACTAAGGTTCGACGCCGAGCCCTTCCTCCGACCTGCCTTCACTTCAATTCGGCGCGCGAAAATACTTCCAGCATTTCCTTCTCTGACGGCGGCCGCAGCACGTTGCGCGTCGCGAAATCCTCAGCTTGTGGATACTTCGTCGCTCGAATGAGCTCGGCGGCGTTCCCGAGATCGTAACTCGTGTGCCGCGACTCAACTTCAGGCCCAAGCAAGAGCCAATAAGCTCCCGGCTCGCCGAACGGCATGCCCACGCTGCCCGCATTCACAACGCGAACCCTTCCAATCATGCGGTCACACCGCATGTGCGTGTGCCCGCAAATCACCGTCGATACTTTCACGTCATCGAAAATGGGCAAAAGCCGCTCTTCCGGAGTCAGGCGCGTGAATATCTCGGTGTCGCTTCGCGGCGTGCCGTGGCAAAACACCACCTCGCCCAGTCCCTGAATGTGCAAGCGCGCGGTCGCCGGCCAACTCGCTAACAACTTCTCATCTTCGGCACGAAGCTGCTCTGCGCACCACCGCACCGGCGCGCGCCATCGTTCGGCAGCGCTGCGATACCACTCCGTCTCCGCGCGTTTCATCCGTGCGAGTACTTCGCGATCTCCATTCCCCAGGATGAATTGCACCGGAATGCCGACTTCACGCAAACACGCGATCGTTTCGCGCGGCATCGGACCCGGAAGGACATCGCCTCCGACGACAATGTAGTCTACGCGTGCTTGACGAATCTCTTCGAGAACCGCCTGAAGCGCAGGAAGGTTCGCATGAATGTCGTAGATCGCCGCCACCCGCATCGCGGACTTTCCCTCGTTTCGCGATCTTGGCGGCTACCTCTATTGGCCACCGCGATGCGAACTTCTACATCTTGCTGTCAATTTGTTGCGCCAATTTCTCCGGCACGATCTCGGCAATGGTAATTTTTCGCGAGTCTTCGGCGACATGCTCCAGTGCGATGCGCAGCACCGGCCAATCAGTGCGCAGGCGCATGCGCTCGGGCCATTCGATCAAAACAATCGCAGGTTCAGCGAAAAGGTCCTCCAGGCCCAGGGTGTCGAAATCGTGTACGTCCGAGACACGATAGAGGTCCACGTGAAAAACCGTGACGGCGCCCGTAAAGGTGTGAATCAGGGTGAAAGTGGGGCTGGTGATGTCTTGTTCGGCCGCAACTCGCAGGCCGCTGATGATGCCTTTCGCCAGCGTCGTTTTGCCCGCACCGAGTTCGCCCATTAGAAGAATCAAAAGCGGCGGCTGCAAACTGGCGGCCAGTTTCCTGCCCCGGGAAATGGTTTCTTCAGCCGAGCGCGAAAGAATTTCGACAGGCGGCATGTCACAGCACCTGAATGGCGTCGCGGAGTTGCGCACAGGCGGCGGGGATTGCGCGAATGACATCGGTGGCGATGAGTGGCGCTTCGCCAAATTCCTCGGCGGCCAAATCGCCCGCCAGGCCATGCAAGTAGACGCCGCATCCAAGCGCCAGCGGCCAATTCTGCGCCCCCAATTGCGCCGTAAAACCAGCCAACATTCCCGTTAACACATCTCCGGTACCGCCCGTCGACATCCCCGGATTGCCGGTCGAATTAATCCACGCCGTGCCATCCGGCGCCGCCAAAATTGTTTGATAGCCCTTCAGTATGACGAATGCTTGCCAATCGCTCGCCGCTTTGCGCGCCACTTCGAGGCGGCGCGACTGGACATCCTTGACGGTACTGCTGATGAGCCGCGCCATTTCGCCTGGATGTGGAGTAACAGCGAGCATGCCACGCGGCCCGCGAAGATCGTCGGCGCGTCCGGCAAAAGCGTTCAAACCATCGGCATCCAGGATGATTGGAATTTGCCGGGGGCTCGCGATAATCGACCGGACGAACTGTTGCGTTTCTGCTTGCGTGGTCAATCCAGGACCGAGCGCGAGTACCGTTTTCCCATCGAGGATCTTTGCGAAGCCGCCCGAATCAAAAACGTCGCGCGCAATGGTTCCTCGAGCGGTGGCGTGCAGGGGCTCGGTCATGATTTCCGGCGCAAATCCGGCGACAGTTCTAAGAACCGGTTCGGGCGTGGCGGCGGTCACCAATCCTGCGCCGGCACGCAACGCGCCCATGGCCGCCAAAGCCGCGGCCCCGGCCTTGCCTGTCGAGCCCGCGACAATTAGCGCGTGGCCGTAGAGACCTTTATTCGAGTCGGCTTTTCGGCCTGTCGGCAGCGAGCGAAATTCCCAGGGCTCCAACCAGCGCACGTTACTCTGAGAAATTTCCTCGATGAGCTCGCGAGGCGAACCAATGTCGGCGACCGTCAGCCGACCGATCCAAGGGCGCGCGGACGACGCGATCATCCCAACCTTCGGAGCAGTAAAAGTGATTGTGTAATCGGCAACGACCGCCGGACCGGCAACCTCTCCTGTGTTCGCCAAGAGTCCCGAAGGAATATCGACCGAAACAATGCAGGTGCGGTGTTCGTGCCGGTTCACGTCCTGAATCACCTGAGCCAACAAACCGTCGACAGGCCCGCGCAGACCTGTCCCGAAAAGAGCATCAACAATAACCGCCGCGCCCGCGAGCGAATTTCGCGACCGGCTCCATGCTGTAGCGTCAGCAATGGCTGCGGTTTCAATCGATGCGACGCGCAGGCGCCGGAAATTCTCGGCGGCATCGCCGGCCAGTTCGGAAGGATCCGCGAAGAGTAAAACGATCGGTTGCCCGCCAAGTTCACGCAGCTTGCGCGCGACGACAAACCCATCCCCTCCGTTGTTCCCTTTACCGCACAACACGACGAAGCGCCTTCGTTCGAGCGGCGAAAAATGCGCAGCAATAAATCGCGCAATCGACGAACCCGCGTTCTCCATCAGCGCCAGGCTTGGGATTGCGTACCGCTCCGTCGTCAGGCGGTCGGCCGCGCGCATTTCGTCAACGGTAGGAATCTTCATATGAATTTAGTTGGCGGCCTGCGAAACCCCGCCGCCCGTAAGTTTATCCTGACAGGCGAAAAACGGAAACTCCGTGGATTCTGTTGCCGTGTCCTGGAAGCGTATGGGGACGTGTCACTGCCCGCGGAGAACGTCGTAGCGCGCGACGGTATATCCGATCGCAGCCCCGAGAAATACATCCGACGGGAAGTGGGACTGTATGGTGATGCGCGAAAAGCTGATGACGGCTGCAGCGCCGTAGGCGACAAACGGAACCCACCGGTGCTTTCGATAGCGTCTTGCGATTACCGTGGCGATTCCAAACGCTTCGATTGCGTGGCCCGAGGGAAAGCTGTTTGAAAGTATGCCTTTGTGGCCTTCAAAGAACGTGTCCGAGAAGTTCCCGCCCACCGGGATTTCGATAGGCCGCCGGCGATGTGTGGCCACTTGAGCGATTCCGTAAAAAACCATGCCGTCCGCGGCAGCCTCACCGGCGAACAAAGCGGTCTTCTGCGCGTAAGAGTCATGAATCGTAAGACCTGTCAAATATAAGAAAGTAGGAGCGGCCGCGAGTTCGGCGTCCGTCGCTATCTTGCTGAAGCTGCTATTAAAATCGATGTAAGTTCTCGAACGACGGAAGTAGGGAGCGTCGTGCGGATCGGCAACGATAAGACCGGCCGTAAGTCCGATGATTGAAATGGTGGGCAGCCAATGATGGCCGTGCGCGAGTTGGGCGGGAAAAAGCCACATGGCTCGCTGGTCATCGAGAAAATTGGTGGGCAGCAGTCGCCAAGAGACGTCGCGCTGCCCCGTGGCGGAGTCGGTCGCGTACCCCGGGCGCGGCTCCGCGGCGTGAAAGGAAGGCCCAGAGAATGCGGGCACGGAAGTGCTGAACGCGTGCGGGGGCGCAGGCATTGGAAAGCTAGCGGATGGGAATATCCGCTCTGGTTCGGGGAACTCCGGTAGCGGCGCGGAGAATGTGGCCGGCGGAGTCAGCAATGTGGGCTGCGACGTGGTTTCCTGGGCGTGCAGAATACTTGCGCTCAATATCGCGACGCCAAACAGCACTACGGCGAACAAACGTCGCGAACAGCGGTCGATGATTGGCATGAGCTCCCTTTCAGAGTCAGAACGAAGTGCCGCCATTACGAATTAATGATGCGCAGCGGCAAGCTCAAGTCACGTGCGCGCAACGAGCAAGTATCTAGAGAAACATCGTCGTCTGCACGGACAAATCAGAGGAAGTTCTGGCAGCTTCCCTCTGTCTGGACACTAATTTTTCAGGCACGTTAAGAAGATTGGCGGAATCACGAGCGATTAATTATACTTCTTGAGTTTGGCCGCGCGTTTCCGGGGTCGGCTAATTGGTAGGCCGCCAGCCTTTGGAGCTGGTTATCCTGGTTCGAGTCCAGGCCCCGGAGCTTTTTCAGAATGCCGCTGCGGTAACTGGCTCCGATATTCAAAATGCAACTTCACGTAAGCTCTCGCAAAACCGGCAGGCCGACAGCGATATCTGTCTGGTATTGTGAAAGCCCTGCGCGGGCCGTGTGGAACTCGCATCTGTGGAGTTTCTCCCTGGCCCACAACTCCTTGTTCCACGAAAGGGAGGCACGTATGCATAAAAAAATTCTCGTCGGCCTCGCGTTTCTGATCATGGCGGGTTTAGCCTGGGCGTCGAACGAGCCATGGAAGACGAAGCCTTACCAGCAGTGGGACAAGGCGGACCTCGCAGTCATTCTCACTGATTCCCCCTGGGTCAAAAAGGTCGTTGTGGATGTGAACTGGAAACGCAATCCATCGTCCGGCGGTCAAGCGGGAATGGCAGCGAGCGACCCAGCGGTCGAGCTTCGCGAGCACGCGGATATGCAGAAAGGTGGCCCGCCGGATACTTCGCCACCGAACCCAAGCATGAGCTCGGTCGGTTCAGGCGGTGCCACATCCGCGTCACCGACGACCGCGTTCTATATCCGGTGGTACTCATCGCGTACCATACGCGAAGCGCTCGCGCGAGTAGCGATCATTAGCGGCAAAATATCAGAGACAGAAGAAGCCAAGCTCCTGGCCGAGCCAGTTACCGATTACGAACTCATCGTCTTCGGCCCGGATATGACGCCCTTTGAAAGTCTCACCGAGGATCAGTTGAAATCCACGTCCTCTCTCGAGGGGAAGCAATCGAAGCAAAAGGCGACCGCTACTTCCGTTCGAATGAACAAGAGCCCCGACGGCAGGACCAACAGCATCGTATTTTTCTTTCCCAAGAAGACAGCCAGCGGCGCGGACGTAGCGGCAGCCCAGGAGAAAGGCCTCGAATTCGTCTGCAAATTGAAGGGCCTCGACCTTCACAACACGTTTGACACTCGCAAGATGGTTGATGAAAAAGGCGCGGATTTCTAACCGAGGCTTCACAGGCTCTTTTTCTTAGGCTTCGTCATCGGTTCATTCGTCAACTTCGTGACGTGTCTTACAAGAGGCGAGCGCATTCTCATGATTTTGCATGCTGGCAAGGACGTTCTGCTCTTGGAACTTCAAAAATCGCTCCACGAAGTCACCAACTGAGGCTCTCGGCACTCTAAAAAGGCGGCGGCCTAGCCTCTGTCGAAATGAACCGACCGTGGTCGAACTCGCCAGCTTCGAAACAGCTGAGAAAACACTGGCGAACCGAGACGCCAGGTTTTGAACGCAGGGCGAAAATCGCTCCGCATGAAAAGAGTCTGAATCAGGAGGATGAAATGGCAAAATATGGAAAGGCGGCAGCGAAAAGCGTGAAGAGCGCCGTCCATCGAGAAAAAAGAGGCACCCTAAAATCGGGCAAAGGCGGCAAGGGCGGTACGGTCAAGAGCCGCAAACAGGCGATTGCCATCGGTCTATCTGAGGCGCGAAAGAAAGGCGCGAAAGTCCCCCGGAAGAAGTCTTAACAGCCTTCCTCCAAGCGAACAGAATTACCGTCCGCTGTCGCCTGCGGGTGTGCGCTGACCGTATCGGACCCACGACCCCAACCTCGGAGGCACACGACGAACCGCTCGCCGCTCGATTTGACGGCGCCCGACAGTCCAGGACAAATGGGTAACCCGTTTAGTCTGCGAAAACCAAAGTTTTTACTTCCTGGCGGCCGTGCTTTATGGGCTTGAGCGGGTGCGAATTGAGGCGGCGCCAAGCCGCCCGGAGCAGGTTTTCGAAATCGCGGTCACGCACAGTACGGCTAGGTTTCCGAGTTTTTGTTTCAGGCACTTCTGTCTCTCCCCCCCACCCTCTCCCAAACGGAAAGGGCCTCCACGCGCAGATAGATAATCGTTTTAGGCAAATGTGTCAATCAGGATGACACCTTAGGAACACGAGCGGCTTGCCTTCAGCGGCCGCAGCACATAACCTATCGCCCATATGAATGCGCAGTTTCTGGTCATGGGTGTTATCTGGTATGTGGTGTTCCTGCTTTCGACGGTTTGTCATGAGGGCGCGCATGCCCTGGCTGGTAAATTGGGAGGCGACCCGACAGCCTTCCACGGCGGACAAGTTTCCCTCAACCCCTTGCCGCACATCCGACGCGAGTTGTTCGGCACGGTGATCGTGCCTATTGCCTCTTATTTTCTCACCCATCCTCCCTGGATGATCGGCTGGGCTAGCGCGCCCTATGATCCTGTGTGGGCCCAACGTCACCCACGTCGCGCGGCATGGATGGCACTGGCGGGACCCACGGCGAATTTTATCCTAATGATCGCCGCGGCAATTGCAATCCGCGTGGGCGTGGCAATGGGGACTTTCCGCGCACCCGAAAGCATATCTTCATACGCGCAAATCACTCAGGCCGCGAACACCGCAAGCAGCGGGGCACAACTGGCGGCCGCGGCGCTCAGTATTCTGTTTGTGCTGAATCTTCTACTTGGCACGTTCAATCTGCTTCCCTTCCCGCCACTCGACGGACACAACGGCGTTACAGTGCTGATGAGCGAAAACACCGCGCGACGATTCATGGCCAGCACTTTCTCGGGACTCGGATTCGCCGGGCTTCTTATCGCCTGGTTCGTGTACGGCAAGATTTTCGCCTTCGTTTATCCGCTCGCGCTTAACCTGCTTTATTATCCGCGCGTGCATTACCACTGAAGGTCGGCGACGATTTCTCGTCGGCGCAGCAAATTCGCCTCGCAGCACCGCTCTTGATTCAAACCAGCACATTTGTACTGATTTGCGAGGGATGCGCCCGGCTCACGGAAGCACGGTACCGAAACCAATCACCTCACGATAAACCCCTCAGCGACAACGAATTTCCGTTGCCTGAATTCACCTGCGTGCTCGTGCCCCAACTTGCGCTCGACCTGTGCCGTGCCCGAACGTTATGGCACCCGCCGTGCCGGTAAGCTCGTTGCCTTTCCGAAGCCGGTCGATCCGTAAGTTTATAAACGCCGCAGATCATTTCCCCCTTTGCGTGATCAATCACGATCGCTTCCCTCCTCCATTGGAAATTCTCGATAATCATTTACGGCGGACGTGGCGTCGCGCGGCTTTCGTGCGCGCGAACGGTATGCTAGACTCACGGCAGCGAGCAAAATTTGCGCTGCGCCGCTTGCGGCGTGAAAATTGTTCGCGCATCGGTGGAACTTCGGGCTCTGTGCGACGATTCCCCGCAAACCCCGCCAGGCCCGGAAGGGAGCAACGGTAGCGGATCAGCTTCGTGCGCCGCGGATCACCCGAAGTTCCTTCCACACACGAGGCGGACCTAAAAAACTTCATGGCTTATCAAGTGATTGCGCGCAAGTGGCGGCCTCAAACATTTCAACAGATTGTCGGACAGCGGCACGTGACGCAAACGCTCGAAAATGCGATTCGCCAGAACCGGCTGGCGCATGCCTATATTTTTTGCGGAACGCGCGGCGTGGGGAAAACCACAACGGCGCGCATCCTTGCAAAATGCTTGAACTGTGTGAACGGGCCGACGGCCGAACCATGCAACGTCTGCGACGCGTGCCGCGAAATCACGGCGGGCGGTTCGCTGGATGTGCTGGAAATCGACGCGGCATCGAACCGCGGCATCGATCAAATCCGCGAATTGCGCGAAATGGTGCGCTACGCGCCAGCCTCAGGCCGCTATAAGGTTGTCATTCTGGACGAAGCTCACCAGCTTACCGATGAAGCCTCGAACGCATTGCTGAAAACTCTGGAAGAGCCGCCGGAAAAAGTCGTTTTTATTTTGGCGACAACGGAGCCGGAGAAACTCGCCGACACCATCAAGTCACGCGCGCAACTTTTTCAGTTTCGTTCGCTGACGTTTCAAGAAATTGCCGGCGCGCTCGTGCACATCACCCGAGAGGAAAAATTGGAGATTGAGCCGGGAGCAATCGCCGTATTGGCGCGCGCTGCGGAGGGCAGCTTGCGCGATGGACTTTCGCTGCTCGAACAAGCGATTGCGTATTCGGGCGACAAAATCACCGATGCGCAAGTGCGCGAACTTCTGGGCGTGGTCGCCGAAGATGTGCTCGACGATTTAGTGGAAGCGATTGCAAATCATTCCGCCGAACGCGCGCTGACGTTGGTGCAGCGGCTACACGCCGAAGGGCACAACCTGCAGCATTTCTGCCGCGAGGCAATCCGCCACGTGCGCAATTTGCTGGTCGCAAAGGTTACGGGCGCGGATTCGCCGCTGATTGCGGCGCCCGCCGACGAGCGTCCGCGGCTGGAGAAGCAAGCCGCGCTTTTTGCTGAAGAGGATTTGACGAGATTCTTCCAGATCCTGCTCGCTACCGATGAAGATTTGCGACGGAAGCCCGATCCCCGCTTACATCTGGAGTTGGGCCTGCTGCGGCTGGTAAATGCGGCGCGGCTTGCGCCGCTCGAGGAAGTTCTCGCGGAATTGCGCGGCGAACCGAGCGCCCGGCCCGCAACGTCACGCGACACGACGTCGGCGCGTTCCCTATCAACTCCTGCGGTTCCCTCCCCTGGTTATGGCGGAGAGCGTGAAAAGAAATTTCAAGCGGCCGCTGCGTCTGGAACGATTGAGAATTTAAGAGCACCGATCGTGCAAGCCGGCGTCGCAGAAAAGTCAGGTCCAGTGCCAATCTCCGCGCCGCGCGTGATTGCGAAGATCGCGGAAAGCCAATTCAGCGGTCTTGCGGCGGCGCAACTGGAATCCATCCAATCCGCGCTGCGAAATCAGCAGAAATTTTTGTGGTCCATGGTGGAACACGCGAGCCGCTGGGAGCTGCAAGGCAGCGAAATGAATTTGTATTTTCCGCCGGAGAGCCGTGCGCTCGCGGAAATGTTGCAGGCGCGAGACCCTATGGAGAAGTTGCGCACCGTGCTCAGCACCGTGATGGGCCAACCACTCCGCGTTTGTGTTAAACTCGATTCCAGCCGGAGCTCAGTGCCGCGAGCATCGGAAATGCGCGCGCGGTTCGAAGAGGATCCGATCGTGCGCGCCATGCTGGAGCGCTTCGGCGGCCAGATTTCAGACGTCAAGCGGCGAAGCGAGGACTGAAATGGAAGTCAAAGCGCTGCAACAAATGATGTCTCAGTTGTGGCAGATGCAGCAGAACCTGGAGCAGAAGCGCGGGGAGATCCACGCGGAAGCGACGGCGGGCGGCGGAATGGTGGCCGTGAAGATGAACGGCCAGAAGCAGCTCACCGAAGTGAAGATCGAACCGGATGTCTTCGCCGGGAAAGACCAGGAAATGTTGCAGGATTTGATTCTCGCCGCGGTCAATGAAGCCTCGCGCCGCGTGGATGAAGAACTTGCCAAGCAAGTGAAAGACATGGCCGGAAATCTTCCGGGAGTGGCCGGCCTGCGCATACCGGGGCTTTTCTGAACCGGACGCAGCGCAGACATATCGATTTGCAGTTTATTTCCATCCCCAAAATACTTTTGTCCAAATCCGTGGACGACTGATGCCAGATTTCGCCCCATCCATCACACGCCTGATCGACGAATTAAAGCATCTGCCGGGAATCGGACAGAAGACGGCGCAGCGGCTCGCATTTCATCTGTTGCGTGTGGATCGAGAGCAAGCGTTGGCTCTTTCCGACGCGATTCGCGAGGCAAAAGAGAAAATTCGCGAATGCTCGGTCTGCAACAATATTACCGACACGGATCCTTGCTTTTTCTGCACGAGCGCGACGCGAAACAAGAAAACGATTTGCGTCGTGGAAGAAGCGCCAAATATTTCCGCGGTTGAGAAGACCCGCGAGTACAACGGGATGTACCACGTGCTGGGCGGCTCGTTGTCGCCACTGCAGGGCCGCGGCCCCGAGCAACTCAAAATCAAAAGTTTGATCGAGCGACTGAAAGGCGGCACGGTGGAGGAAATCATTATCGCGACGAATCCCACCGCGGAAGGCGAGGCGACCGCCGTTTACCTGTCCAAGCTGATCAAACCGCTCGGCGTGCGCGTGACGCGCATCGCCATGGGCATCCCCGTCGGTTCCGATTTGGAATACGCCGACGAGGTGACCATGATGAAGGCGATGGAAGGCCGCCGCGAACTCTAGGTCGTTGTTTTAACCTTTCCTCCCTCTCTCTTCCTCATCAGAATCATTGCGCCGCTGATGCTAACGCCGACGTAGCGGCGTTGATGGCATCTGCTTCCTTCTGCAGTACCCCTGCTACGATGGCGATTTGCTGTGTTGCCTGCTGCCAGTTTTTTTGTTCGATCGCTTCGCGGACGCCCGGAATCGTCTTCACGCCATAGCCGGTGAAAATGCCGGGAGCGTAAAGTTCATTTCTGTACCATGGACGGCCGGGCAAGCCTTCGGAGCTAAGAAGATCGCGCTCGGTTTGCATCAAGGCGCGGTTGACAGCTTCGAAGGAAGCCGAAGCTGAGGAAGCGTCGGTTTGTTCCGCCTTGGTGAATGCTGCCTGGTAGCGCTGCGTGCTCTGGCGGATGTTTGCGATGGCGCTATCCATCGGAGAGAAATCCAAATTAGGTTCGGGCGATTGAGAGGCCGGCGGCACATAGGTTTTCGTCGGGTCGCTGGTCGCCGCAAGAACACCTTCCTCGAGTTCTTTGTTCTGCTCGTTGATTTCCTCACTTTCAGTTTTGGCCAGCTTTTTCAATTCGGACATGTAGCGGTCGAGCGCGTCGTCGAGGCCCGTGAAATCGAAAGGAACAACGTCGGCGTCCGCCAAACGCATCACGGTGGTGCCAGTCATTTGGGCAAGCGCGCGGCCGTATTCCTCGGTCGGATCGCCGAAGTGGGAATACCAGTAATAGTCGTCGTAAATGGAGTGGTAGATTCCGCCGCCAGATTCGCCGCCGAAGCCGTAATTGATCGATGCGACGCCGGCGTGGTCGATGAACCCGGAATAATCCGAGCCAGAACCCAGGTCGCCAATGATGATATTTTTCTGGGACTCGATCTTTCCGCGGTCAGCGGCGTTTGGCGCGTGCGCGATTCGATTGAATCTTAGTCGCTGCCAGACGGAGATATTCTTCTCCGGGTCCTGTACATCTTTTGCCACGTCGTTCACCAATGATTCGAGCGTGTGCGAGCCTTCGGCGCCCAAATAGCCACGACCATTGGAGTCCGAATTGATGTAGGCTACGGCGTGAGTATTGAGCTCATCCATGTGCTCTTCGACCCACTCGGTTGAGCCGAGCAGCGCAGGCTCTTCGCCATCCCACGCGCAATAAATGATCGTGCGTTTCGGACGCCATCCTTGCTTGTAAAGCTCGCCCATTGCGCGCGCTTCTTCGAGCAGTGAAACTTGGCCCGAGATGGGATCTTCGGCGCCATTCACCCAAGCGTCGTAATGATTGCCGCGAATGACCCACTCGTCAGGCGACACCGAGCCCGGTAGCTTTGCAATGACGTCCCGGACAGGCTTCAAATCCCAATTGAATGCGAGTTTCAGATGAACTTTAGCGGGGCCCGGGCCTACGTGGTAGGTGATAGGCAACGCGCCGCGCCAATGATCCGGCGCGACGGGGCCGCCGAGGGCCTTCAAAAGCGGCAATGCGTCGCCGTACGAAATCGGCTGCACGGGGATGGGTTCGATGGTTTTCGCTTCCTTTAAAGTAAGGCGCTTGGCATTGGCCGTTGCGCCGATGCCCGGCGTCAGCGGATCTCCCGGATAGATTTCCATTTCCATAACGCTGCCGCGCTGAACGCCTTCGTCAGGACGGTAAGGACCCTTGGGAAAAACTTCTCCTTCGTAATATCCATCGTCGCGAGGATCAGAGTAAATCAGGCAGCCAATCGCGCCGTGTTGCGCGGCAAGCTTTGGCTTGATGCCGCGCCAGGAGTGACCATATCTGGCAATCACGATCGCGCCCTTCACGGAAATGCCCATGCTCTCGAGCTGCTCATAATCTTCCGGCACACCGTAGTTCACGTAGACAAGGGGGGCGGTCACATCGCCATCCGCCGAATACGCGTTGTAGGTCGGGAGCTGCTCGGAGTGCTGCGAAGAGGTTGGATCAACGGCAACCGTCGGCTCTTCGAGCTTGGCAACGAAATGCGTGGGTGCGACGAGTTCGAGCACGCGCTCTTTCGGAGTCGGAAACAACACCTGGAATGTCTCGATGTGAGCGTCCCATCCCCATTTCTTAAACTGGGCGAGCAGCCATTCGCTGTTTTGCTTGTCGTAGGGCGAGCCGACATGGTGAGGGCGCGCGGCGAGAAGCTGCATATACTGTTTCATGTTGTCCGGGGACGGAATTGCGCGGAACTTCTGCTCCCAACTTTGTTCCGCCGTGGCTGAATTACCGAAGAAGCCGTTGAGGCTTGCGTGCTCCTCCTGCTGGCCTACCGTCACGAGCGGAAGACAGAGAATCAAACCAATCAAAAATGCAAGGCGACGCATAACACCTCCCAAGGATTTAGGCGATCGATTCCAAAATGGCGTTCACTAACCCTAGACGACTTTTCACGGCGCGACCCCCGCGTAGCGCGGAATGTGATGACTGACAACATTCTTATAAACCACGCCGCCCTTCATGACAAACGCAACGCGGCGGACCGAGGTGATATCGTCCAGCGGATTTCCATCGAGAGCAATGATATCCGCCTGAAGTCCCGGCGCGATCGAGCCGATTTCGCTTTGCAGACGGATTGACTCCGCGGCAAGCGAATTCGCCGAGACCATCGCGGCCATGGGATCCTGGCCCGCATCGCGGACGCGATCAATCAGCTCTTCGGCATTTCTGCCATGCGCACCAGCTACGGCATCTGTCCCGAAAACGATCTTCAAGCCGGGAGTTTTTAGGGCGCGGCGAAAAAGATCCGCGTCGAGCGGAAGCGCTTGTTTCATCTGTTCGAAGCCAGACGCGGTGTAATTTCCAATGCCAAGATAACGCTTTTCATTGTCCAGATAATTCTGAATCACCAAGCCGACTTGGGGATCGAAATAAGTGCCGTGCTGGGCCAGCAATCGCAAATCGTCGTCTGTGGCAAATGTTCCGTGCTCGACTTCGGTACATCCGGCAAGCGTCGCCATGTGGACCGAATCGCGATAGGCGTGAACGAGCGTACGCAAGCCGCGCTTCTTTGCCTCGCTGCACGCGGCGTTGAGTTGCTCCTGGGAAAGAGTGGGGTCGCCGCCATCGCGAATGCTCTTTGAAGCAAATATCTTGATGAGGTCAGCGCCGTCGTCGGCCACTTTGTCGACGTAGGCGCGAATCTGCTCGGGCGTGCCTGTGGCATCTCCCTGTCCAAACAACGGGCGGAAAGCCGTGAGAATGCGCGGGCCGGGAATCTCACCCCGGTTGATCATGTCGCGCAGAGGCTTATCTTCAGGGGCCCCTACACTTTGTACCGTGGTGAAACCGCCCATGAGCGTTAGCCAGGCGTTTGATTCCGCAGCCAGTGCAGCCTGCTCGGGTGTCTCTTGCTTGTCCTCGGCACGCCCATTGGGGCCAAAGTGATAGGTGATGTGGACGTGGCAGTCGATCCAGCCGGGAAGCACGGTCAGGCCGCGAAGATCGTAACTGACAGGCGAAGCCTTCGGATCGATGCGAACAATTCTCGAATTTTCGATGACGATACGCGTGTTGTGAAGCACATGGCCGCGACCGTCGAGAGCCGTACTTGCAGCAATCACAATCGGTTCTTGCCGCTGCTGCGCGCAGGTCGGAAAGGCCATTACGCAAAGCACGATTATCAGGCCCGGCAAAATCCTTCGCATAGCTACACCCCAGTGGCGTCGCAGATACCACGGCAAGAAGGCTAGTGTCAATCGAGAAGACGTGCGGGAAGCATAGTACGTTGCAGAAGGAAAAATTGGTAGGGGGTGAGGATCGAATTATGAGCTACGGAAACAAGCCCCACGGATTCGTGGCGGTGCAGCCGCCCCGCCGAGACGATTGAAACAAACACGCGGGAACGGCTGCAGCATTCTCGAAACGAGATTTAGACGAGACTAAAGCACAAGCCACCGCCATCCGCCCAAACACATACGCAGGGAAGCCTGGCGCACGATTACCCTCGATCAGCGCGATCAGGATCACGCGGCAATGCCGATGCTGAAACGAGTGCTGCTCCGGCGAAGAACAATGTGTCCGCGATCGATCCGCTACTTCTTGACTGACGCCCTTGACGGCCCGGGCGCGGTCGGCACCGTGAAGTTGCACGATGGCACGGATGGCGCGTTCGCAGATACATGTAGTGGATTCAGATTGTTTCTGCTGAGCAGCCCGTTGAACACAACCAGGTCCTGCGACCGCATTTTTTTCCATGCCGATACGGTGGCGTTGTAATCCTTACAGTCGGCTTCCCAAGTATCAATCTCGGCTCGCGTCGGCGCTTCGTCCAGCCCGACCTGTGAAGTGCTGACAATCGCATCGAAGCTGCCGTTCAGAGTATTGAACGGCTTGATCGCGCCGGGAGGAAGCACGTTGCCGCGGCCGCGGCCTCCACCAAAGCCTCCTCCGCCAAGATTGGCAACCACGCCGCCGAAGGTGGCCAGCTTCACGTCGATATCCTTTGCCGCCTTGGCCACATCTTCGGGAAGTTGGTGGCCCTTCAAAGAGGCCACCTGCTGACGGACTGCCAGCACTTCTGAGTTTCCGGCAGTGGAATCCTTTGCCTGTTGGTACGCCAACATCATGAGTTTGTTCTTGGCACGCAGGTCGGCCATGACTTTGGCGCTCTCGCCGACGCGCGGATCGTTGTGAACGGTCACCGTTTGCCTATAGGTCTGTCCATCAACGATGAGCTTCAGCGTGTAGACCCCAGGGATTACTTGCGGCCCGTGCGGACCGGGAGTGACAAATCCGCCGGGCGCCACATTCATCTGATTTTCGAGGTCAAGGTTGAACGCCGGAGGATCGTCGTAACGCAAGTCCCAATTGGTTCGGTTGGTACCGACTTTGGTCGGCAAGGCAAGATCCGACCCCTTGGCTACCCAGTATTCGGGGTAAGGCCAGCGCTCGGGAAGCACCGGCGGAATGCTCGACATCGTGCGAACC
Source organism: Candidatus Acidiferrales bacterium (assembly GCA_049678845.1). GTDB lineage: Bacteria > Acidobacteriota > Terriglobia > Acidiferrales > UBA7541 > DAHUXN01. The sequence continues at coordinate 19,479 of JBAUEX010000160.1, forward strand.
AGTTTGCCCTCTCGGTCGAAGACCTGCAGTTTTATTTCGCCGGAAGGCGGCTGGCTCAGGTGGTAATAGAGGATGGCGCCGTAAGGCGGGTTGGGCGCGTGCGGCAATTCGGGATTGAAGGGCTGGTCCCAGTTATCGCTGACACGGGCACGGATGGCATCACCAGGCTTGAAAAAATAGACCGGCGCGGCCGCGATCGCCTGAGACTTGGCAGCAATCTCGCGCAACGGGGTAGTGTCGTCCAGAACATAGAAACCGCGGCCGTAGGTTCCAATCAGCAGATCGCTCATGTGATCGTCGGTGTGAAACACCATGTCGCGGATCGAGGTGGTGGGCAGATTCTGTCGCAGCGACTGCCAATGCGCGCCATCATCAAAGGAGACATATACCGTGGTCTCGGTGCCGGCAAAGAGCAAGCCCTTCTGTTTCGGATCCTCCCGGATCACGTTCACCCAGCTTCCCGTAGGCTGGTCGCTGGGCAATCCGTTGACGATCTTCGACCAGGTCTTGCCGCCGTCGTGCGTGCGCCAGATCAACGGGATATTAGGGCCGGGGAATTCTGGGCCTCGGGCTGTAGGCGGTCCGTTACCGTGCGCCCTGCCGGAGATATAGGCAGTACTGACGTCGGAGTGGCCCGCTTCAATGGTGTTGAAGACGACATTCGTGGCGTCTGGAATATTGCTCACATTGTTCCAGTGCGCACCGTCGTCCATCGTGTTGTAGATCTGTCCATTGCTGCTGACCGTCCAGAAGACGCCCTTCCGGCGGGTCGAGATGGCAAAGTCATTGATGACGATCGGTGGGGGGCCGCCGCGTTCACCGGCAGCAGGCGCCGCAGCAGCCGCTGCGGGCGGTATCGGCGTGCCGCAAGGAACCTGCGGTTTGCCCTTCTCCACGGTAAGGTCCGGGCTGAAAGACTTCCAGGAATGAGCCTGATCGCGCGACACCAGCAAACACTGCATGTCGGTATAGATCGCATGCGGGTCGAAGGGGTCGATTCTCCGCCAGGCGTCCCGGCTCGAACGGTACTTGGCTGCATCCGCTCCAAAATTCGGCGCAACGTTTTCCCATTGACCCGTCGCCAAGTTGATTTTCACCAAACCGCTGCCACCCCCTGCGGCGCCGTAGCCGACGCCGTAGATGATATTGGGATCGAGAGGATCAGCTGTAAGCGTTCCGAACTCGGAAGAAGGCAATGGCATCCAATCGACCTCTGAGACCGTACCCACATCGCCGCGCGTGCGGGTCATCACCGCGCCGGTGTCCTGCTGCGAACCCAGGACCCAATAGGGATACCGGTTGTCGGTGGAGATGTGATAGACCTGCGCGACCGGCAAGGCGTAATAGCTGCTCCACGTAAGTCCACCGTCAAAAGTAATAGCTGCGCCCTGATCGACGCCAAACAGCATCCGCTTGCCGTTTGTTGGATCAATCCAGATGTCGTGCATGTCTTCGCCGCCCGGAGCGCCCTTGAAGGGGACGAACGTCTCGCCGCCGTCGGTCGACTTATACGCCGCCGTGCTCAGTGTGTAGACTACGTCGGGATTCTCGGTGTCCGCCCAGACTCCGCAGATATAGTCCCTGCCGCCTATGCGCGTATCGTCGCCCGCCATGTGCTTCCAGGTGGCACCCTGATCGTCCGAGCGGAAAAGTCCGGAGGCATTCGGCTTCGGGGCGCCCACGATGTAAATGCGTTGTCCGTTCGTATGCATGGCCACGGCCACGGCGAGGCGCCCAGTGGTCAACGGGTTCGACGTGACTTCCGTCCAGGTCTTGCCTTCGTCGAGGGACTTGTAAAGCTTGGTGTGGCTGGGTGCTTCGGCACCCGGACCCGCGCCGGCGCGGCCCGGAGGGACTTCTCTGGTTTCCGCTTCGGTGGTCGCAAATATCACGCTTGGGTCGTCAAAGGGTGAAGAAAGATCGCGGCCGCCGGTCTCATTGTCAGGGTGCAACACGTTGGTCCAAGTCTGACCACCGTCACCGGTGCGAAAGATGCCGCGTTGCGTGCCGGTGGTACCGCCCATGGCGGCGACAATCACGATATTCGGGTCCTTGGGATCGACAATGATCTTCGGGATCCTGGTGGTCCCCTCGAGACCGATGTGTGTCCAGGTTTTGCCGGCATCCGCCGACTTGTACATGCCATTACCGTCGGTGCCGGTCATTGGACTCGACACCGCATCGCCGCTCCCGGCGTAAATGATGTTAGCGTCCGAAGGAGCGACTTGGATGGCGCCAATGCTATCAACCTCCGTCATCTGGTCAAATATCGGATACCACGTCATACCGCCGCTGGTTGTTTTCCAGATCCCGCCTTGCGGCAGGCCGACATAAAAGGTCCCGGGTTCTCCGATGACGCCGGAGACCGACGCGATGCGTCCGCCGTGATACGGACCGATGTTGCGCCATTGCAAGCCAGAAAACAGATCAGGGCTGACCTGTGCCGTCGCGCCGAGCGCGAAGCAGAACACAACAGCCAGAGAAATCCAAAGGCCAGTAGAACGCCGGATGATTTGAACCATGGCATTTCCTCCCGAGTATCAGAAATCCCTTTGAGCTGACGGGCACCCGCCACCTATACCGCCAACACGCGTAAATTGGACAAGACGCACGGTCAGGGAACGCGGTTTCAATTTATGGCGATTAAGAAGGACATTGAGGCCGTGGCATTCGCGCGGAGCGCAGGGATTACGTCCTGGACACATTTCAACGCACATGCGCTGATACTATCACCAAGGATTATTCCAAGTGGAGTGATGGCGGCAATCAGTAAGCTCGGCCTGCCCGCGCGCGACCCAGCCTGTAGGCTGCCTACCAGCTGGTCCAGCAAGCGCAGTTCAACTTCTTCTCTACTCGCGCACAGTCAAGACGGGGCATCGCGCGTGCGCAACAACTTTATGCGCCGTGGCACGTTCGAGGTGCGTTGCCGCGCCGAGGTGATCGGCAGTGTTTCGGATACCAAGGACAATCAAATCCGCGTCGCGTTCTTTGGCCGTCTCGAGAATCCCGGTGCCAGGATCTCCGTACTCCACAGTTGCCTCGGGGTGGCACCAGAGACCCGCGTCCTTTTCAAGCAGGGCGTTGAGCCGTGCCAGCGGACCCGCAGCGGCAATTTCGCCGAACTTCTCTTTGCCATTGGCCTTGGGCGCAACGTGAAGCAGGACCAGCCGCGCCTGGTTCTCCTGCGCGAAAGAAAGCGCGAAAGGCCACGCGGCCAAGGAATGAGATGAGAAGTCCGTCGCGAAAAGAACGCGACGAAAACGAGCCCCGGTATGCACGCGGTTGGGCACCCCGGGGCCGATTGTAAGCACCGGTACAGGTGAACGGCGGAAGATTTCCTCGGCAACCGAGCCAAGTAGAAGCTTTTCTGTGCCTGTGCGGCCATGCGTTCCGAGCACAATAAGGTCGATATGGTTCTCTTTGATCGCCCGCAGAATCGTCGGCCACATTCCGATTCCCCATTCCATCATCGTTTCGTGCGGCATGCCCGCGAGATGCGAGCCGACCCGCTGCATTTCTGCCTTTGCGCTTTCCTCCTGCGCTTCCGTGGCGAGACCGACCGATGCGGGCGTTGCATAGAGCAACGGATCAGGACGCAGGACATGCAACGCAAACGTTTTGGCTCCATAGGCCCGCGCGATTTCGGCTGCAAACGGCAAAGCCGCTTCGGAGGGTTCGGAGAAATCAGTAAGGAACAATATATTTTTCAGAGTAATTCGGGTGCCTGCTTCGATGGTCTTCATGTCCCGCCTCCCGCCTAAACCGAAAATAGTCTGAAGCAAGAAACGGGGCGGTGACGAAGGTCACGCACCAACGTGAGTCACGTCACCGGCACCCCCAGCGGCGTGTGATACAAATTGGCCACCCTAGGGCGTGATAGTTGTCTCAGTCCATGAAATAACAGCACTTCGAGGGGCCCGAGGAGGGAGAAATGGCAAAGAATGACTCCATGAGAAAGAACAGAAGTCGAATCACCGCAACCAAGAAAAGGCAACGCGCTGCAAAACGACATGCCGGTAAGAAAAACGAGCGCGCCTCGCGCGCGAACTATGTTCTCGAACCACACCCGGAGTTGTAACGCGCGATTTCGCCGTATGCGTGACGAGGTCTGCGCAATCGATGAAAGGGTTTGCGAACAAGCTAGGACACTGCCTTCCACACCTTTTTCGCTTCGTCGATCGCGAGCTCAATCCCGAGCAGCCTTAGAACGACGCCCGAATCCTTTTCCTCTACGAGAGTGAAAATCCCGGAACAGCGTTGACAAAGCCAGAAATGTTTCACGTGGGAAAGATGGTCTGATGAGCCCGCCGCGAGCTTATTTTCATTCGTCGCGGCCGGATCAGAGCGAAAACGGAAGAATTTTCCGCCACCGACCCACTGAAATTCAGCCGCGCACGCAGGATTGGCACACTTTGGACGAACATTCTGAAATAGTGCGGCTCCCTTCATCGCATTCCCCTCCTGAAGCGCAGGCTTTCCTTCAGCGCCACCAAAAGCTCTTCGCTCTTCTTCCAACGGGGAGATTGTGGCTTGCAGCCATTGGACTACCGTTTCTTCAATCTCGTGCTCATCGCCGTATCGATAGAGCGAATCGAGCGTTTCACCGACAGCGTTCAGCCGAATGTGCCGGCAGGGTATTGGAGCCGAGCGAAGCTCGAGCGGCACAAATTGCATGAGCACGCAGTCGCTGCACGATGCCGGATCATTCCTGTGGCCGTGATTCATACACGAGGGAGAATCCTCAAAAATAAAAATCGGTCTCCACGCCGTGCCGGGCGAACGCGCATATCCGCCGCCCTCCAGGAATGCAAGTTCGTCTTTGAGAACTCCCAGGAGATCCCTCTCATCTTTTTGCATGGCAACCCATCCATCCACCCGTCTTTGACTATGCGCTTTCCGCAATAGCGCTGCTGTGACGTGTGTCACATCGAGTCGTAACTGTTGTCACTTCCAAAGTAGAGGATTCCAAGCAGGCTAACCTTGGAAAAACGGAGACCCTAAGAGTACAGCGCGATGATCAGTTTCGTTATGGGCCATGGGAGTTGCGATTCAAGAAAAGAGTTGAAATTGTGCAATAGTGCTCAGACACTCCGTAAGGGTGAATTGTACTGTTCGCGGGACCGCACTTTGTCTACGGCAGCCCGTTGGAAGCGGGATACGTGATGTCGGCAGCGACTGGGGGAAGTTCGATGCGAGCTTTCGCGTTTTCCAAAGGTTCGGGCTTGCTCGTTGCGCTAGGTCTGCTATCGGCTTTCGTCCTGGCGCAGCCACAGCAAACGTCGGCGAGCGCTGATCCGCATGGGGCGGTCCAGGAAAACAGTGCGCCCAGCAAACCGGAAACGAAAGCCTCGGATTACGCCGGTGCGGAAGCTTGCAAAACCTGCCACGAAGACGAGTACAAATCCTGGGAGAATTCACCGCACTGGAAAACGACGCTAAACACCCAGGAAGGCCCGTCTCACCAGGGATGCGAGGCGTGTCACGGTGCGGCCGCCAGCCACGTTGCGGACCCCAGCGATACATCGAAGCTCTTCCTATTCGAAAAAGCGCCGGCGAAAGAGATCAACCAGCGATGTCTGGTCTGTCACGCCTCCGGCACGCAACACATGCAGGCAATCAACTCATTGCATGCCAAGAATGATGTGTCCTGCACTTCGTGCCATTCTCCTCACCACGCGAAACAGGCGGAGTTCTTGCTGGTCAAAGCGCAACCTGAACTTTGTTATTCCTGCCACGTGCAGCAGAAAGCGCAGTTTGCCATGCCGTTTCACCATCGCGTGAATGAAGGACTGTTGCAGTGCACCGACTGTCACAATCCCCATGGAACAGCCGGGCCGCACCAGCTTCGCACTTCGGCCGCGCAAGATGCGGTCTGCTATAAGTGTCACGCGGACAAGCAGGGCCCGTTCGTCTTCGAGCATGAGGTCGTAAAAGTGGAAGGCTGCGAGTCATGCCACACTCCGCACGGTTCCCCGAATCCTCACCTGATGAAACTGAGCAACGTGAATCTCCTGTGCCTCCAGTGCCACACAACATCGTTCGCAAACGCACCCGGAGCACCTTCGTTTCATAATCAGGCGGCTCAATTCCAGGCTTGCACGCTATGCCACACGCAAATCCATGGTTCGAATTTTGACAAAGACTTTTTCAAATAGGCATCGACATGCGCTCACGATGTCAAACCGGCGAACACGCACTGGATCGAAGCCACGGGAAGTCGTGGGGTGACCTTCCATGAGAATTCGGATTGGAGAGTCCGCGCTGGGCTGGACGGCTCTGGTTGTCGCGTTGTTGTTCGCCTTTCCGGCGCGCGCGCAGCAGACCCAACAGGCGGCGCAGCAGACCGATTCAACCTCTTCCGATGAAGGGATGAAATCGGGCGATTACAATGTTCGACAGAGCATTGAATTCGGTTACCGGGACAGCTCCATCGACGGGAACATAAACAATTACGATACATTTGAGAACCTCGGTTCCGGCTTTCGGCTGTTCGATTACACGCTGGACATGCGTTCGGTGGACAATAAGGGCTTTTTTTTCGACAGCCTTACGTTCAGCAACTTCGGATACGGCGGTGATCCGAACGATGTGACGCGGCTGCGCATCGAAAAGAACAAGTTGTACGACTTCCGCGCGATGTTCCGGCGCGACAAAAACTTCTGGAATTACAATCTGCTGGCAAATCCATTGAACCCGGCAAGTTCGGTTCCCGCTCTTGCCCTTGCCAATTCGCCGCATTCCATGGACCTGGTGCGCCGGATGCAGGATTATGATCTCACGCTGTTTCCCGAGTCCCGGCTGCGTTTCCGTCTGGGCTATTCCCGAAACGTCAACGAAGGCCCAGGGTTCACCACGCTGGACGGCGGAACGGAACCTCTGCTGGCGGAGAACTTTCGATACACTACCAACGCGTATCGTCTTGGAGTGGACTACCGCTTCCTGCCCAAAACGACCATTTCGTTCGACGAATTGCTGAGCTACTTCAAGCAAGACAGCACGGTAACCGATCAGAATTTCCCCTTTGTACTTTCCAACGGCACTCCGGCCGACTTGGGTATTATTTTCAATACCAAAGGGAACACGCCCTGCGCCAGTCCGGTGACGAACGCCACGACGACGCCACCGACGGCGAATGCGAATTGCAGTGGATTCCTGGCCTACAGTCGCGTAGGACGTCCGCGGGGCTCGTTTCCCACCGAACGGCTTAGCTTTCAGTCCAGCTATTTCAAAGACCTCGTGATGTCCGGCTCGTTGGGCTACAGCAGTGACAGCAATTCGACTCTCGATTTCAATGAGGTCGTCAACGGCTGGACCAGCCGGACCGTCACTCGAGGGAGTACCGTCGCAGGTCCCGCGAACGCCAAGCGTGTCTCGATAAACGCGGATTGGGCCGGGGATTATCGCGTGACCGACCGGCTGCACGTTGTGGACGAATTTCGATACGACAATTGGCGCATTCCCAGCATGTGGGCCACGGCCAATACAAATCTGTTTGCAACTCCTCCAGCGGTACCGGGGCAAGCGGGTATGTTGCTTCCGATCGCACAGGTCAACCCCGCAAACTTCGCCACGGTTTGCCCCACCGCTCCCTACAATGGGCCGAACTGCCCGCAGCATGCCTCCGGATCACTGGCCGATGTAACGAACGAATTAGTTTCACGTTTTCTGGGGCAGAACCTAAAGACGAATACGATCGAGGTCCAATACGAGATTACGCCGCGAATTGACGCACACATTGGGTACGTGTACACGGATCGCACGATCTCCGATTTCAATGCCACATTTGACACAAGCGAAATTTATTTCCCCGGAGGGGCCACCGGAAATGCCGGGAATGATTTTCTGGCTGCGCGCGGAGATTGCGCCTTGGTTGGCGGCGCTCTGCCCGCCGTGTGTACGATGAATCCGGATGGCTCAATCGTAGAGGGCTCGCCGAACGCTCCGGTACCGGAGGTAGGCAACGACACCTCTCGGAATATCACCGACATCCACGAAAACGCACTGCTCTTGGGTGTCTCGGCGCGCCCCACGGACACGTTTCGGATCGGCGCAGACTTCATGTTCGGATACAACGACAATTCCTTTACGCGGATAAGCCCCAGGCAAATCCAAAGCTATAAGATCCATGCGACCTACACGCCGAAGCAATGGGCGACCCTCGTTGGCGCGATTGACATTCACGAAAACCGCGACAATGTGCTCACCGTAAACAATCTGGAGCACGGGCGGACGTATAGCTTCGATACGACTCTGGCGCCAAGTTCCCGTTTGTGGATTGACTTCGGCTACAGCTATATGGACATCTCCATTCAGACGGACATTTGTTTTGCCGAGCCAGGCTCCGCCGTATTTACGGCTCCGTGCCCCGTGGCGGGAGCGACGGGTCCCCTCGGCGCGCTTTCGTCCTACACGAACACGGATCATTTTGCCTATGGCCACATGATGTGGAAGCCTGTCAAGCGCGTTACTGCTGCTCTGGGATACTCGGGAACCATCGCTCGCGGGAATACCCTCTTCCTCAACGCGCTTCAGCCCACCGGACCGCTCGACTTCAACTATCTCAAACCTTCCGCGAGCCTGACGATTGATGTCTATCGGGGGTTGAGCTACAAGACCGCGTGGAACTACTACGGATATAATGATCACGGGGTGGCTAATCCAATCGGGCTGGTCCCGCTTCCGCTGCAGGATTTCAATGGGAACAACCTCACGTTCTCGGTACGATATTTGTTCTAGCTCACAATGGGTCGAGGTACGATATGGTTCGTCACATCAAGGAGGTTGGGTTAAATGAATTCATCGCTTCGGATCGGTAAGGCATTGTTCTGGGCAATGGCATTTTTGTTTGCATTCAGTGCCGTCACCCGCGCGGATGACGCAGCGAGCCTCTATAAGACCAAGTGCGCCGTGTGCCACGCGCCAGACGGAAGCGGCAGTTCAGCAATGGGCAAAAAATTGGGCGCGAAGGACCTGCGGTCGGATGAAGTGCAGAAAAAAACGGACGCGGACCTCAATGGCGTTATCACCAACGGCATGGGCAAGACCATGCCGGCATACAAAGGCAAGCTGACCGACGACCAGATCAAGCAGTTGGTAGCGTTCATCCGCGACCTGGGAAAAAAGAAATAGGGTCTTCAGGCGGCCAGAAGAAAAGCCTGCCTGCGCGCGAGGAAACCTTGTGACTCAAATTCTTATTTCCCAGATCATTCTTAGCATCGTACTCGCCTGCATCTTTTTGATCCGGCCCTCTGTAACCAAGACTACCGGGTGGAAAATCGTCGCTTTCGTCGGGCTATGTGTTCTTCCGGCTCTGTGCATCGTCGGAGGCATGAACATCCACATGCAGCGCTCCGAGCAAACACAATTCTGCACTTCCTGTCACGCCATGGCGCCCTACGCCCGCAGCCTCTATGTCGACGACCCCAGTTATCTTCCCGCGCAGCACTTTCAAAACCATAGGGTTCCGGCGGATATGGCCTGTTACGCGTGCCACGCCGATTACTCCATCTACGGTCCACTGAAAGACAAGATGCGGGGGTTGACGCGCATTTATATGCAGTACATAAGCACACCGCCGGCAACGATTCGGATTCCGGGCGGATACGACAACAACCAGTGTCTGCACTGCCACGCGGGCGCTCGCGACTTCGAGGGAAATGCCATCCACAGCGCCGCCATGGATGCACTCAAGTCTGATCAGATGTCCTGCATTTCAAGCGGCTGTCACGATACGGTGCACAACGTAGGCGCGCTGGACCATGTAAAATTCTGGAGGCCTGGCCAATGACATTCCGGAATCTTGAATTCAAGTGGTTGCTTCGAGTTTCAAGTGCCCTAATCATCTTGGGCCTGCTCGTCGAGATAGCCAGTCTTCTGTGGTTTCATCCGCTCTCGTTCGTGCTCTTCGCTTTCGTGGGCGCATCCTTAATCGGGCTGGGGATCGTAGTTTACTTGGCGTCTCTGGTCTTCGTTGCTTCCCCCGGGGACGAGAAGCACGGGTGAAATGCCCCCCCCTTTTTTAGACCAGATTCCGTTCCATCAGACATACACGAACGAAGCGAGCGCCGGAATGGATTATTTTTACAGCGATACGTAAGATGGTGGGCGGAGGTACAGCCGCCTCAGCATGATTTGTCGCCGACTTCGTAAAACATCCTTCTTTATAGGAACCGCGCCCCACCCTACACCTGTCGCGGCGCGGAACAATTCCCTGAAGCCTCTGGCGCCCTCATCTACCGTTGGCCGCTCCTCTTTTTCGTGTAAGCGGGCCTCGAAAGCTCTTTTTCGCAAGTGACAGGGCTCACGGGCGCGCGTGATACCCGTCACACCGCGGTCATCGGCGAATGCGGATAGTCGAGAGTGGGTGGCGACTCCGCCATTGCAAAGCAATTGCGATATGATTGGAATCGCTCGGTAGTCCGGCACGGGCGCTTGACTCCAAATGGGAGATCATCTCTATGGCTTCGGCAGGATCGGCAATTCCCTCTGAATCCAAGCAGCCACTGTCCTCCGAAGAGCTGCGCAAGATGCACGCGTATTGGCGCGCGGCAAATTACGTTTCCGTCGGGCAGATCTATCTCCTGAAGAATCCTCTTCTGCGCGAACCGTTACAGCTCGAACATATCAAGCCGCGTCTACTGGGTCATTGGGGCACGACACCCGGATTGAACTTCATCTATGTTCATTTCAATCGTCTCATCAAGAAGCACGATCTGAACGTCATCTATATCACCGGACCTGGACATGGAGGGCCGGGCTTGGTGGGAAACACATTTCTAGAAGGCACATACAGCGAGTTCTATCCGAACATTTCACAGACAGAAGACGGCATGCAAAAGCTGTTCAAACAATTCTCATTTCCAGGAGGCATTCCGAGCCATGTCGCTCCCGAGACGCCAGGCTCGATTCATGAAGGTGGCGAACTGGGCTATTCGATTGCGCACGCCTACGGCGCCGCATTTGATAATCCTGATCTCTTGGTCTGCTGCGTGGTCGGCGATGGCGAAGCGGAAACAGGGCCGCTGGCTGCTAGTTGGCATTCGAACAAGTTCCTGAATCCCGCGCGCGACGGCGCTGTTCTTCCCATCCTGCACCTGAACGGTTACAAAATTGCCAACCCAACGGTGCTGGGCCGCATGGAGGACGCGCAGTTAACTCACCTTTTCACAGGATACGGATACAAGCCATACTTTGTGGAAGGCCGTGAACCGCAGAGCATGCACCAACTGATGGCGCACACGCTCGACACAGTGATTCAAGAAATCCGCTCGATTCAGCGCGACGCACGAGCGGGCAAATCCACCGGCGCGCCGGAAGGGCCGATGATTATTCTTCGAACGCCGAAAGGATGGACGGGCCCCAAAATGGTGGACGGAAAACCGGTCGAAGATACGTGGCGGGCGCACCAAGTTCCGATTACAGACTTCGCATCACGTCCTGGACATTTGAAAATCCTGGAAGATTGGATGAAGAGCTACAAGCCCGAGGAGCTCTTCGATGAAAAAGGTGAACTGGTCCCGGAATTGAAGGAGCTTGCGCCGGAGGGCAACCGCAGAATGGGCGCGAACCCGCATGCCAATGGCGGCTTGTTACTAAAGGACCTGGTCCTTCCGGATTTCCGCGATTACGCGATCGATTTTGCGAAACCTGGGACAAAGTTCGTAGAAGGGACTCGCGTCCTGGGAAAATTCTTGCGGGACATCATGAAACTGAATGCCGGACCCAAAAACTTTCGCGTATGGGGTCCCGACGAGACTGCCTCGAACCGCCTGGATGCATTGTATGACGCAACCGACAAAGTCTTCATGGAACCGATCCTGGCGACCGACGAGCACCTTTCAGCAAATGGCCGCGTGATGGAAGTCCTCAGCGAGCATATGTGCCAGGGCTGGCTGGAAGGTTACCTTTTGACGGGCCGGCACGGCTTTTTCTCCTGCTATGAAGCGTTCA
>JBAUEX010000161.1:0-3149 GCA_049678845.1 Candidatus Acidiferrales bacterium
GGATTGGGGGGCTAAAGCTCAAAATGAGTCACTGCCGCGGATTTTTGCAACCTTTTCGTTCTGCGAGCTGTCTCATATACTAGTAGCAGTTGCCCGCGAAGCGCCGAGCGCGCCTGTGGGCCCTCGGGCACAACGCCTTAGGGTAAACCCTTTGGGCGTCGACTCTCAGGGTAAAGGGGGAGACGGTCGTGAACCCAGCCGTCCCGAAGTCCATTTTCAGAGCCACCCTGATTTGCGCGACGTGTCTTTGCTTCAACGCGTTTGCTCCTGCAGTTTTCGCCCAGCGCGGCAGTTCGCATGGCGGTTCGCACGCCAGCGGTGGATCGCATCTTGGAAGCTCGCGTGGCGGCGGAGGACTTCATAGCAGCAGCGTTCATAGTGGAGGCCCCTACGCCGGATTCGGTGTTTCGACGCATTCCGGAGGCGGGGGCACCGTTTCTTCGGCGGGAAGTTCTTCGAGCAGCGGTCACAGCTCGGGAACTGCTGGTCTTGTGCGGCGCAGAAATTTTACGGGCAACACGTTCGTTGCGCCTCCTGCCGCCGTGCGGCCTGTTGAAGGCGCTGCCCGCACGATTTTCTTGGGCGCACCTTCGGGGCTCGTGAATACGAGTGCGCCAACTGGCGCGCGTCCTTTCGCGGCAGGGAATTATCTGTGGGAAGCGCCGCCGCAGCAACAGACGCGACAGCGTGTTGCCACACCGCCCGCTGCTGCAGCGCCGCGTCCCGTAACCGTGCCCGCGCCGCAGCCTATTCGCCCTGCCGTGATGCAGCCGCCGTCGCCGATTCGCCCGATGTCAATACCGTCGCCCTCGCCGATGCAAATCCCGGGCGCTTTTCGTGGACCTGGCCAAATGCCCATAGCGCGACCCACTGCGATTCCCATTTCACGAATGCCAATTTCCCGGCCGATCGCGCCAGTAATGGTACGTCCCGCGGCGTCCCCAGTACGGCCAATGCTCGGCGGACAATTCGTTGCGCCCCTGCTCCGAGTGCCGCGCCTCGAGACGCCTGCGCCCAGACCAATCCTAGTGGGTCCGCTGCCGCCGAGGAGCCGTCTGCTGCCCGTGCGGCCGCCCTTTGCGGGCACGGCTGTCGAGCCGCGCACGGGCCGGCCAATCACTCCGTTCACGGCGTTTGGAGGTACGAATGCCACGCCTCCGCATCCTTGCATCAACACCTTCGCTCGCTGCGGGTTTGGCGGCGGCGTGCTGCTGGATGGTGACGGCGATTTCGACAATGACGGCTTTGGGCCGTCCATATTCTTCGGCTTCCTCGGCCCATTCGGCTTCTCGCCGTTCGGTTTTGGCTCGACTTGCATTTTCAACGACTTCTTCCAAAATTGCTTCTTGTCGCCCGTTAATTTTTCGCCTTTCGGCTTCGGCGCGTTCCGACCTTACGGCCTTTACGGCCCCTGGTACGGCGGCTACAACTTTGCTCCGTACGGATCGAGTTTTCTGTTCCTGCCTCCTGTCGAGAATTTGTCGCCCGCGTTCGGAGACTATCTGCCGAATACGAACTACGCGCCGTCGTACGCCTTTGGACCCGAACCTCTCCCTGTACCGGAGGAAGCGCCGCCATCGGCCAACGCATCTGAAGTGGTTCAGCCCGTCGTCAATCTTGTGTTGAAGGACGGCACGGTTTTCGGCGTGACGAGCTACTGGCTCTTGAACGATCGTCTCTTCTACATCACCACGTATCAAATCCAGTCGAGTATTTCCATCGACCAGCTCGATCTGCAGAAGACCGTCGACATGAATTGGAAGCGCGGCGTCGCCTTCACGTTGACTCCCCAAGCGCCGGACCAGGAGCCGCAGAAGAACCCCCAGCCGTAGCCGCAATCGCGCCGACAAACGGGCCGTCTCGAGGTCACCCCTGACCCTTTGTTGAAGACGGGTTTCGTAGCGATTCCGGACTCGTCGCGAGTCCAGTGGAGCGTTTGAAGCGCGCGGCGGTGCGCTTGCGTCCTGTCGAAAAATCTCCTACGGTGCGAAATCGATGAGATCAATCGGCTCCCTCATTGACTGGCTGCGGATGGCTTCTCTCCTTTACTGGTACGCGATGGCGTTCATGGCCAAGCGCGCGAAGCAGAAAGAGAGTTTTGCCTCGCGTCTTTTCCGGATTCTTGTGCTTTTGGTGGCGTTTAAGTTTCTCTCCGGTGGTTGGGAACCTGGGCCCGCGTCCATCTCGCAGGCAACTGGTCTGGCATCGTAACGCTGAAGAAGGATCATGTATTGATTCGCACCGGGCCTAACGCGCGCATTCGCCATCCGATTTACACCGGATTCCAAGTGGCTCTTACGGGCACCGCGCTTGTCATTGGCCAGTGGCGCGCAATGGTTGCTCTCGCGATCGTTCTGGCGGCGCATCTCTTCAAGGCGCGCAAGAGGCGTGGCTCGCCCGCGAATTCGGCCCGGCATTTGGCAAGCACCGCTCCCACACAGGAAGGTTTTTGCCGGACTGTCATGACGGCCACGCAACTGGCTGCGGCCAGGCACCAGCTCGGAGCATGAATTCGCGCTAAGGAATTTGAGTTGATTGGGCAGACAGGTTTTACAAGAACTTCATCAATCTGCAGAAACCAGAGTCGCCGAGTCTTGTTTTTGCGTTGCGCGTGTACGCCGGCGCAGAATTTCGTCCACTTTGGCGACCAGCGCGTCGCGAGTATACGGTTTCTGCAGGAACGCTGCCTCTTCGAGCAGTTGCCCAGCTTCCCTGTCATGTTCCAGGTAGCCGGACATATAGACAATCTTCACGGCAGGACGGACGCGCTTAACTCGCTCCGCAAGTTCCGGTCCGCGCAGTTTCGGCAGCACAATGTCGGTCACCAGCGCATGAATGGGTTGTTGCAAGTCTTGCGCGATCGCCAGCGCCTCCGCGCCATTTTTCGCGGTAAGCACGTTGTAGCCTGCCGTTTTCAGAAACTCCGACGCGAGTTCCAGCACGGCCTCTTCGTCCTCGGCAATCAGCACCGTCGCGGATCGTTTGCAGCCGTTCGCCGGTTGCTTCTCTGTGCACCCTAACGCCAAGGGTGCTTCCACTCGCGGCAAATAAATTTCAAACCGCGTGCCTCTTCCGGGTTCCGAATCCACCCAAATGCCGCCATTGCTCTGATTCACCACGCCAGATACGGTCGCCAGACCCAGTCCCGT
>JBAUEX010000162.1:0-2209 GCA_049678845.1 Candidatus Acidiferrales bacterium
GTTATTTACTTACCTGGCGATTGGGCTCATCGGGGCGCTGCTGATACTGTTCTTTCTGTCGGCGAGCTACGAAAATCAGGTTTACGCCAGAGCGAAAGAAAGAATGCAGCTCATTGCGGAAATGAACTATCGCATTCGCGGTGCGCTGAGCTTGATCGAGCAATCGGCGACACTGGACGACCGGAACGAACGGCTGCGTGGCGTTGATGAAGCCGTGCGGCGCATCGACGTGGTCCTAACGGATTTTCTGCCGACGGTCGGCACGGCTGCCGAGCCGCAGGGTCCCTTTCTGCACTAAGCCGCACTACTCTTTTCTTGGCAGCCCATCCGCCTAATCGCGCCTTTTATTTGCCACCTCGCGGGCGTATCATTCACGGGCAAATTTCATCTCGGGGGCTCCCATGAATCGTGATTCGTATTTGGGCGAAATGCGCGCGGCATTCATAGCTGGTGCTGTGTTTTGTTTCGTACTTGTACTTTGCGCCGCGGTGGATGCCGCGCCATCCGGGTTTACGCTCGAGCAGGTGATGAGCTCTCCGTTTCCCGATGAGCTTGTCGCGGCGCGCAATGGCGAGCGCATCGCGTGGGTGTTCGACATTCGCGGCGTTCGCAATGTGTTCGTCGCCGAGGGCCCCGATTTCAAGGTGCGCCAGGTGACGCGCTATACCGAGGACGATGGGCAAGCGATTGCCAGTCTGCGTTTGACGCCGGACGGCAAGACAATTGTTTACGCGCGAGGCAGTGAAACGAATAGCACCGGCGAAGTCGCGGATCCCACCAACAGTGTGCAGAAACCCGATCAACAAGTGTGGGCCGCCGACGTGGACACCGGTCAGCCGCACCTTCTTGGCGACATGGATTGCGCCCGTGAAGGTTGCGAGGACATCGCGATTTCGCCGGACGGTCAAACAGTCGTGTGGCCGGCGCGCGACAAAATTTGGATCGCGCCAATTTCAGGCGCGACGCCCGTCAAGGAACTCTGCTACGTGCGCGGGGATAATCTTGACCCGCGGTGGTCTCCCGATGGGCGCGAGATCGCCTTCACCAGCGAGCGCGGCGATCACAATTTCATCGCCATCTATGATTTCAATAAGAGCGCGCTGGAGTACCTTCACCCAAGCGTCGACCGTGACAGTTCTCCTCGATGGTCGCCCGACGGCACGAGAATCGCATACGTCAAAACGAACGGCCTCGAACGCGGTCTGCCGCTGATTCCATTGCGGCCGCAGCCCTGGTCCATCTGGGTTGGCGATCCTGCCACCGGATCGGCGCGTCAAGTGTGGCGCAGCGGGGATACCCTGGATGATTCCATTCCGAATTTGACGGAAGGCGAGTCCTTCCATTTCGCCGCGAACAATCGCATTGTATTCACCTCGGAAAGGGACGGCCGCAATCACCTCTATTCCATTTCCGCCAACGGTGGCGATGCCATGTTGCTTACTCCTGGTGATTTCGATACGAAGGACGTCACGCTTAGCTTCGACGGCAAGACACTGTTCTACGACTCGAATCAAAATGACGTGGACCGCCGGCACATTTGGAAAGTCAGCGTCGATGGCGGTACGCCGCAAGCGTTGACGAAAGGCGGAACAATCGAATGGGCTCCCGCAGCGACAGGTGACGGCAAATTTGTGTTTTGCCTCGGTTCGAGCGCCACTTCACCCGCGATGCCATACCGAATCACCGATCGTGGCCGCGAAATGATTGCCCGCGAAGAACTGCCGTCGGATTTTCCATCGGGCCAGCTCGTCACGCCCCAACAAGTGATATTCCAGAGCGGGGATGGACTTGAAATTCACGGCCAACTTTTCGTTCCGCATGGAAGAACGGCTGCGGGTCCAGGTCTAGTGTTCATGCACGGCGGCTCGATGCGCCAGATGATGCTTGGCTTCCATCCCATGCAGTACTACCACAACGCTTACGCCGAGAATCAGTACTTGGCGAGCCTGGGATTTGTCGTGCTCTCGGTGAACTATCGCACCGGCATCATGTACGGCCGCGCGTTTCGCGAACCAGCCGATGGAGGATGGCGCGGCGCTTCCGAATATAGAGACATTGTCGCCGCCGGAAAGTATTTGCAAAATCTTCCCATCGTCGATCGCGACAAAATCGGCCTCTGGGGCGGTTCTTACGGCGGCTTTTTGACGGCGATGGGCCTCGCGCGGAACTCCGATATTTTCAAGGCGGGCGTGGACATGCACGGCGTGCA
>JBAUEX010000163.1:0-1813 GCA_049678845.1 Candidatus Acidiferrales bacterium
CGTTGAAGCGCCACAGACTACGCCGCAGATTATGCAGCTAGACATTCAGGATTCCAGACAGCAGAAGCCCTAGCAGCCCGTGGTGCAAGTTCGGATTCGTGAGCAGAAAGTGTTGAGGTATCCACAGGCTTGGTTTGTAGAATCGGCGCATGGCGATGGGGACGCGCAAGCAGCGGGAGAAACAAGAAGATTTGTGGATCGCGCATGCGGAGTTGGCATCGGCTCCGGGGCATCCGTTCTATCAGCGTTTGAATGAGTTGCTGGAGGCCGAGCGCTTCGACGAGTTTGTCGAGACCCGGTGCGCGAAGTTTTATGCCGAGAAGAATGGGCGTCCGTCGCTGACGCCGGGGATTTACTTTCGGGCGTTGCTGATCGGGTATTTCGAGGGCATCGGGGCGGAGCGCGGCATTGCCTGGCGGCTGGCGGACTCGCTGGCCCTGCGGCGTTTCGTGGGCATCGCGCTGGACGAGTACACGCCGGATCACTCGACGATTTCGCGCACGCGGCGGCTGATCGATCTGGACACGCATCGCGAAGTATTCGGTTGGGTGTTGGGGGTGCTGGCCGATCGTGGGTTGCTGAAAGGCCAGCGGATCGCGATTGATGCGACGACGCTGGAGGCGAACGCGGCGATGCGCTCGATTGTGCGGCGGGAGACGGGCGAGAGTTACGAGGAGTTTCTGCGGGGGCTGGCGAAGGCCTCGGGTATCGCGACACCGACGCGCGAAGACTTGGCGCGGTTGGATCGCAAGCGCAAGAAGCGGACGTCGAATAAGGAGTGGAAGAGCCCAGCGGATGGCGATGCGCGGATCGCGAAGATGAAGGATGGGCGCACGCATCTGGCGCACAAAGCCGAGCACGCCGTCGATCTGGACACGGGCGCGGTGTTGGCGGTCACGCTGCAAGGCGCCGACCGGGGCGACACGGCCACGCTGGATGAGACGCTGTGCGAAGCCGGAATGGCGGTGGCGGAGCAAGTCGGGCGGGAGGCGGAGTTGCGGCCCCACGAAGCGCCGAAGGTGAACGTGGCCGGCATCGAAGAGACAGTGACCGACAAGGGCTATCACAGCGGCGCGGTGGTGAAGCGGATGAAGGCGTATGGCGTGCGCAGTTACATCCCAGAGAAGAAACAGAAAGGACGGCGGAACTGGGCGGGCAAACAGGCCGAGCAGCAAGCGGTGTATGCGAACCGGCGGCGGGTGCAGGGTGAGTATGGCAAGAGTTTACTGCGGCGGCGCGGCGAGTTGGTCGAGCGCAGCTTCGCGCACTGCTACGAGACGGGCGCGATGCGGCGCTGCCATCTGCGCGGACAGGAAAACATTTGGAAGCGGCAACTGATCCACGTGGGTGCGTTCAATCTAAGCCTGATCCTGCGCCAACTGCTGGGCGCGGGCACGCCGCGGGAGTGGAAGAACCGCTTCGGCAGACTTGTTTTGGCCCTTTACTTACTCTTCCCGGGTCGGATGAATCAGAAGCGGTTTTGTAGAAGCCGAATCTCCGCGTCCGTTGCCAAGTGCTTCGTGAGATCGCGTAGCCGACTACGTCGCCCGACTTGCAGGAAATCCGCTACTTGCACCCCGGGCTGCTAGGGGGTTCACACCAGTTCCCAGTCGATGCTAGTCGGGAGATCGCCTGAATCGAGAAACTGGTGGACGGCCTTCACTCCGTCAGCAACCGGAATCACGTACTTGCGTGAGAACTCCGTATGGTGTTGCATTGTTAGGTAGCAAGTCATTGTGGGTTCATCTGTACCTGATATTCCTCGGCTAGCGTAATGGCGAGGATTCGGCTCGCCGTAGTCAAAACCCAGAAC
>JBAUEX010000164.1:0-12741 GCA_049678845.1 Candidatus Acidiferrales bacterium
GGTGAGGACCTCGTCACCCATCGAAATGGGAATTAAAACGTCCGGGCTGCCCAAATTGCCGACGCCGATGAAATCGCGCGGCATGACGCCGATTACCGAATATTCCATTTGCCCCAACTGGATCGTCTTGCCCAGAATCGCGCGGTCGGCGCCGAATTGCGTGCTCCACAACGCATAGCTGATCACGGCGACGGGGCGCGGCGTGGCGTCCTCGTCAGGCGAAAAGCCGCGCCCGAGAATTGGGCGGACGCCGAGAACGTCGAGGAAATTCGCGCTCACCAGTTCGCCGAAGACTTGCACATGCTTGCCCGAAACGGTGAGGTTGAAACCGTTTGGAATCGCAATCGAAACGCCGGAGAACGACTTGATGTTGTCGCGGTAATCCGTCGCGTTCGGATAGGGCGTGCCAAGATACTCCTGCAGCGGGCCATTGTGGCTCTGCGCCGTCGAGTAGAGGACTACCACGAGCGCCGGATCCTTCACGGGAATCGAGTGCAGAAAAACCGCCTTCGCGAGCGTAAAAATCGTCGTGTTCGCGCCAATCCCCAGCGTCAGCGACAGCACCGCCACGGCCGTGAACCCCGGCGCCTTCGCCAGCATCCTCACCGCAAATTTAATGTCCTGCCACATAGCGTCCTCCAGTGGCCACTGTTCTCAAATCAAAGCAACGCGCGATCTCGTCTCCTGCGGATGCTCAATCATCGCGCGCCTGCCGCCTTTTTGCTTCTTTCGCATCTCCGTGTCGATCACGGTTCCCAGTTTCGCGAGTCCCTGGACGATATCCCTTTCGTCGAGCCCCGCGAATCCCAGCCGCAGCGTATTCGTCTGCGGATGCTCAAAATAAAAATATCTTCCCGGCACAAACAGCACCCCGCGCTCGCGCGAATGAATCAGCAGCTCACCCGCATCCAGCCCCGGAGGCAGCGTGAGCCACACGGACATGCCCCCGTCCGGCCGGGTCCATTCCACGCCGCGCGGCAAATATTTCTCGATCGATTTCTCAAACACTTCCAGCCGTCTCGCATACACGCGGATCATGCGCTTCATGTGCTTTTCAAGCATCCCGCGCTTCACAAATTCCGCCAGCGTCGCTTGCGCAAGCTGGTCCGTGTGCAAATCACTCGATTGCTTCAACAGCCTCAGCCGCTCAATCGCGCGCTCCGGTCCAACGCACCACCCGACGCGCAATCCCGGAAACGCCACCTTCGAGAAGCTGTCAATCTGAATCACGATTCCGTTGCGGTCCATTGCCTTCAGCGACGACACTGGATTCCCCCGCAGCCGCAATCGCGCGTAAATATGGTCTTCGACAATCGGAACTTTGTGCCGCGTCGCAAGCTCCAGCAGCTTTTGCCGTTCGCTGACGGGCAACGTCGTTCCCGTCGGATTCTGAAAATCCGGCGTGACCAAAATCATTTTCACGCGGTTCTGCTCCAGCACCGCTTCCACCGCTTTCATGTCCAGCCCGGCGTAACTCTGCCGCAAACGGTTCGTCTCCACCGCCGCGGGCAAACATCGCACACGCGCCGCTGATAAAATCGACAGCGCGCCCGGATAGGCTGGATTTTCGACCAGCACCGCATCGCCGGGTCGTAGAAATGCCTTGGCAAGCAAGTCCAACGATTGCTGGCAGCCATCCGTGATGAGCAGTTGACGCTCCTGCGCGGCGATCCCTTCAGCGCGCAACATTTCCAGCAGCACGTGCTTCAACGGGCCGTAGCCGTCCGACGCGCCGAGCTGCAGAATCTCGCGCCCTTCTCGCTTCAATACTGCGTTCGCGCACGTGCGCACATCGTCGACGGGGAAAAATTCCTCCGACGGCCGCGCGCTGATGAACGCGATCGTGCCTTCGGGCACTTCGGGCATCAAGCGGCTCAAACCGTCGCCCGCACGCTCGTCGGCGAACAACGCTTCCCATCGCAACACGCCGCCCTGCTCGCGCGGCGGCGGCGTGAATTCTCGCGGCCCGGTGGACTCGCTGATATACGTTCCGCGCCCGACGAAGCCTTGTATCAGCCCCTCGGATTCCAGCTCCGCGTAGGCGGTCGCCACGGTCGTGCGGTGAATCTGCAGCTGATTTGCGAGCTCGCGGCTCGCCGGGATGCGGTCCCCTGGCAATAATTCTCCCGAATGCACCAACGCGCGCATTTGATCGCGCAGTTGCGCGTACAGCGGGATGTTGCTTTCAGGCTGCAAATGGAGAGGAATGAATGGCCTGCTCATACAGGCCAATATAGACCAAAAAACACTCGCCAAAAGAGCCAATTTGGCTCTTTTCAGAGTTTCGGGAACCTTTAGTTATATGGCTTACAATCAATGACTTGGGGAACGCAATCGGAATCTCTGAATTTTTCCTGTCGCCGTCTTCGGCAGCTTTTCGACGAATTGGACTGTATGCGGGCATTTGTACGAAACCAATTTTTGCCGCAGCCATTCGCGAATTTCCCTGTCCAAACCTTCTCTTATTTCCATATCATTCTTCAGCACTACGTAAGCGGCCGGATGCATCAGCCCATTTTCGTTTGCCTGCGCTACCACCGCAACTTCGGCGACCATCGGATGACCCAGCAGCGCGTTTTCCACTTCCCCGGGAGACACCCACATGCCCGCGACTTTCATCATGTCGTCCGCGCGCCCGCAATAATGGTGGTAGCCATCCGCGTCGCGCGTAAATTTATCTCCGGTAACCACCCACTCGCCGCGTTTCGTTCGCGCCGTCAACTCCGGCTTATTCCAGTAGCCCGCGAACGCGCCGCCGCCGCGCACCCACAAATTTCCGATCGCGCCATCCGCAACGGCGTGTCCCTCGTCATCAACGATTTTCGCATCGCATCCCGGCACTTCCATGCCGCAGCTTCCCGCTCGCGCGTGCCCTGGCCGCGGAGACAAAAACATATGCAGCATTTCCGTCGATCCGATACCGTCCAGAATCTCCACGCCGAATGTTTCGTTGAATCGTTCGAAGATTTCCGCCGGCAGCGCTTCTCCCGCCGAAACGGCCATGCGCAGTGACGAACAGTCAATTAAGAGCCCGCGTTCCGCTTCGCGCAACATCGCGGCAAAAAACGTCGGCACGGAAAACAAAATTGTCGGCCTGTATTTCGCCAGTAATTCCGCCGTGCGTTCCACTTTTGGCTTACCCGGATCGAGCACTGTGCTCGCGCCAACTGAAAATGGAAAGTACATTCCGTTTCCCAGTCCATACGCAAAAAACAATTTCGAAACCGAGTACGTGATATCGTCCGCGCGCAAACCCAGCACTTCGCGCGCATATCCCCCGCTTGTGCGCACCATGTCTGCGTGACGATGAATCGCTGCTTTCGGCGTCCCTCCGCTTCCCGACGTGTATAACAAAAACGCCGGATCCGTCGCTGCGGTCGGATGCGTTTCGCGCCGCGAATTCGCCTGATTCCATTCGTCATCCCACACAATCTTCCGCACGCCCGCGAACACAGGCCCTGCAACCTTCACCGCATCCTCGGCGCCTTCACCGGAAATTGCGAGCAACCGAAGCTCCGGCGCTGCTTCGACTCGCGAAAACTCCGCCATCGCCGACGCATGCACAATCGCCATTCGCGCGCCCGTGTCTTTCACGTAGTAGGAGTAATCCGCTGCGCGCGCCATCGAATTCACCGGGACGGCAATCGCGCCGATTTTCGTCGCTCCAAAAAACGCGCCAATAAATTCAATGGAATCCGGCAGAATGATCAGAACGCGCTCGCCCGTCTCGCAGCCGCTCTCGCGCAACACATTTGCCGCGCGGTTCACCGCTTCTTCGATTTGGGAGTAGGAAAAACGGGAAGGCTCGCCGAGAATCGCAGTGCGTTCAGGATGCTCTCGCGCAGGGCGCGAGACAAACTCCTCGGCAATGTTCAGTTGTTGCGGAATCTCCGGCCGCATCGCACGATTCTACCTCGTCACGGCGACGTCCCCCAAGCCCAGCCAGCAAGCCCCTCCTAGTCCTCGGACCATGCCGCGTAGAGGCCAAAAATCAGCGGAAGAAGAATGAGAAGAAATATGGCTGTGATGAGAAGTGGAAAGCTATCGTTCCCCGCTGATGGCGCCGCGCGACGATGCGCCCACGGTTCCGCGAGAGTTCCGACGAACCCACCAAGTCGCGGCCACCATGCGACAAGAGTAACGAGAAGCACTGCCGCACCGAAGCCAAACGCAAACCGTCGCGCCCAGACGATAGGACGCAATGCCTTTTCTAGTACTTCGACGTTCGAAGCGACTTGAGCCTTCCGCCAGATGCGCCCCGCGTCAGGCAGTTCGACGTCGAGGTCAACCGCGCCGTTCGATGAGCACACGTAACTCGCCACTAGCGCCACTTCTGCGCATGAGCGACAACCGGCTAGGTGTGCCAGCAGAGCGTCGCTCCACTCACCGGAGCGCCCGGCCGCCGCAGTCCGCTCCTCAAAGACGCAATGTGTCTGCTTCATGACCGTCTTTCTCCCTGCGGCCCGCGTTTCCAGCCGCGCCCACGCAAGAGGTTCGCCAGCCGCAGGCGCGCGCGGAACAGCATCGGACGTATGCTCGCCGTTCTACAGCTTATGAATTTCGCGATTTCCTCATGACGATAGCCTTCGACATAAGCGAGCCAAAGCAGTTCGCGTTCGCGGGGATTCAATTGCAAAAGGAACTGTCCCAAATCTCTCTCAAGTTCGAAATCGCGAGCCGCGTTCGTTCCGCTCGGAATCTCCGGAAGAAGCGCAAACGAGCGCTTGGCGGCGCGAAAATGATCCGTCAATAGGTTGGTTGCCACTCGAAACAGATAGTGCCTGCGGTGTGCCTCTTCGGTGGGAGCGAGCGGCGCGCGCAACAGCCGCAAATAGGACTCCTGCAGCAAATCATCGGCGACGCTAAGATCACCCGAAACTCGGCACAGGTAACCGCGAAGCGCGGGCGCCGTTTTCTCGTAAAATGCGCGGAACTCCGCCTCGTTTATGCAAGGAAGGCCGACTGGCTTGCGCACAGCGCTTTCGCCGGACTCGCCGGAAGCGAATGAAAGCTCTGCGCAATCTAACCGATCAGCCTGAGCACGCAACGGCGCAGTCCTCCGCAATTGAATCCCTAACGCTGGTGACCGGACTCTCGTTCAAAGAGTCCCCAAGTTTTCGACATCCAGTACGACGCTGCCGCGGACAGCAAAAATCCAACTCCCAGCGCCAGGAGCAGCAAGCTGATGACCAGAAATGATTCGGAAGTTTGGGCTTGGTCCATCGCTGTGGAAAATGCCGCTTGCGGCAAGCTCGCGCGCACAAACCACATGGCCACGCCAAGAAGAAACAGGATCAGGCCCGCTTGCACAGACCCAAGGACACGCCCGAACGGCTTCGCGTGCTCGATTGTCGCGGAATCCAGGAGCCTGGTCCCTGCGTCACTTTTCAGGTACTCCAAAAGTTCTTGGCTTGTTCCAAACTTTTCGAACAGCTTGGTATGCATTTCTTTCTGGGTCTCCGCAATTCTACTCCGGCGCCGATTGTTCGATAGAACCCACACAATCCAGCCAGCGCAAAACGCGAAGGAAACAAAAACGAATACCGGAGCCAACTCGCCCATCTTGCCCTCCCAAATCCGCTGTCAGCGGAGAACGCGTGAATGAGGAACGCGCCCCGGCGTGCTCGGGCCGTTCCTTCATATTCCAATACGGAAATGGGCACGGCGATGTTAACAGGAGTTTTCGTGGTGGCTGCGATTCTAGTCGGCAGCGGCGGGCTGGCCCAAACGAGCTATGCGCTCCGCGTGGCGCTTTTTCCGGCCGTGGCGCACGCGCCAAACCGAAACGCCAATAATAATCAGGCAGCAGATCTCGACGAACACTTTCCCGCCATCCAGATAATCAACCCCCAATCCGTTCAGGTTCGGGTCAGTCAGAATCCCGTGAATGAAGAGGCACGCCGCTGCGGGATAGGTGAGATAGTGCAGCAGTTTCCAGAAGTGCCGGCCGAGCTCGATGCGATAGAGCGAAGTAACGACGATAATCACCAGCAGGTAAAGCGCCCCTGCCCCGATCGTATTCTGCAGCGGCTGCTGCGGCGACCACAGCGGCAATAAAATATCGATGACGCGAAAATGAGGTTTCGCATTCAGCAGCAGCGGCAACGGATGCAGCAGAGTAAAAGCCAGCGTGCCGTAGCCGGTCCAGCGGTGAATGCGAAAAATATCGAATCTGCGGTGCGGCCAAAAGCGAACCGGGCTGTAGCGCCCAAAAATCATCAGCCCAATCAGAATATTTGCGGTGGCAAAGCCCACTGCCACGAGGCCAATGTATGCCGATAAATCCAGCGCAGTCACGCGACGAAAAACTCCCCTGTAGCCACTCGCCACTTTGCTCTGCGCGGCTGTGCCGAAGGCATATTAGTTTTCGGACGCGCTCTCGCGAGAAAAGGTTTCACTCGGCCCGCAATTACCGAAGCAATTCGCAAGCCCTCGAGCAACTGCTCCCGTACAACCGCGAACGACCGATCCATGACATAATGGTGTGGCGCGCATGAGGGCACGAACATCACAGCTCATCAATTCCTTCGCGCTTGCATTTGTCTTGCTCGCGTGTGCCGCCGGCACGCCTGCTCGACTTCCGCTGCCTCCGCCACTTTCCCCAGACATTCAACCGGCTCTCGGAACCTATCTTGGTTTCGATCGCAACGATTACCCAGGCGACGCTGTCCTCGGCGCCCTTGCCCAGGATTTTGCGTTCTGTGGCTACTGGCTGAATCCTCCGCCAGGCGAAAAATCGGACACCTGGCTGGGCAAACGCGCAATCTTACGCTCGCATGGTTTCGGGTTTCTGGTGCTGTTCAATGGCCGCCTAGATAAAGAACTGAAATCGGCGCGCGATCCGAAAACTCTCGGTTCAAACGACGCTACGGCTGCTGTGGACGCCGCGAAACAGGAAGGCTTTCCTCCGGGAACCATCATCTTTGTCGATCAGGAAGAAGGCGGACGAATGCTGCCCGAGCAGCAGGCTTATTTATACGCCTGGATCGACGCCCTGAATGCCTCCGGTTACAAAGCGGGCGTCTATTGCTCCGGAATCCCCGTGCAGGAATCCGTCGGTGTCGAAATAACGACGGCAAACGATATTCAGAACAATGCCCGGGGCCGCAAAATCAGTTTCTTCGTTTACAACGACGTCTGCCCGCCCGCGCCCGGCTGCGACCTCGACGCTGAGCCTTTATTGCCCAGCCAGAGCGGTGTACCCTCCGCTACCGCTTGGCAATTCGCGCAGTCGCCGCGCAGGCCAGAACTCACGGCGCTTTGCCCCTACCCATATAACTCCGATGGCAATTGCTACCCACCATTGCCCGGCAACGCAAACGTTCATGTGGATTTGGATTCCGCGGCGTCGCGCGATCCTTCGCACGGCCGCTGAATTCCGTTCAAGGTTTCTGGAAACTTACTGCGTGGCGGTCTTTTCGCCCAGCTTGCGCATGCGTTCGCGCAATTTCTGACGCAGGCCGGTGGGCGCATTGGGATTGAACGCCACCAGATACCACAGCGGCTGCGTGCGATCCTTGCTCAGAGCCGTGAGTGTCGCGGCGTCGGCATTCGGATGACGCGCAATGTTTTCGCGAATCGCCGCATATTCATGCTTCGCCAGGCGCCGTAGCGTCTTGGCGGAAACTTTCGGATGCTCGCTGATCAGCCGCAGTAGGTAAAAATCTTCCTTCGGGGCTTCGCGCGAAAGTTTCTCCAGAGCTTCGGACTTCACCTCGGCGCTCAAAACAAAGCCGACCTTCTCATCCCACGAAGTATTGATGCGATTCAGTTCCTGCGTCCTCGCATGGATCAGCTGCTCGATCACCCGCCGCTCCTGCTCCAGACGCCCATGCGGCAGTGCGCTGTGCTCCACCGAATCGAGCACGCGCAGCAGATGTTGCCGTTCGCCGAAAACCACTTGAGAGGTTCGCGGCGCCTTCCCCTTCGCTGCGTTATGCACCAGATCCGAGCGTCTCATGATCCCCTCACTACTCCGCATGCGAGCAACGCCGCAAAACATTCTGTGTTTATAGCGAGAATCCCCAAGCTGCGGCTCCTATTGTGCCTCGCGCGGTGCGCGTTTTCTTTCGCCACGATTATGTGTCGCGTGGCCATGACTGTAAAGCCGCCGTGCGTGCGAAGTTCCTCGATTGCAATACCCTCCCTGGCACTACAGGAGAACCGGCGCGCGTCCCGTGCACCACACGGCTAGTCGCAATCCCCAGGCCGGCCCGACCCGCGATGTTGATAGTCAGTCGCGATTCGAGTAACGTTGAACCGCGAAAATACGCGATTCTACCGGGAGCAATTGCCCATGACCGTTTTTGAAGAGCACCGCGACGAACTTGAGCATTACGAAACGATGATGGGCCCTCAACGCGGGCGCCTCGCTGTTTCGCTCGACATGCTGACGAACGCCATGGTCCTCGTCGGCCAGCACGGTGTTTATTGCCACAGCGCCGGAAATCCCGCCACGCCCTCGATGGACATTCGCATCATCAGTTCCGAATTGCAGAAGGCCAAGCAGTTAATTCAGAGCGTGATGGAATCTCTGCGCGCCGACCGCGACGCTCGCCAAAATACGAGATAGCTCCGTCATCTTCAATTCTCAAACGGACTATCTAGGCTGAAGAAACGGATTCGACGCGCGCTCTTCCGCAAGCGTCGTCGCGGGCCCGTGGCCCGGGAAAACAATTGTCTCGGACGGCAGCGCGAGCAGTTTCGTTCGGATCGACCGGATGATCTCCGGATACGACCCGCCCCAAAGATCCGTGCGCCCAATCGATCCCGCGAAAAGTGTATCTCCGGCGAAAAGCCACGGCGTGGAATCATCATCGCCGCGCGATTTCTTAGCGGAATGCGCGGATGCGACGCGATTCCCTTCTTCATTTCGCTCAGCAAATGGCAAATACAAACTGACGCTGCCCGGCGTGTGCCCCGGAGTATGCAGCACGCGCGCTTCGTATCCGCCCCAGCGCACCACGTCGCCTTCCGCGAGCAAATTATCAATCGTCGCCAGCGGCGGCGGCGCGATGCCAAGAAACTGCGATTGACTATCCATCGCGCGGTACAGGTCGAGGTCGCCTTCATTCATCAGCACCGCCGCGTGCGTCACATCGTGCAGCTTTTTCAATCCGCCAACGTGATCGATGTGCGCATGCGTGCTCACAATCGCGATAACTTTCAGTTTGTGTTTCGCGATCAGCGCCAGGATTCGTTCCGCCTCGTCGCCCGGATCGATCACGATTGCCTCGTGCGTCTCGGGGTCGCCAAGTATCGAGCAGTTGCACTGCAGCATTCCCACGGGAATAATTTCGTGAATCAGTTGACTCGCCATTCCCGCCAGTATAGCAATAATCCGCCACTCACCCCTGCTCTCTGCCTGCCATCTGCTAAGATTGAATCAGCGGCGCGCATGCCGCGCTCACATGATGGCCATCGACACACCGCTCAAGTCGGAGCACGAACAACTCGGCGCAACATTCAGCGAATATTTCGGCTGCAAATTGCCGCGCGATTATGGCGACGTTGCGCGCGAATACAAATTCGCCCGCGAATCCGTAGGCCTCCTCGACAAAAATTATCGCGCCGTCATTTCATTCACGGGAAAAGATCGCGCGCGCTACTTGAACGCGATGCTCACCAACAACATTCGCGACCTCGCGCCCGGCCACGGCAACATTTCGCTTTTGCTTAGCCCGCAGGGGCGCATCATGGCGGAAGTGGAAACGCTCGCCCTCGACGATCGTCTGCTCGTTGTTTCGTACGCCATGATTCGCCAGCTCCTTATCGAAACCTTCGACAAATTCATCATCATGGACGACGTAACACTCGAAGACCTCACTGATCGCGCCGGAACGCTCGCCCTTGAAGGTCCGAAAGCGCCCGTCATCGTCCGCGAACTTTGCGGTTTCGATCTCAATTCCCTTAGCGCACTCGATCACGCGGAGGCCATCGCAAAAAAGGACGGCGTGAACATTCCCTGCCGCGTCGTCAAATATTCCCGCGGAGAAATTCCCGCAGCCGACTTCATCACCGACCGCGAACACTTGCACGCCCTCTGGAATTTGCTTCTCGAAGCCGCCCGACGTCACGGCGGCGGCCCTGTCGGATACGCCGCGCTGAACATTGTGCGCCTCGAAGCGGGAATCCCCTGGTACGGCGCGGATTTCGACGAGAATCAAATCCCGCATCAGGCCGCGCTCGAAAAAACGCACATCAATTTTTCAAAGGGTTGCTACACGGGACAAGAAATCGTCGAACGCGTGCGCTCGCGCGGCCACATCCAACGCCAGCGCGTGCTGTTGCGCTTCGCCGGCGATGTGGTTCCTAAAGCAGGCGAGCCTCTTTTCGCTTCGAACATGGAAGGTGGCGCGGAAGGTAAAACTGAAGTCGGATTCGTCACAAGCGCGGCAAAATCTCCCGCCACCGGAGCCATCATCGGTATGGGCTACGTCCGCCACGAACACTCCGCGCCGGGCGCCAAACTCACCTGGAAAAACGGCGAAGCGGAAGTCTTCGAATTACCAGCGGCACAAGAGAAAGCGGATTCCTGGGGATAGCTGCGGTCTCTGCATCTACTTCAATTTAATTGCGGATGTTAATCGCTGATCCCCGGCGCGTCTCCGGGATTTCTGCTCTTGCCGATATTGATCGCCTCGAGGAAGCTGCCGCTCTCTTTGTCGATTTTGCGCTGCAACTGCATCAGCGCGTACAGCAGCATCTCCGGACGCGGCGGGCAACCGGGAACGTACACGTCCACGGGAATCACCTGATTCACGCCCTGCACAATCGCGTAGTTATTGAACACGCCACCGGAAGTCGCGCAAACGCCCATCGAAATCACCCACTTCGGCTCGGGCATTTGATCGTAGAGCTGCTTGATCACCGGCGCCATTTTCTGCGAAACGCGCCCCGCGATTATCATCAGGTCCGACTGCCGAGGCGAGCCGCGAAAAACTTCCGCGCCGAATCGCGCCACGTCGAATCGCGACGCCGCGAAGCACATCATCTCAATCGCGCAGCACGCCAGCCCGAAGGACATCGGCCAAATCGAACTCCGCCGCGCCCAGTTCACCAGCTTGTCCAGCTGCGCGAACAAAATCCCTTCCTTCTTCAGGAAATTTGTCGCCTCTTCGGGCGTCTCCAGCGTGACGCCTTTAGTCAGTTGCACCGCCATCCGCGCCTCTCCTGTTTGTGATGCGCCGCCTTCTTGGGACGCACTATTTTCCCACTTTGCTGACAACGTTGCAAATGGCAGGCGAGAAACCGAGAAACAAACAAACGCGGAGCGGGGCGCAAACCGCCCTCAGAGCAAAAGCGGGTGCCGTCGTCAGGTACGCGCTAACCGTCGCCGCACCAGCGGACCGAGGCTGAGCAAGCCAGTGCCCAGCAGCAGCAACGACGATGGCTCGGGCGTTTGTCCCGCGACACCCGCAAAACCAGGATTTTCGTCGCTCATCACAAAACCGGGTGGATTCGTGTTGGCGTTGAAGTTGCCCCCACCGGTATAAGGGGAAGTACCGTTGGGAGTGGAGTCAAGGCCGTAGGCAAACCATTGAATCGAGGTCGGCGCTGTCACGGAGTTCACTTCGACCTCAAATCCAGACAGCGTGTTTCCGAACGGAATCAGGCTGCTTAGATTCGTATGCCACAAATTGTTGAATGTTATATTCGGCCCGCCGTCGAAACTTGGGTTAAAAGTCGTTGCGGTGCACCCGCTAATGCAATTGGTCCACCCAGTTGGACTATTGATAATGTCCTGTCCCGGCAAGAGAATCCCGAAGAAATATACGCCCTGACCGGCGTTCAGATTGTTCGTGACGGAGAAATCCAAGATCCAAGCGCCACTGGAGCCGCTCACCGCGTACGTTACGCCAACTGGACTGGCGACCGCAGGTCCAACGCCCAGAACCAAGCAAAGCAGCGCGAGACCCAAAGACAGCTTCGCCACCCGAGAAAGCAAGCATTTCATAGACCCCCTCCACCAATCTGGATTTCAGTTATGTTATGGGCCTGAATCAAAACGTGACGCCGAAGTTCTTTGAATGAGTCACAGCCGTTTGCTACTGGACGAACTGGGAAAAAACACCGCGATTGACAAACTTACCTCAAGAAACCTCACCACGGGAGAGTCCAATTCGCCCTTTCGCTGCTCCGCTAAGTTCTGAAAGGACTTGCCATTGCGCCGCGCGGCCGCAGTCCCGGCATTATACATCGTATGCTAATGATGCAGTAACTTGCACATATGTTTTCCCGGCTCCAACATCCTTGGGACGGCCCTTGTATCGCCCGGGCCACGCAACGACGGATACTTTGCCGGATTTGCGAACTATGTTCGACACGCCCTATCTTGGTGGTATCCTTCCCGAAATGGCCGAGAAAGAACCACCGCCGCGCCGCTACCCGCGCAAGCAATTGCAGAAAGGGATGCTCGTCGCTTGGCAAGGGGCGGGCGCCCGCCGCACGGATCGCGCGAAGACTCTCGGCATGGGCGGACTCTACATTGAAACCGCCGACCCGCTCCCCGCCGGCGCTTTTATCCAACTGCTCATCGACACGCCCGAAGGCGAAGTGCGCGCGCGCGCCGTCATCCGCAACTCCGACCCAGGCCGCGGAATGGGCGTCGAATTCGTGGGCATGGACCAAACCGCCCGCACCCACCTCCACAGCCTCCTCAAACGCCTCCTCCCCGGCACCGCGTAGCGCGAGTGACGAGTGACGAGTGACGAGTGACGAGAGACCCGCAAAGGCAAAACC
>JBAUEX010000165.1:0-11531 GCA_049678845.1 Candidatus Acidiferrales bacterium
GCGCTGGCGAGTTCGTGGGTGACGACGACAATGGTCATTCGGAAGGCTTTTTTCAATTTCAGAATCAGATCGTCGATGCCCGCGGCGATGATGGGATCGAGGCCCGCGGAAGGCTCGTCAAAAAACAGAACTTCGGGATCCATAGCCAGGGCGCGAGCGACTGCGGCACGCTTTTTCATGCCGCCGCTCAGTTGCGCGGGGATGTAATTTTCATAGCCGGAGAGGCCCACTTCTTCGAGCTTCAATCGCACCATGACTTCGATCGTGGAGTCGTCGAGGCGAGTATGCTCGCGAAGCGGAAGAGCGACATTTTCTCCGACGGTCATCGAGCCAAAAAGCGCGCTGCTCTGAAACGAAACACCGAGTTTCTTGCGAAGGTCGGCCATGTCATGCGCGGAGATGCAGCACAGATTTTTGCCGCGAATCCAAATTTCACCACCGGAGGGTTTTTCGAGACCCATCAAGGTGCGAAGAAGGGTGCTCTTGCCGGAGCCCGAACCACCGAGAATCACCATGGTCTCGCCAGCCTTCACGTCAAAGGTGACGCCGTGGAGAACTTCGCGATCGCCATAGCGCACGCGCAAATCGCGCACGGAAATAGCGACTCCCTCGTTGACCGGCCCGTCCGATTCGTTTCCGTTCGACATAGTCATGAATGCGGTGCCGTAAGATAAAAGAGCATGGTGAAAACCAAATCTACCAGCACGACCAGGAAAATGGATTTCACAACCGCCGATGTCGTGGAGCGGCCTACTTGTTCGGCACCCAAGCCGGTGGAAAGTCCTTCCTGGCAACCCACCGCGGTGATCACCATGCCGAACATCACGCTTTTAATCAAGCCCGTAACGATGTCGCGAAGGACGAGGGCACTAAGGGTTGTGTGAATATAGGAGCCGAAAGTGAAGCCCGCGCCCGCAACGCCAAAAACAGAGCCACCGAGGACACCCATGAAGTCGGCCCAGGTGGTGAGACAGGGCAGCATCAGGGCCATGGCCACGAATTTGGGCGCGACAAGGAAATGAACGGGATCGAGCGCCATAGTTTGAAGCGCGTCAATCTCTTCGTTGACTTTCATGGTGCCAATTTCTGCGGCAAAGGCAGAGCCGGAGCGTCCAATGACGACGATGGCGGTCATCAGCGGACCGAGTTCACGCGTCATGGAAACGGCGACGGCGTTGGCGACAAATTCCATGGCGCCGAACCTGCGAAGTTCGTAGGCGGATTGAAGGGCGAGGATCATTCCGATAAAAAAGGATATGAGGGAAAGAATGGGAACGGCGCCGACGCCCACAGCCATCGCCTGATGAATCGCGCGCTCGACGCGGAGGCGCTGGCCCTGGAAGGGTGCTACGACGACAGCGTGAAGCGAGCGGCCGGTGAGGATCGTGAGGTCGCCAAGATAGGCGAGCGTGTCGATCGTTGCTTGACCGACTGTTTCCGTGACGGACATGAGGGGAATCTCAGGCCGTGGCGCCGGAAGAGACCGGCTGAACGCCGCGGACCGCCTCTTCTTCCGTGCCATAGACTTCGAAGACTTTGATCAGACGCGTCAACTCGAGAACCTCTCTCGCCACGCGGCTGAGACCGAACAGAGCCAGACCGAGCTTCGATTCCCTGGAAACTTTCAGAGCCTCAACAAGGCAGGCGACGCCCGCGCTGTCGATGTATTTCACGTTGCTCAGGTTCACAACCACACGAGGAACTTTTTGTACTTTCAGCAAATCCATAAGCGTTTTGCGGAGCTCCGGAGAGTTGTAGAGCGTGATGTCACCGGCAACATCCACAATTGTGGCTGGGCCGCTGCGGCGCGTTGTAATGTTCATCAATTTCTCCCACGTAGGAGGATAGCAGGGACGATAGAGAAAGCATACCCTGAGTTGGGCCTGGTGCAAAGCACGGAGATAGGTTTTGCGAGCGGAGCAGGACGGAAACGCCGAGGCGCAGGACAACCGTCTTGGGGGCTCGGAACACGCGATGGAACGAGTTCGAAGGCATGCGAAGTTCGGTGCAGGCTTGTTTGTCAGTTTTCCCGCCGGCGAGAGCGCGAAGAACAATTGTTTCCTCGAGGATCAGTGTCTGGGGCCCTTTCTGGAATGCGCTGCAGCCACTGCGACCATGGGTGTTGGCGGCGTTTGGCCTCGATTTGATATTCGGTTTCACCGGTGTCCTTCCGATTTTCTTGCGCAACGGTCAGGCGCGATTTTCAATGCAGGTACATTCGGAGGGGACAACGAGAAAAAATCGCCGGAACTTTGTTGCGTGGCGGATTGAGAGACCGCCCACAATTTCTTTCGGATCAGCATGCGTAAAGTATTGTTCGCCGAGGAGAGTCTATGAGAAGAGCTGCTGCATTGGCTGTCCCGTTAGAGACAGGTGGAAAAGATCGTTTCGCGTTCGTTTATCGGAACTTTTAGGTGCGAAAAAGCGGGAACGCCCCTCGCAAGTGAAAACAGCGCTTGACTTTATTTCGAGCGGACATAGACTTCGGCCCGCTGACGCGAATTACGATAGTTGCATCGGCGAAGGTAGGTGAGAGTGAGCGGCAACGAGAGAGGGAAAATGCGACTTTTGAATCTTGGATTTCGAAGAATCCTGCCGGCGCTGCTGGGCGTTGGCTTGTGCGCAGCGACTGGCGTTGCGCAGCGGCGGAATGCGGCAGCGGAGCAGGATCAATTTCGATTCCGATTCGTTGGGCCGATCGTGGGGAATCGAGTCGCGTCGGTAGCGGGCGTCGCGGGAGATGAGAGCACGTATTACGCGGGAGCGGCGTCAGGCGGCGTTTGGAAATCGACAGACGGGGGAAATCGTTGGGTGCCGGTGTTTGATAAAGAACCGGCCGCGGCGATCGGGGCGTTAGCGGTGGCGCCTTCGAATCCAGATGAGGTGTGGGCTGGGACCGGCGAAGCATGGGCGATTCGCGACACGGACGTGATGGGTAACGGCATTTATAAGTCCATGGATGCGGGAAAAACGTGGATGAACATGGGCCTGGGCGCAACGGGACGAATCGGCCGGGTCGTGGTGAATCCTACCGATCCGAATACTGTTTTCGTATGCGCCCTGGGGCGCACGACGGGACCGCAGCAGGAACGTGGAGTTTACCGGACGACGGATGGCGGGAAAACGTGGGAGCGCGTGCTGTTTGTGGATGAAAACACGGGGTGCTCCGGTCTGTCGATGGATCCGCACAATTCGACTACTTTGTTCGCCGGTACATGGCAAGTGGCGATGCACACGTGGGCTGAACTCGGCGGAGGGCCAGGCAGCGGAGTATATGTTTCGCACGATGGCGGCACGAAGTGGACGCGCAGTGAAGGCCACGGCTTGCCGAAGCCGCCGGTCGGAAAAATTGACGTCGCGGTGGCGCCGACCGATTCGGAGCGCGTGTACGCGTTGATTCAGACGAAACAGCAGGGCTCACTGTGGCGGTCCGATGATGGCGGAGAAAATTGGCATGCGGTGAGCTATGACCGATCGCTGACCGGGCGCGCTGGGTATTACATTCGCATTGGGGTTTCGAGCGGGAACGAGGATGAGGTTTATGTGGCGAGCAGCGGGTTCCACGAGTCAGTGGATGGTGGAGAAACATTTAAGGATGTCCCGTGGGGCGGCGACAATCACGATATCTGGATCGATCCGAAGAATCCGGACCATTTTGCGTTGACGAATGACGGCGGATTGATGATTACGACGGTGCATGGACGCGGGTTTCATCGCGTGTCGCTGCCAATCGGCCAAATGTATCACGTCACCGTGGACAATCGGGTTCCGTACTACGTCTACAGCAATATGCAGGACGATGGAAACATGCGCGGGCCGAGTTTGGCGAGCGGGGGATACGGATATGGCGGGCCGCAGGAAGTTGGATGGGATCACGGAATGGGCGGATGCGAATCCGGCTGGACCGTGCCGGATGTTACCGATCCAAACATCGTGTGGGCGACCTGCTATGGGGACGAAGTGACGCGTTGGGATGCGAAAACGAAGCTGGCGCGCTCGGTGAGCCCTTGGCTGCATACCCTCGATTCGCCGCCGAATGACACGAAATATCGCTGCCATTGGACGCCACCGCTGGCGATTGATCCCTTCGATCACAGCACGGTGTATTACGGTTGCCAGGTGATTTTTAAAACCACGAATGGAGGCCAGAGTTGGACGGTCGCGAGTCCTGATCTCTCCACCGACGACCCCAGCCGGATCGTTCCGTCGGGTGGACTGGAAGGCGATAACCTCGGGCAATTCTATGGCGAAGTGGTGTTTGCGATTGCGCCGTCGCACCTTCAGAAGGGACTGATTTGGGCGGG
This sequence comes from Candidatus Acidiferrales bacterium, assembly GCA_049678845.1. GTDB lineage: Bacteria > Acidobacteriota > Terriglobia > Acidiferrales > UBA7541 > DAHUXN01. Next base: position 4,305 of record JBAUEX010000165.1, read on the forward strand.
AACCAATGACGGACAAGTGTGGTACACGAAAGACGGCGGCGGCCAGTGGAACAATGTGACGAAGAATATCTCGGGGCTCCCCGCGTGGGGAACCGTTACGAGCATCCAGCCTTCGCGCTTCGATGCGGGGACGGCGTACATCTCGGTGGATCTTCACTTAATGGATAATCGGGATCCCTTTATTTACAAGACCACGGACTTTGGACAGAGTTGGACGAAGATCAGCGACGGATTGCCGAAGGGCGAATTGGCGTACGTTCGTGTGATTGCCGAGGATCCGAACCGCAAAGGCCTTTTGTTTGCGGGAACGGGGAACGCGCTGCAATATTCGCTCGATGATGGTGCGCACTGGACGATGTTCGACAAGGGTTTGCCGCATTCGACGGTTTCGTGGGCCGTGGTGCAAAAGCAATTTCACGATCTTGTGGTGTCGACGTACGGACGAGGGCTTTATATTTTGGACGACATTACGCCACTCGAGCAGATGGCGAAAAACAATTCGGATGACGCAGTGCGATTGTTCGAGCCGCGCGTGACGTATCGATTTGTGCGAGACGGGAGCGCTCCGATCACCTACTCGTTGAAGACCGCGGTCAAGACGGACGACAAAGATGCCGCGAAAGATAGGGAGCAAGCGGGCGAGAGGGGCGCGGACCAAAATAAAGCCCCGGTGCAAATTGAAATTCTCGATTCGAATGGCAAGGTCGTCCGTAAATTGAAGGGGCCCGGCAAAGCGGGAATGAATCGAGTGGAGTGGGATTTGCACTACGAACCACCGCGACTGGTGGCCTTGCGCACCAACGCTCCTGACAATTCGCACATTTGGGAGGAATCTCGATTCCGCGGGAAGGACTCGCGCCCAATCACGCATTGGGGACTCGATCCGGCGGAAGTCGGGCCGATTGTGGCACCGGGGAAGTACACCGTCAGGCTGACGGTGAATGGAAAGAGCTACACGCAGCCGCTGACAATTTTGCGAGACCCGAATGTTCCGAGCAGCGATGCGGAAATCGAATCTTCCGTAAAAACGCTGCTGCGCATACGCGACGACATCACCACCACGTCGGATATGGTGAATCAAATCGAGTGGATGCGGAAACAACTTAGCGACGTGCGGTTGATGCTTGCCGATGAAAAGAGCAAGGCTGATTTGCTGAAGTCCGTGAAAGAGATGGACGAGAAGTTACAGGGGGTTGAGTTCAAGTTGATCTCGCGCGTGGAGGCCAATAGCGACGACAAATATTTCGTTTCCGCTTATAAGGTGTATCTGAATTTGTTGTGGCTGAACGGTGAAGTGGGTTCCGGTGCCGGAGACGTGGCGGGCGGTGCGGCGTTTGCGCCGACGGATACGGATTTGAGTTTGCTGCAGATGATCGAAAAGGATTTGGCAGGGGCCAGGACCGATTACCAAAGTTTGATGAGCAAGGATATCCCAGCGTTCAATCGCTCGCTCGCGGAGCATGGAGTGATTCCGGTGACGTCGGTCGGTCCGGCACGGGAGGGCGGTACAGGCCTGGATCGGTAGGGCTGAACCAGGAAGAGCTGAGGGTTTCTATTTTGCGTTGCCCCAGATATCGCCTACGGTGAAACCTTCGGGAAACGGGTCGTCACTCTCCAGAACGTATTGAGAGAAACCGGTAATCCAGGCTCGTCCGCTGATGGTGGGAACTACGGCGGGATAGCGGCCAACGCGCGATTCGCCGATGAGGCGGCCTGTGAACGTGGTGCCAAGAATTCCTTCGTGAACAAAGTCCTGGTGAAGCGGCAGCGCGCCCTTGGCATGCAAGGCGGCCATTTTTGCGCACGTGCCGGTGCCGCAGGGCGAGCGGTCCAGCGCGCCGGTCCATGAGGAGGGACGATCCCAGTCGAGTTGGCCGGTAGAAACGATCACAGCGTTCTTGCGGTGAATTTCTGGATTGGATGAAGGCGCGGAAAGTTGCGCGATGGTAATTCCTGAGATCGCTGGATTTTCAGGATGCGCAACCCGAAGCTGCTGCTGCGCCGCGGCCTTGATCATTTCTCCGACGCGAACGATGTCGCGGGCTTCATCGGGGACCAGGCGAATCCCCAGGGATTCTGCGTCAGCGATAACGTAAAACATTCCTCCGTAGGCGACATCCACCTTGACGGCGCCCAGTCCGCGCACTTCGATCGACGCATCCAGATGAACGGCGAAGGCGGGGACATTTTGAAATGTGACCCGCGTGACTTTTGAATTCTCGATTTCCGCTTCGACTTCGATGAGACCCGCTGGCGTATCCAACTTCAGGCGCATGATGCGGCTGCGAACCGGAATCATGCCGGTCTCGAGCAGAACGGTGACGACGCAAATGGTGTTCGTGCCGGACATCGGCGGGTATTCGACCTGCTCCATGATGATGAAGCCGGCGTCGGCGTCCGGGTGAGTGGGCGGGAGAATCAAATTGCAATTCGACGCGGGGTAGCCGCGTGGCTCACGGAGCATCAGCCGGCGAAGGCTGTCGGCGTGCATCTCGAGGTAAACTTTTTTCTCGAACATCGTTTTGCCCGGCACATCGGCAACGCCGCCGATAATGACGCGTCCGGGCTCGCCACAAGCGTGAGCGTCGACTGCCGAAATCATGCGCGAGAACTGCACGAGTGCCTCCAGAGTCGCGAAGAAGTGAAAGAGAGCCCAAACGGCTTGTATATAGTATATTCAACAGGTTATATTTCAATGTTTCAGACACGGCGGTGAAGTGTGCGTCCGCTTATTGTGCTTCTGATGAAGCAAAGAGTTTATGCGAGAACAAGTTAGTCGCGTTCGGGTAATCGATTCTCACACGGGCGGCGAGCCAACGCGAGTCGTTGTCGCAGGCGGTCCGGAGCTGGGCGGCGGGCCATTATCTGGCCGACTGGCACGATTTCGAGAGGAATTCGACTGGTTTCGTTCGGCGGTGGTGAACGAACCCCGCGGATCGGATGCCGTTGTGGGCGCGCTGCTATGCGAACCGGAGGATCCGTCGTGCACGGCGGGCGTGATTTTTTTCAACAATGTTGGGTACCTGGGAATGTGCGGTCACGGGACAATTGGTTTGCTCGTAACGTTGAAGCACCTCGGGCGGCTTAAGCCCGGCGAGCATCAGATCGAGACCCCCGTAGGCAATGTGACCGCGCGGCTGCACGAAACGGGCGAAGTGTCCGTCGACAATGTTGTGAGTTATCGCACGGGCGTGGGGATTGGGGTCGACGTGCCCGGGCAAGGCTTGGTTACTGGAGACGTGGCGTGGGGCGGGAACTGGTTTTTCTTGGTGAAAGAGCACGGCATGGAAATTTCTTTTGGGAACATCGAAAGGCTGACGGAATTCACATGGCAGATTCGCCAGGCAATAACACGCGCAGGCATCCGAGGCAAGAGCGGCGGGGAAGTCGATCACATTGAGTTGTTTGGTCCTTCAAAGATTCCTGGAGTGAACAGCAAAAATTTCGTGCTCTGTCCGGGGAAGAGCTATGACCGCTCGCCGTGCGGGACAGGTACGTGCGCGAAGATGGCGTGTCTTTACGCGGACGGCAAATTGAAAGAAGGGGCGATCTGGCGGCAAGAAAGCATTGTGGGGAGCGTGTTCGAAGGCAGCATCAAGGTTCGGGAGGGGGCGCCAGATGGCCACGTGTACCCAAGCATAAAAGGAACGGCCTACATCGATGCCGAGGGCGAGCTGATACTGGATGAACACGATCCGTTTCGTTTCGGAATTACGAAATGAGGGCGAGAGGCTACGACGTCGTCATCATCGGCGCGGGGATTGTTGGGGCTGCTTGCGCTTGGGCCTGCGCGAACGAAGGATTGCGCGTCGCGGTGGTCGAAGCGGACATCATTGGAGGAGGCGCAACCGGGGCAGGGATGGGCCACCTTGTCGTGATGGATGACTCCGAGGCGCAGTTCGCTCTGACTCGCTACTCGCGCTCGTTATGGCAGCAGCTGGCGCGGGAGCTGCCGGACGATGTGGAGTATGAATCGTGCGGAACGATTTGGGTGGCCGCTGACGACGAGGAGATGGAGGCCGTCAGGAAAAAAAAAGAATTTTACGAGGCGCGCGGCGTGCAGGCTGAAGTGCTGGATGCGAAAGCGCTCCGAGCAGCAGAGCCGAACCTGAGCGAAGGATTGGTTGGCGGCTTGCGCGTGCCCGAGGACGCGGTGATTTATGCGCCGTGCGCGGCGCGATTTTTCATCGAACGAGCACAGTCGCGCGGCGCCGAATTGCATCTTCCGCGCGTGGTGACGCAGATTACGGCTGAGGGCGTGCAATTAAATGACGGTACCGCCATTGCCGCTCAGCGCGTGGTGAACGCAGCGGGAACCTGGTCGCCGATGCTGACGCCGGGAATTGAAGTGAAGAAACGCAAAGGGCACCTGGTGATTACCGAACGATATGCCGGGTTCGTGAAGCACCAACTGGTGGAGCTCGGATACCTGAAGAGTGCGCACTCGATGACGACGGAATCGGTGGCGTTCAACGTGCAGCCGCGGCGCACGGGTCAAGTGTTGATTGGGTCTTCACGGCAGTTCGATGCGGAGGGGAAAGAGGTTGACGTGAACATTGTGAGGAACATGCTGGAGCGAGCGGCGGAGTTCTTGCCGGGTGTGAATCGATTGTCCGCGATTCGTGGTTGGACAGGTTTTCGCGCAGCGACACCCGATAAATTGCCGCTGATTGGCCCCTGGGCCGGCCGCGAAAATTTGTTTCTTGCCACCGGACACGAAGGTCTGGGCATTACGACATCGCTGGGAACGGCAAAGCTGCTTGTAGATCAACTGTTGCGGCGCGCGTCGGAAATTCCGATCGGACCATATTTGCCTTCGCGCGTTCCCGAGGGCGTACATGCCTAGAGTGTTTCCAGTGACGGTGAATGGCGCGCAAGTCGACGCGACGGAAGACATGACCGCGCTGGCGGCGATCCTTTTGAGCGGCACGACAACTTTGCGGCGTTCGGTGAGTGGCGAGCCGCGCAGCGCGCTGTGCGGAATGGGCGTTTGTTTCGAATGCCGAGTGATTATTAATGGGGAACGCCATTGCCGGTCATGCCAGATCAGATGCACGCAAGCAATGGACATTCGAACGGATGAATAATTCGCGGCGCAGCTTCGATGTGCTGGTGGTGGGCGCGGGACCCGCGGGAATCGCGGCGGCATGTTGCGCGGCACAAGACAGCGTGCGCGTGGGGCTCGTCGACAATAATTCGCGCCCCGGAGGGCAAATTTGGCGAGGCGAAACGCGAGATTCGCATGTGACGGAAGCCGCTCGCTGGCTTCAGAAGCTTGCCAGGTCACGCGTGGAAATTTTGACTCCGATGGAAGTGTTTGCGCAGCCAGAAGTCGGCAGGCTCGCCGCGACATCTTCAGACGGCCTGTGCGAGTTGCATTACAAGAAACTGATTCTGTGCACAGGTGCACGCGAACGTTTCCTGCCATTTCCGGGATGGACGTTGCCGAATGTGATGGGAGCGGGGGGATTACAGGCGGTGGTGAAGTCAGGAATGGACACTGCGGGAAAGAAAGTAGTCGTCGCCGGGAGTGGGCCACTGCTTTTAGCAGTTGCCGCGCATTTGAGGGCGCACGGAGTCGACGTACGCACGATTGCGGAACAGGCCCCGTGGTCACGTCTAATTCGATTCGGCATGGCGCTGGTCTCTCGCGGACGGAAGATCTTGCAGGCGTTTGAGCTCAGGAGGCAGATTTCGCGGATTGCGTATCGTGCGGGGTGTTGGGTAACTGCGGCAGAAGGCAATGGCAAGGTCGAAAGCGTCACCCTGCGAACCGAACGCAAAACGTGGAAGGAACCTTGCGACTATCTGGCGTGCGGGTTTCATCTGGTTCCGAATACGGAGCTGGCATCGCTCCTTGGTTGCCAGTTGCGCGCAGGGTTTGTGCGAACCGATGATTTTCAGGAAAGCTCAGCTGCTGGAGTTTATTGCGCGGGCGAACCGACGGGGATCGGCGGGCTGGAGCTGTCGATTGCGGAAGGGCAAATCGCCGGGTTCGCAGCGGCGGGCCAGCGCGAAAGGGCGAAAGAATATTTCGGCGAGCGGAGAAGTCAACGACGATTTTCTGCAGCGCTGGAGCGCGCTTTTGCGCTTCGTGATGAGCTGAGGACGTTGCCGAGCGCGGAGACAATCGTTTGCCGCTGCGAGGACGTGACTCTTGGCAGGTTGCGAGGACAGTCGTCCTGGCGCGCCGCGAAATTGCAAACACGCTGCGGGATGGGACCGTGCCAGGGCCGGATCTGCGGACCTGCAGTGGAATTTTTGTTTGGATGGAAGGCGGAGTCGGCACGTCCACCGATTTTTCCGGTCGGGGTGGAGAGTCTTGCCGCGACCGCATGCGCTGAATGAACGCACTGACGCACAAGGAGTGCCAATGAACTGGACAGGGGTGATGCCGGCAATTACTACGTGCTTTGACCGTGACTACAAGATAGATCACGACTTCGTTGCGAATCATTGCCGCTGGCTGGTGGAACATGGATGCACGGGAATCGTGCCGCTGGGGTCGCTGGGAGAAGGCGCGACGCTCGAATATGCGGAAAAAGTCGCCGTGATCGAGACTTGCGTGCGTTCTGTAGGCGCGAAGGTGCCCGTCGTAGCGGCCATATCGTCGTTGCGGACAACGGAAGCAGTGGAATTGGCGAAGGCGGCAGCGGACAAGGGCTGCGCGGGCGTGATGATTTTGCCGCCATACGTTTATCGCGGCGACTGGCGAGAAATGAAATCACATGTGGTGGCGGTGATGCGCGCGACGAAACTGCCGTGCATGCTTTACAACAATCCAGTGTCGTACGGGACGGATTTTTTGCCCGAGCAAATCGCCGAACTGGCGAATGAACACAAGAACCTGGAGTCCGTAAAGGAATCAAGCACCGACGTGCGGCGTGTGACCGCGATTCGCGCGCTGCTTGGAGACCGGCTGGCGGTCTTCATGGGCGTCGATGACGCGATCGTCGAAGGCGTGCAAGCCGGAGCAGTGGGGTGGATCGCCGGACTCGTCAACGCGCTGCCGGAAGAGTCCGTGGATTTGTTTCGCTTTGCCGCCGAAGGGAAAATCGACGAGTCGACAGCGATTTATAAGTGGTTTCTGCCGCTCTTGCGGATGGATACGGTTCCGAAATTCGTGCAGTTGATCAAACTGGTGCAGCAGGAAGCGGGAATGGGAAACGCGCGAGTGCGTGCGCCGAGGATGGAGTTGGAGGGCAAGGAATTGGATGAGGCTAGGAC
>JBAUEX010000166.1:0-24673 GCA_049678845.1 Candidatus Acidiferrales bacterium
CACGCTCCGCGACATCCACATCCCAGATGACGTGCTGTTGCAGCTCGAAAAGTCTCTGCTCACTGATAAAGGCCGCGAGGAAGCGATTAGGAAGGAGCAGGGCGAACGCTGGCAGCGGAGGTTGACCGCTGTGCGCCATCGCATTGACCAAGCCTATCTCGACAAGCTGGACGGTAAAATCACCGAAGACTTCTGGAATCGCAAATCAGCGGAATGGATGAGTGAAGAACAGCAGGTTTTACAGGCTTTGCAAGGCTTGGAGCAACCAAAGCCCGAAAGAATGCTCGATGCGATGAGGACTTTAGAACTCGCAAATAAGGCGTATTTTCTTTACGTTAAGCAAGAACCCGCCGAAAAAGCGAAATTGCTCAAAATGGTCCTTTTGAACTGCGCAGTAGATGCCGCAAGTGTTTATCCCACATACAGAAAGCCCTTCGACCTAATCTTCACACATGCCAAAAATGAGGAATGGCGCGCCCGGAGAGATTCGAACTCCCGACCTTCTGGTTCGTAGCCAGACGCTCTATCCAGCTGAGCTACGGGCGCAACGTTGGGGATGACGTACTATCGCCATACTTGCCGCACAATCGCCGCGAAAAACTCGCGCAAGGATTAAGCGCCTGAATTAGCAACAAGGGTTTCGCCGCGAGCGATCGCACTGCAAATAACACTTTATGGTGAGGTGCGTCGCGAGTCAAGACGTTGGTGACATTTTCAATTGCGTGCGCGAAAGAGTTTTGCGATCTCTTTAGGCTCGTTTTACGTGCCAGCCGGGCCGTGTTCCAATCGTCGCGTAATCCAGAGCGGCGCCGAGCTGTGCGCCGTGTGGTATATTTCTTCGCCGCAACCCATGGTGAAAAAACTCAAGGGAAATAAAAGCGTAAAAAGAACATCCGCTCGCGGTGGGATGGCGCGAGGGACGGACCCGAAGCGTGTTCGAACGATTCTGAAGAAATTGGATGAAGCGTATCCTGCCGCGACGTGCGCGCTGCGGCACGAAAATCCATTTCAGCTGCTTATCTCGACGATTCTCTCGGCTCAATGCACGGACGAACGCGTCAATATCGTCACGAAATCGCTTTTCCCCAAATATCCGACTCCGAAGGATTTCGCCTACGCCAATCCGCAGGAATTGGAGCAAGACATCCGGCCCACGGGATTTTTCCGGAACAAAACGAAGTCCATCATGGGCGCGAGCAAACGCATCCTCGAGGAATTCGGCGGCAACGTTCCGCGCACGATGGAAGAATTGCTAACTCTTCCCGGCGTAGCGCGCAAAACGGCGAACGTTGTGCTGGGTACGGCCTACGGGATCGCGTCAGGGCTGGTGGTCGATACGCACGTGCAGCGTGTGTCGGCACGGCTCGATCTGACAAAAAATACCGACCCGAAGAAAATCGAGCAGGATCTTATGAAAGTGATTCCGCAGGACCGCTGGATTCTCTTTTCACACCAAATCATCTGGCACGGAAGGCGCATTTGCCAAGCGCGAAAGCCGCGCTGCCTCGAATGCAATTTGGAACGAATCTGCTATTCGAAGAATAAAACCGTCTAAAGATTCCACCGAAATTCCCTTCCTCGATGGACAAGAACCGCGACCGGACGGTAAGATAAAAAGCTGTTTCGCTTGCATGCGTGACCGTTAGGAAAGGCTCAGGATTCTATGAAACTGGTGACATTTGAAGACGCGGCGCATCGCCAGAGGGTCGGCGCGGCGGCGCCCAACGGCTCGATGGTGGACCTTAATCTTGCCTATGCAATGTATTTGCGCGAAAGGGAGCACGAGAGCGCTTATGTGCGGATGGCGGGAGCACGCGTTCCTTCTGACATGCGCCAATTATTCGAAGGTGGGGACAGGAGCCTAGACGCCGCAAAGCAAGCGCTGCAATTTGCCACCGCGGCGGGCGCGGAGTTGACCGGTCCGGCGGGCGAAACGATAACCTACGCGCGGAGCGCCGTGAAATTGCGGGCTCCGATCGCTCCGAAAAAATTCTTCCATACTGCCGGTAATTTCAGAGAGCACCACGAGGAAGCGGAAAAAGCGGGATTCTCCCATCCCGTGCTGCCGTGGATTGTTTTTTTTCAGAACGTGGACGCGATTATCGGGCCGGACGAGCCGGTGGTTTATCCGGAACACATCACTGAAGAACTGGATTATGAACTCGAGCTGGCCGTGGTGTTGAAAAAATCCGGGAGATTCTTTTCGGCGAAACAGGCCGCGGATTATATCGGCGGATACGTGATCTTCAACGACGTGACGGCGCGCGACATTCAACGGCGCGAAATGAAATCGGGAGTCTTCAGTTTCTGCAAAGGCATCGACAGCTTTTGTCCGCTGGGCCCATGGATCGTCACGGCGGACGAGATTCCCGACGCTCATAATCTCTCGATGGAGCTGCGCGTGAACGGCGAAGTGCGCCAGAAATCGCATTCCAAGAAAATGTCGGTGAAGATTCCGGAAATCATCGCGCATTATTCGCCGATGGGTTACAGCGCCGGCGACGTGCTTTCGACCGGGACAGTTTCGGGAGTAGCGGCGTTCAGCGGCGACCCCAAGGCTTGGTATCTGAAGCCCGGCGACGTGATGGAATGCGAGATTGAGAAGATCGGGATCCTGCGGAATCCCGTGATTTCCTGGAAACAGGCGTACGGCGAAAACGCCGCATCCGTTTAGCAAGCCGCGAGGATATTTTTAATGTCACAGCCGCCGCAAAACGACAAAGTCTGGACCAGCGGCCTGAACCGCGAGGCGGGCGTGCGGCCGCAACTGTCAACGTCGCGGCAAATCCGTTTTTACGACACGACGCTACGCGACGGCGAACAGACAGTAGGCGTCGTGCTCGATCCGCAGCAAAAACTGGGATTGGCGCGACAACTGGACCTACTCGGTATTAGCCGGATCGAGGCGGGATTCCCGCGAGTGTCATCCGAGGATGGCGAGGCGATTGAGTTAATTCTGCAAGCGAATCTGAAGGCAGAAATTTGGGGATTTGGACGCGCCACACGTGCGGACGTTGACGAGCTGGCGCGCTTGAATTTGAAATTTGCGGTCATTGAGATTCCCACAAGCGACATCAAGCTGAAGGCGTACGGAATTTCTCGCGAAGAGGCGGTGCGCCGCGCCGCCGATGCAGTGGCGTATGCGAAAAAACGCGAAATCTATGTTGCCTTCTTCCCCGTGGACTCGACGCGCGCCGATCTCGATTTCCTCAGGACGATTTACCGGGCCGCGCTCGAGGCAGGCGCCGACGAGGCGGTAATCGTTGACACGATTGGCGCGTGCGGTCCAGAGGCCGTTGAGTTCCTTGTGGGCAAGGTCCGGGAATGGCTGGGAGAAAAAATTCCCGTGCATTTTCACGGGCACAACGATTTCGGCCTGGCGACGGCGTGCGCGGTGGCCGCAGTTCGTGCGGGCGCGACCTGGATTCAGGGAACCATCAACGGAATGGGCGAGCGCGCGGGCAATGCCGACCTGGGTGAAGTCGCGCTCGCGCTACAGTGCCTCTACGGAGTGCCGGTGGCAATGGACCTGACGCGTATTCGCGAAGTCTCTCGCGCGGTGCGCCAGGCGGCCGGATATCAGCTCGAACCGTGGAAACCTGTAGTTGGCGAAAACCTTTTCGTACGCGAAAGCGGCGCTGTCGCGAGCCAGTTTCACATTCCGGGGGCGATTGAACCATTTTCGGCGGATCTGGTGGGGGCGCGGCGACAAATTGTCCTGGGAAAAAAGAGCGGGCTCGACAGCATCGCTCTGAAAGCCAAAGAACTCGGGCTGCAGGTTTCTGAATCGCAGCGGCCGTCGGTTCTCGCCGCCGTCAAAAGCAAAGGAATTGCCGCGCGCCGCCTGCTGACAGATTCTGAATTTCGAGCCATCGTGCAGAAAGTCTGCGAATCCTAGCCGAAACTCAATTGACCTGTGCCGCGACAGCTCTCAGTGCCGGATTCGCGGGCTTCCGGTCATCCGCGGTGAAAATGAGGCAGAACGGCTTCGCCGAACAGACGGGCCTGCTCGGTTCGATCATCTCCCCAAATCTCTAGCAGTATGTGGGAACATCCCGCGTCACGGTATTGCTCAATCCGCTGGATGCAATCTTCCGGAGTTCCGGCGATGGGGCAGACTTTCGCAAGAACGTCATCGGTGACCGCACGCGCCGCCGCCAAACGGCCGCCGGATTCCATGGCATCGGCGATGGGCTTGATCTCGTCGAACGTTAGCCCGGCTTTCTGCAACAACACATCGGCAGAGCCGCGGATATTCTGAACTTTATTCGCCAGATACATCGCGGCCATCTCGCGCGCTCCTTCCATGCCCTTGGCGCGATTCTTGTTGATGCTGCCCACGACCACTGAGCCGAGATCGAGGTTCGCGGAGTTTTTGCCGGCCGATTTGGCGCCTTCGAGCATGGATTCGCGCGCGTAGCGAACAAACGCCGGCGTTGTGATGCTGGCGGTCAGCAAACCATCGGAATGCGACCCGGCCATTCGCTGCAAGACGGGGCCCGTGGCGCCGATGTAAATTGGAACCGGAAAGCGAGGCACGTGCGCATCGCTGCGAAGCGCCGGAATCCGCGCGGAAAAAACTTTGCCGTCATAGGTGAATTCTTTCCCACCGAGAACGCCGAGAATAATCTCGATGCTCTCGCGCATGACGGTTGCCGGTCCCGCACCTTTTCCGGATTCTCCTTCGCCGATTTCCTTCATGAAAATCTTGGAAGCGCCGAGGCCCAGAAGGAATCGTCCCTCGCCGGCCATTTCCTGCAGGACGCGCGCTTCCATGGCAATCTGAACGGGATGGCGCGTATAGGGGGAGATAATCCCCCATCCGATACCGATTTTCTTAGTTTCGCGGGCGACGATGGCTGTGATGGAAGTGGAAGACCGCGCTTCCATGGAGTGTTTGCGCCACCACGGATATGCTTCGGCCAACCAAAACGTATCAAACCCGGCGCGGTCGCAGGCCTGCGCCATGCGTACTGTTTCTTCGACCGGCTCCATGCTGAGTTGCAAAATCCCAACGCGAAAAGGAACGCTCATGATGTCTTTTTAAACTCCTTTGTAAGATTCAGTGTCAGGGATTCGTCCAGGAGTGCTCGAGCCCTTTAATCAATGCCCACATGGTTTTATTCAAGGGAGTTGGAATTCCCAACTTTTCTCCCCAATGAACAATTGCGCCGTTCATGAAATCCACTTCCGTTTGGCGGTGTGCCAACACATCCTGGAGCATGCTGGCCTTGTGTTTACCGGGAGCGGAAGCGCCCTTCTGCACGAGATCGCGAGGATTGCCGTGGAGCTCGATTCCGAGGGCCTTTGCTATCGCCGTGCCTTCGGATATCAGCTCATCGAATAATTGTCCGGTGGCGGGCAGGCGCGTGGCGGCACCGTGATGGAGAAGAGTGAGAGCGCCAACCGGGTTCGTCGCGGCATTGAAAATCAATTTGGTCCACTGCGCACCGCGAGCATCTTCGAGGGGAATGATGCGCAAGCCGCTGCGATTGAGCAAATCCGAGAGCGCCTGCACGCGGTCCATCGGAGTGTGGCTCGGCTCGAAAGGGCCGATCCATGTGTCGCCCTGAATGTCGTAACCGACGTGCCCGGGTTCGATGACGTGCCCTGCCGGGAATGTGGTCCCGCGAATCACGTAACGAACGTGCTCGGCGAGAATTTCCTCGTTGCCAACGCCATTTTGAACGGAGCAAACAGCAGCACTCTCCGGAAAAAGATGAGCTGTGGCGGCAATGGCGGTGCGGGTGTGAGTGCTCTTTGTGGCTACGATCCCAAAATCGCAAACGGGAATTTCACGCGCGTTGGTGGTGGCCTTAACAGGAGCGGTAAAATCGGCGGCGCCGGAAATCCGCAGCCCGTGCTTTTGGATGGCCTCAACGTGCTCCTTCGCGACGTCGTAGGCATACACTTCTGCTTCGCCCTTGCGCGCCAGATGCGCCGCAAAAATGCTGCCCACCGCGCCGCAGCCCACCACACATATTTTCATCGACCGTTACCCGGCCTTTCGCTGCCATCAAAGAATTTCCAGGGAACATCCGCGAGATTTTCGCCTTCCGTCTTGCCAACGCGATAGGTGTCCTGCGTATACAGGCAAACTTTGCCATCCGCATCGACGACCTGGGGATGAAAGCTGAAAATCATATTCTCGCGGAGTTCGACGCGGGATTCGGCGCCGATCGCGGGGTATTCGAGCATCGTAGTGCCGATGGAATGTCCCGAAAGATGGCCTAAACCAAACCCGCCCTTCTGGAAGATTTCGGCCGCAGCATGATGGACCGCACTAGCCAGTTCTCCCTCGCGCATTTTCGCGCGCGCCGCTTCCCTGGCTTCCGGGTAAATCTCGGCCATGGCCGCGGTGCGCGGGCTGATTTTCCCGCGAATGAGAGGCCGCGAAAATTCCACCCAATAGCCAGCGGCACCCGCCAGTTCAAGCGAATAAAGCAACAGGTCGTCCGCGCCTACAGTCCGATTCGCGGGAACTTTGAAGTGCGCTTCCGCCTCGCCGCCTGTTCCCGAAAGCACGATATTCATCATGCGCAGTCCAGCGCCGCGCGCGAAGAATCGTTCGACGGCCGGCGCCATGATTTCGGCCTCTGTCTTTCCGGGCTGATACGCTTTCAGAAGCGCCCAGAAACCGTCGAGGATGATGTCCATGCTGTCGCGGATTTCAGCAAGCTCCTCGGCGCTCTTGATCGCGCGCGCTGCGTCAAAGCTCTTATCGAAGGACACCAACTCGAGCGAGCCTGCGGCGAGAGCGCGATAGTCCCGCACCGGCATGATGAAATTCATGCCGTAAATTCCCAGGCGTTTCCAGCGCTTCGCCCGAGCGCGCTCGAGCAGCCACTGCCCCGGAACTTCCGCCCACACGTGTTCCTTCACCCAGGGTTTGCTTTTATCGCCGATCCAGCGAGCCTCGCGGGGAAATAACAGAAGCGGATCACCGTCGAGCGGAATCAAAACGTACACGTAGCGATGCACGATTTCGAAATCGGAGACGTAGCGAACCGCGCCTTCGAAGCCGGTATACTCATTTCCGCAGACGAGCAGCGCATCGATCTTTTCCGCAGCCATCGCGGCGCCGAGGTTGTTGTAACGACGCTCGATTTCCTGGTTACTCACCATGAGCTAATTTCTCTCCAAAAGATGAAATCTACTTCGGCGCGCACGCAAGCAAAAAAACCAAGTGAACAAGTTCACATGCCGGCGCCGCAGATCTCCGCGGCGGCGAGCGCATACACCTTCGTCACATTGACCAACGTCTGAATCGCGACTTTCTCGCCCTGCTGATCCCGTTCACCGCTGGAAGGCCCGTAATTCAAAGTCTCAATGCCGTAGCGCGTCATTACAGAGGCATCGGAACACCATTGCACGGTAGTTCGCTTCGGCGCGCTGCCTATTACGCGCGTATGCATTGAGTCGATTGTTTTCACAAGAACATGGTCTTCGCTGATCTGCGCGCCCGGCACGGAAACGTAGGTCTCGAATTCCAGGCCATACTCTGGATAACGCTTGCGCAGGTCCAAGAAAAGCTGTTTTGCGGCTCGTCGCGCTTCCTGCAGCGGCATGGTGGGAGGCACGCGAAGATCCAGGCACAGATCCGTGCGTTCGGGAGTCCGACTGGCGCGCCAAATGTGCCCGCCTCGGATGCATCCCACGTTCACAATCCCTTTGTGACCCGCGTAGGAGGATTTCGCCTCCCACGATGGCACCCACTCGTACACGGCGGCAAGAACCTCCTGCATGCGGCGAATCGAGGTTTCAGGCTGGCGGCTTTGGCTGAATGCCGTGTGTACGTAGAGGCCGTGCGTCGTCAATCGCACCCACAAAGAGCCGTAGTGACCGAGAACCATCTGCAAATCCGTCGGCTCACCCAGGATGCACATGTCGGGAAGGATGCCGTGGTTGACCAGATAGTGCGTTCCGACGCCGTAGCCGCGATATTCCTTGCCGACGAATTCATCTCCCCACTGCGTCTTTTCGATTTCTCCCGCAACGGCCGCAATCAAAATGCTTCCGTCGAGTTTCACTCCAGCGCGGCGCAGAGCTTTTACAGCCTGCGTGTAGCAAACGAGCGCGCCCTTCATGTTGTAAATCCCGAGGCCGTAAATCATGCCATTCTTGACGACCGCTTTCGGCTTGTAGCCAAGGCCTGTGAGATAAGTTTCGCGGCCGGTGTTCGACGTGTCCATATGCCCGTTGAACAGCAAGCTGTTCCCGTTGCCGCTTCCCTCCCACAAACCAACGGCGTTCGCGCGTCCCGGTTCGACTTCCTGCCAAACAACGTCCATCTCCGCGGTTTCCAGGGCCGCACGCATGTATTTTCCCATTTCAAGCTCTTCGCCAGTCGGGCTGGGGATATTCACGACGTCACACGACATCGAGACGATCTCTTCCTCGTTCACTTGCGCGAGAATCGCCTGCGCGAGATCCGCTTTCATGGCAGGAACCGCCTCCCTTGTCATTGACGAAAATCATCCGGATAAGAGCAAAGTTTTTCGTTGCCCTTTTCCGTGATCAAGAAATTATCTTCCAGGCGCAAACCGCCGCCACCTTCCCAGTAAATTCCCGGCTCGATGGCGAGAACCATGCCTTTGCGCATCGTCGCTGGCGCGGCTTGATGAGCGAACGGCGGTTCGTGTGCGCGCGCGCCGACGCCATGAGCCACCGGATGCGACGGCTGGCCAGGATATCCGGCGGCACTGATGCCTTGGCGGATTCTGCGGTCGAGTTCGGCGAGACTGGCTCCTTCACACGCATAACCCGCGGCGTCATTGAATATCACGAGGAGTTGCTCAAGCAATTTGTCGTATTCCGGAGTCAGGTCGCCGGGACACAGATTCTTTGTGAGATCCGTCCAGTAACCGTCGGCGCAGACCCAGATTTCCACGAGCGTCGGTTCGTTTTTCTGGATGGGGCGATGACTGGTGGCAGTGAACGTGGCGATGCCTTTGCCGGACCAGACCAGAGTGAAAGCGCGCGCCATCTCGACTTTCCCCTGGTAGCCGATTCCGATTGCGTGGATGTGGCCTTCGATCAGGGCCGCCACTTCACTCTCTTTCATGCCAGGCTTCATTTCCGCGCGGGCGTGCTCCATGCCGATGGCTGCGAGTTCGTTGGCCAGCTTCATGCGCTCGATTTCCTGTTCCGTCTTAATGGCGCGAACCTCGGCGAGAAGCGGAGTGGCATCCACCACTTGTTTTGCGACGCCACGAAATGCGTCGAAATAGCTTTGCGTATAAAGGCTGGGCTCGCCAACCATGCGGTCGCAAATTTGCGCGAGTTGCGAGAGTTCGACACCCACGCGGCCTGTCAATTTCCTTTCGCGAAGGACATCGAGGCACTGCTCGAGCGAGCGCGACATCGGCGGACGGGGATCCTGCGGATGATAGAAACGGAAGGAGCGAACATCCTTGTTCCAGGCCGTGCGCTGCGCTTCCTGGTGCTGCGGTTCGATGACGAGCAAAGTGGGGTCGCCTTCGCGCGGGAAAATCGCGATGTCATATCCCTTCATGGTCCAATAATTTGTTAGGTACAGAATATTATCGGGCGCGCGTACGACCAGCGCGTCCAGATCGTGCTGCGCCATCATGTGGCGCACACGTTCCCATTTTTTCTGGTCCAGCGCGTAGCCCACGCCCAACCCCTTCCAGTCTGAAAATGAACATCTGTCGATTCCGCCCACACCGCTCGCCACTATGCAGGTGCGGAATGTTTCCAATTCCAGGATCGTTCCTTGCCCTTAATCAAGCGATAGAGGGCCGTATGCAGCGGCGCGCTCAAGCCGTGATTCGCAGCCTCGCATGCGATTGCCCCGCCGAGAAAATCCACTTCGGTGTGCAAGTGGTGCCGCACATCGTACAACATAGACGGCGGATGATCCGTCTGCGCTCCAACTTTATTCATCTCCCATGGATCTTCGTGGAGAATGATGCCCAGTCCCGCGGCAACCCGCTTGCCTTCGTCGATCAGATCGTGAAGCAGCCGCCCAAGATCGGAGAATTGGCCGGTTTCAGCAAACGCGCGGCAGTGCGGAAGCTCGGTCAAGGCTGAAACGGCGTTCACCGACGCATTGAAAATTAGCTTGGACCATTGGGCCGGCCGCGCATCCTCTAGCGCCACCGCTTTCAGGCCCGATGCCACAATCAGATCCGCCGCCTCGCGCACTTTGGCAAACGGCGTATGCGTCGGCTCGAAAGGCCCCATCCATGTCGGCGTGTCCAATTCGTATTGCACATGGGTGTCGCTGTGGCGCGTCCCGCTCATGAATGTGGTGCCGCGAATAATGGGAGCCCCGGTAAGCCCCGCGATCATCTCCTCGCATCCCAAACCATTCTGCGCTGAGAGCACCGCGCCTTTCCGAAAATGTCCCGCCACGGGCGTGACCGCTTCGACCGTCTGCGTTGCCTTGCAGGAGACGATTCCCAAGTCGCACTCGGGGACCTCCTCGGGATTTGCGCTGGCGCTGAGCTTCGCCGTGAATTCGTGCTTTCCCGAAACGCGCAGGCCGTGCTTGTTCAGAGCGTTCGCGTGTTCCGGCCGCCGAACGAACGCATGGACCTCCGCGACTCGCGCAAGATGCGCCGCATAGAGGCTGCCAATCGCGCCACAACCGATGATGCAAACGCGCATTGCTATTTGTTTACCTTCGCGCCAATTTTTCCGGAAAAGAGGATTCCGAGGCGAAAACATCACCGCTCGATTCGAACCTGGAGCGCTTCAGACAATTCCGCGCCGATGCTCAACCCGGATCCGCTGCAAGCCCTGGCCTTGGCGCGCGCGCTCCACGGAATGGAACAAGGTATCGCCGGAATTGTGCGAATCCTCGATGAGAGCTCCGCTCGAACACAAAGCATCCTGCAAGGCCGCACACACGGTATGCACCGGAGCGGCGCCGCCTTCTCCCATGCCTTTCGCGCCATTGTAGGAAAATGGCGAAGGCGTTTCGAGATGGCCGTACAGAATATCGGGCATGTTCATCGCGGTGATGGGCGTGTAATCACTGAACGTGCTGGCGAGCATGTCGCCGTCCTTGGCATACGCGCAGTTTTCCATCAACGCAGCCCCAATACCATGAGCTGTCGCGCCGTGCACTTGCCCTTCGACGATCATCGGGTTGATCGTCTTCCCGCAATCGTCCACCGCGGCATAAGCGAGAATTTTAGGCTGAAACGTTTCTCGGTCCAATTCGATCACGGCCATGTGCAGTTGCGCGGCATAGGTCAGCGTCAGGTTTCCGTACTTGCGCTTCAAATCGGGAATCTTGAAGGGAGCTTTGTAGACGTGCCGGCAATTCAGGGTGATGTCAGAGAGACTGTCGGGCAACCCCGCATTGTTCACATTGATCAGATTCGCGAGCCCCCAGAAATTAATCGATTTCTTCGTCTTCTTCGCGCGCACTTCCGGCCCTTGCGCTCCCGAGCCAAATTCCAGATCTTTTTCTTTGGCTCCGAGGGCAAACGCCGCCAGACGGCTCAGTTCCGCACGCAGCTTTTCCGCAGCGCCATGAATGGCCGAAAGCCCGCTGACAGCAAATTGGCTGGCATACGTTCCCGTGTGGCCGGTGTACACATTCGCCTCACTGTCGAATCCGGGGCGAACGTTAACCAGTTCCGGCGAAATTCCCAAAACGTCCGCGACCACCTGCGACGCCGTAGTTTCGTGCCCCTGGCCTTGCGGCACCGAGCCGAGGCTGACCACCACTTCGCCATAAATATCCAGCTTCACGTTGGCGGCTTTGGACTGTCCCGAATACGGCGCGTAGGAATTGATGATTTGGGCCTGGCCAAAATTGTTGGTTCCCGAATCGAGTGTGGTTCCAATGCCAATGCCGACCAAGCGGCCCTCTTCCCGCGCCTTCTTCTGTTTGTTCCTCCACTCGTCCCAGCCAATCAGTTTTTTTGCGATTTCCAGCATGCCTGGATAATTTCCGGAGTCGTACACGCAACCGTTTGGAGTGGTGTAGGGGAATTCGTCCGGGCGAATGTAGTTCCGCAGACGCATGGTGTCGGCGGGAATCTTCAAACGATGCGAGCAAAGATCGATGATTCGCTCGAGGAACCACAGATGCTGCATGCGTGAATAGCCGCGATTCGGTCCCACGGGGCACTTGTTCGTGCAGGCTTGCGAAAAATCGATGCGCATATTGCGAATGCGGTACGCGCCCGGCAAAACTTGCGCCCAGATGATGCAGCCGAGGGGCTCGTAGCGAGGATACGCGCCGCAATCATCTATGTGGCGCGATTCGATGGCGGTGATAACTCCCTTTTCATCCAACGCCACGCGCGTATCGAGAAACGTCCGCTCATTGCCGTGGGCGCTTGCCAGCATGTGCTCGGTGCGCGTCTCGGTCCATTTGACCGGCCGACCGCCGCATTTGCGCGAGGCGAGAGCGCAAATTGCCATGTATGGGTAATTCGTGATCTTGATTCCAAAACCGCCGCCAATGTCGAGACTCTGCATGCGCATCTGGTCGATGCGTACGCCCAACGCGGGCGAAAGGAACTGCACGGCGAATGCAGGGAAAGAGTTGTTGGTCCAAAAATCAATGCGGTCCTGTTTGGGATTCCATTGAGCGATGACCGCGTTGTTTTCCAGCGGAGCGCTGGTAAAACGGTGGAAATGCAGGCGATCAATGTGAACGACGTGGGCCGCGCGCGCGAAGGCCTTGTCCACATCGCCATATTCGAACAAGTCGTGAAAATTGCGATTCGTTCCCGCAGCTTCATGCAGGATGGACGCGTCGCGGATCGCCGTCTCGGCGTCCATCACGGGCGTCAGACTTTGATACTCGACTTCCACCAATTCGGCCGCATCCACCGCGGCCATGCGCGAAGTGGCGACGACAGCAGCGACGGGCTCTCCCTGGAAGCGGACCTTTTCCACTCCCATCGGCAGGTCGATAATTTTTTGGCCAACCCCGGGGCCAATCTCCGGAAAGGGTTTCACAAGTGTCGCGACTTCAGCACCTGTCAAAGTGCCCACAACTCCCGGAGCGTTTTCTGCGGCGGAGACGTCCACGCGTTCTATCCGGGCGTGGGCATAGGGCGAACGAACGAGCGAGAGATACAGCATTCCCTCTATCTTGTTGTCGTCCACATAGGTTCCCTGCCCTTGGACCAGCCGGGATTCCTCGCGACGCCGGATGGGCTGCCCCACCCACTTCGCGGACGCACTCTCTGTGTTCTTACTCGCGCGAGCGCCCTGGCGCCGCTTTACCGGCTTCACGGAAACTCGCTTCTTTTTCACCACGCTAGGCCCTCCGGCCCGCTGCGAATCATTCGCCGTGCGCTAGTCTGTGCTCGCTCAAGCCAACGCCGCTTGCAGTGCATCAATCATCTTCTGTGCATTTTTCTTTGCGAGCGGCTCAAGCAGGCCGCCGGCAAGCGACGCCAGCCTGCCCACAATCTGCGAATCGCCCTTCCAACTGACCTTCGTTCCGTCCGCGGTTCTCTCGAGATCGAATCCCGTGGTAAGCGTTACGGTGCCGCCCGCGGCATCGCCCTTGCCCTGATAGACGGCGTGCCTTGGCCTTACCGCTTCGAGCAGAGTCATTTTCAGTTTCGCGTTGCTGCGTATGTGCGAAATGCCCACGCGCAAGTTGACGGTGAAATTTTTGTCGTCGTCTTTCTGCAGGCTCTGAAAATCGGGGAGCAGCGGACAGAAGCGCTCTGCATCCGTGAGAAAATCGTATACTTCCTCGGGACTCTTGCGAACGCTGAAATCTCCGCCAAAACCTACGTTCATTTTCCTTGACCCTTCCCTATGGATTCGGCGGCCATTTCAATCGCCTTCAGAACATTCTGGTAGCCGGTGCAGCGGCAAGTGTTGCCCGCGATCGCTTTGCGAATGTCTTTTCTGTTCGGATGCGAGTTTCGCGAGAGCAGATAATAAGTGGACATAAGAAGTCCGGGAGTGCAATACCCGCACTGCAAGCCGTGGCATTCCGAAAAAGCCTTCTGAATCGGGTGCAATTCACCCTTGCGAGCTAATCCCTCGACCGTAATCACCTCTCCCAGATCGGCCTGGATCGCAAATACAGTGCATGACTTCACCGTTGCTCCGTTGAGGAGCACAGTGCAAGCACCGCAATAGCTCGTGTCGCATCCGATGTGCGTGCCGGTAAGATTCAACTCTTCGCGCAGCAAATCGACAAGCAGCAGGCGCGGCTCGATCTCAAGGGTGTGAGGAGCGCCGTTGACCTTCAGGCTCAGGGAAACTCGTTCAGGCCCGTGCGGCATATTCGTGGCTCGCCTCCGCATGTTCTCCGCGCGCGCGTCGCGCGGCAATCTCAATCGCGCGCTTCACCAGACTGCCAATCAGCACGCGCTTGTACTCGGCGGAGCCGCGCAGGTCGGATTGGGGTTCGGCAGCGGCCATCGCGGCTTCGCCCGCCGCCTGGACCGCTCGCCAAGTAATCTTGTGTCCTCGCAATTCTCTTTCGGCGTCTGTGGCGTGGATAGGCATGAGCCCCACGCAACCCAGGACGATGCGGGCGTCGCCGCAGGTGTCTTTGTCTTCCATTGTCAATTGGACGGCCGCCGTGGCGCTGGCATATACAGGCGCGCAGCGTTTGAACGCCAAATAGGCGCCGCCGGAATTTTTTGGCGGCACTTTGACGATAACATCGCGCACCAACTCTCCCGGCGCCAGCGCGGTCGTATAAGCGTCCAGAAAAAACTGCGAAAGTGGAATCGATCGCGTCTTTTGCGGTCCGCAACAAGCCACTTCGGTCGCAAGCGCGAGCAACACAGGCCCCCAATCACCTGTCGGATCGGCCTCGGCCAGCGAGCCTCCAATCGTTCCGCGATTGCGAACCTGAACGTCCGCGATGCCTGCAGCGCAATCATGCAAAATGGGAATTTGGGCAACGATATCCGAATCCTCGATTTGAGCGTGGCGCGCAAGCGTTCCGAAGTGAATTGCATTGCCGCGTTTTTCGATCCGGGAAATCCCGGGAATGAAATTCAGGTCCACCAGCGCGGTTGGTTTTGAAAGCCGCAACTTCATTAAGGGAATCAGGCTCTGACCGCCGGCCAATGCTTTCGCATCCTCGCCGAGCTCCAAAAGCATTGTGGCGGCTTCTTCCAACGATTGGGCGCGAAGATAGCGAAAGGCAGCTGAATACACGTCGTGTTCCTTTCCCTGCTACACGAGGCTTGCTTGCATACGACTTGTATACCGCGACGAGCGATTCTAAAACCAACTTCGCTTGCTTTCAAGCACGAATCACCGAGACTTCGTTCTGGAAATGCCGCCGGCGCTCGTTTATAGTCCGTGGCAGCCCCATCGATGAAACAGCCGAGAATCTTTCCTATCCTGCTTGCGGCCGGAAAACCATCGCGTCCGGGCGTTCAAAATGCGCCGATTAATCTCTCCGGCAGGACGCGGTTACAAATCGCCGTCGAAAACTGCGCGGACCTGGAGCGCCCGATTGTGGTTCTGGGTTTTGAGTCGGAACAATTGCGTCACACGGTGCCCGCCAACGCGCGTATCGTCGGCAATCCCCGCTGGCGCGCGGGACAGCTAAGCTCGCTCCTCGCGGGATTGCGAAAGGTCCCGCCTGACGGAGCGTTCTTGCTTTATCCCACGGATCTCGTGTTTCTGACGCGCCCTCTAATCCGCAGACTCGCGGCAGCGTTTCTGCGCTGCACAAAACATCAGAAACTCGTCATGCCCGTGCATCATGGGCGAGACGGGCATCCTGTCGTTTTTGCCGCCGAACTCCGGGGCGAACTGGCCGACTCCCAAACCGCGCGCGACGTCGTATACCGGGACCCGCGCCGCATCAAACGAGTTCGCGTATCAACATCGGCAATCTGGCGAGATATGGGCGCGTCTCCCACGCCTGGCGGCCGGACCTGAAACAACGGATACGCACGCCAACAGTACGTCGTTCCTGCCAAGGCTAAAACGTCAGCCGTACGGCGAGCTGCACCTGGCGAGGATTGTTCACCGAACTTGGCGTGCCGTACAGCGGGTTCGGCGATCCTTCCAGGCTGCCCGCATGCGTTGAGCCGCCGCAACCTGGCGCCGCAGGATCAGCGGGGCAGAAATCCGACGCACCGTAGGTGGTATTGAAGTAGCGAATATTCACGGTGTTCATCAGGTTGAAGATTTCGCCGAGGATGTCGAGTTTCATCGTTTCACGAATAGGAAAGGTGCGCTCGAGCCGGATATCAACCGTTTGCAGCGTGTCGCCCCTGAAGGTGTTGCGCGGCTCGAGTCCCACCCGGTCATTATTGCCGAACACATCGCCATTGACGTCTGAACCGGCGTACTTCGTAAAAAACTGCGGAGATTGCATCGTGACGATGGTGCTGAACGTGAAGTCGCGCGCCACGATATTCCAACTCTTTGGGCTTACGAAGCTGGCGTTCCCGACAAAGCGATTCCGGACGTCATCGGCTGAATTCGCGCGCTCGCCGCGCAGATTTCCGCTGTCCTGCGGAATCAAGACGAAGCTCGGATTCGGTCCGTCGTCAATCGAATGCGAGTATGTATAGCTAATGCCATAAGAAATATTTCGAACCAGCTGTGTCTGCAAATTAATCAGAAGCCCGTCATATTGAGAATCCCACCGCGAAGCGGCTTCAAAGTAAACGCTCCAGGTCGGGTTGCGAAACCCCGGGAACAATGTCTGCCCCGGTATTCCTGGATATGAAATGCAGGGGTTCCCCGCTGGAAAATTCGAGAAGAACACATTCTTGCAACCGACCGCCCCACCCGAGCTATGCACCTGCACTTGTCCTGTCGGGTCGGGCTGATTCACGTCAAAGAAGCTGCCCAGATGCACACCGCGCAAGTGGATTCCGGAAATGCTCAGCAACGTACCCTTGATGGGCTCAAATTCAAGCGAAGCGCTGGTCTGAATACCGTAGGGGGTTTGGCTATTTTGCTGAAAACGTACGATGGTTGCATCCTGCTGGAAGCCGCAGTTGTTCAGCGTCGCTCCACCGCACAGTGGCGACGGGGTCGCATCCGGGTACGTGGCATTTTGCAGCAGTCCATTCAGAGCGGCCGCCGTGAACGCAGGCCCGAACCCGGCGTATGAGAACAAGCGAGTCGTGGCATTGAGTCCATCTTCGAAGGAGCGCCCAGGGAATTTTCCCAACACTCCGCCGCAGGAGGGCGCCTGGCACATCAACAGAGGCGAAGGAAGGGTCCCGTGGAACAGCCCGAAGCCGCCGCGGAAAATGAAATTGTGCGATGTTCCGATGTTGTAGGCCAAGCCGAGCCGCGGGTCAAAATCCTTCCACTGCGTGTTGAGCGCATGCGCAGGCCACGTCTCAAATTCCCAGCGCAGGCCGCCATTCAGAGTCAGCTTATCGGTTGCCCGCCACTTGTCCTCAACGTAGAGGCCGTCGTAAGTATGGTCGAGAGTGCCACGGGCCTGATTGCGGACGGACTGAGGAATCGCGCCTCCCTGATATATGGCCGTGCCGCCAGCTAAGCTTGGCTCGGTGAAATTGCTGGCTTGATTAAAGCGCTCGAAGAAAATCACGAAGGGATCAGGACACTGAGACGCGCAGCCGGCCACCGCGCCATTCGTCCCGAGGAAATCGCCCAGAGTCGCGAAGTCCGCCTCGAAAGGATAGAAAAGAGGAAAGGACTCGTCCGTGCTGACCCGGTCGAAGTTCCCGCCGAAGCGAATCGTGTGGTTGCCCATGCTATGCGTTACATCGTCCACAACCTCAAAGCGCTGCTCACGGTAGAAATCCGGATTGCCGCGGTTTACGCCTACGGCAAAAGTGTTGGCGACCTCGAGGTGCGGCTGCGTCGAGACGACCGGAAAATCAAACGAGCGGCGCGCGAATTGCATGTGCAAGTCGTTGACCCATGAAGAAGAGACCGTGGTCGTCAACCCGCCCGCCAGCGATTGGTCGCGAATGAAATTGTCCTTGAACGCGGACGGCAGATCGAAGCCGTTGTTGAGCGGCGATTGATTGGTCAAGCGATCATCATTGATGAAATAGCGGGCGTAAAGGTAATTCCGGCTGCTGAGGTTTTCGTCCAGCCGGGCAAATCCATTGTCGGTATTTCCCGTACGCAAGGCGAGCAGGTTCTCGGCGGGTAAACCAAAGACCGTCGTCTTTACATTGTTGATGGCGGCAATGTTGTTGAGCACGGCAGAGTTGTAGATAGGTGATTCCGCGCGCCGCTGCGCTTCATAATTGGCGAAGAAAAATGTCTTGTCCTTCTTAATAGGTCCGCCCAGCGCCACTCCAAACTGGTTTTGCCTGAGCACGTTGAAGCCGGGCGCGGAGAGAATACTCTTCGCATCCATCGCACTATTTCGAAAGTATTCATAGACCGAACCGTGCAATTGATTCGTTCCGCCGCGCGTGATGATGTTCACAATGCCGGCCGTCGCCCGGCCAAATTCCGTGGTGTAGTCGGTATTGATCACGCGAAATTCGCGCACGGAGTCCTGCGGCGGCGTCCCGCGCTGGATTCCCGAGGCCGTCGAAATGTCGTCGGCTCCGTCAACGGCGATGAAATTGAAGTGGATGTTCTGCCCCGCAAAAGACAGTTTCGTCACCGGCTCGACAATCACGTCCGTGCTGCCCGACGTGGTGTCGCCAATCTGCACTCCGGGTGACAACAGGGCAAAGTCAATGAACTCACGGCCATTCACGGGCAGGTTTTGAATTTGCTGCTGCGTGATTACGGTGCTCACTTGCGTGCGCGTGGGTTCGGTGACCTCCGACGTCGCTTGGACGACGACTTTTTCGGTCGCCTCGCCAACTGCGAGGTTGAAATTCAACGTGGCTGTCTCGCCAACTTGCAGGGTGACGTCTTTCGCTTGGGTTTGGAATCCTGCTGTTTCCGCCGTTACCGTGTAATCGCCGACGGGGATCGCGGGCAGATCATATTCTCCGGAGCTGTTCGCTTCGACCGTGCGGGTGATACCGGTGGCTTTATTGACCGCGGTCACTTTGGCCTTGGGAATCGCTCCGCCGCTAGGATCGAGAATTTGCCCCTGCAGTGTCGCTGTGGTGGTTTGCGCCCAGGTAGCAACCCCACTGGCCAGAACCAATAGGACGATCACGCCCAACGACCCGCACCATCTCGACATCCTCATCGACGGCCTCCCGCAAACGCTCAAGCTTCTTGCAGGCCCGGACTAGTACCTTCGCGTTTATATTATGAGTATCGACCTGTCAAGGGAATTTCCCCGAGGTGGGCAGATCTAAGGTCCATGCAACGTTTGCACATTCCAAGGGAGGTCCAAGCGCGCTTACCGACGCATCATTTTCGCGAAATCCGTTGCGCCGACTGAGGCGGGATGTTCTGGTTCAATCGAAAGAAATTGCTCGGATCGTAATGGCTTTTCACCGACACAAGGCGATCCCAACGCTCGCTGTAAGCCTCCTTGGTGCGGTCCTCTTCGTCGCCGCTCATGAAGTTGACGTAGACTCCGGGCTGCAGGGCGGACCGAAGTTTCGCGAATAAGTTTCGCACCCAGGAGATATTTTCAGCGTCTTCGGCTGGCTCAGACCAGTCTGCCAAAATATTCATGATATAGGGCGCGTCGCGGCGGCCGAAGGCCGTTTCGGAAGCGCCAACGCGCCCGGCCGCGCCTCCCAAATACGCGAGTTCGATTTGGCTGTTCGCGGAAGGAAGCGAAGACAGCGCGCCTATCATCTGGAGGATGGACTCATCGCCGAGCGTCTTGAAGTATCCCGACTTGGTGTAGTAGCGCCGGCCGTGCGGGAATTCCGAGTCGGCCATCGTTTGCAGCTCCAAAAAAGGAATCGTTGTTTGTGTGGCGCCGATTGGATTTCCGACCGAGAGAGTGTGGTCGAGTTGACGCTGCCCCGCCCTTCGTTCGCCGAACCAAGCTATCGTTTCACTCAATACAGGCGCACGGCTTCCCGTGACGGCTGTTCCGGTTGAATCAGGCATGACGCGCAAGGAAAGATTCCACTTGAGTTCGTCAGGAGCGGCAGGCATGAAGTCGCGCCAGTAGCGAATGGTGGAAGAAATTTGCTCCTTGACGCACAGGCCGCCGCCGAGCAACACGGTAGTCAAGGGATGGAGTTTCAGTGCGAACTCGGTTACGACTCCAAAATTCCCGCCACCGCCGCGTAGCGCCCAGAAAAGCTCATCGTTTTCGCGCGCGCTGGCACGCACGATAGAACCATCCGCTGTAACCAGAGTGAATTCCTCGACACTGTCGCACGACATTCCGAACATTCGAGTCAGCCAGCCAGTCCCTCCCCCGAGGATTAAGCCAGCAGCACCGGTGTGGGAAACCACACCTGCCGGATAAACGAGACCCGCTTGCTGCGTTGCCGTATCAATTGTGCCCAATAGGCATCCGCCAGCGGCGTAGGCGAGCCGCGCTTGCTCATTGACAACAACACTTCGCATTCTGGACAAATCGATCACTAATCCGCCGTCGCACGAACTGAATCCAGCCAGGCTGTGCCCTCCGCACCGCACCGCTGTTAGTACGCGGGCAGTGCTTGCGGCGCGGACAGCCATTTGCACATCGGGAACGCCGTTACATCGCGCAATCAGACCTGGATTCCGCGCAACACTTGCGTTCCAGATCCGCCGAGCGTCGCGGTAACCCGGGTCCGCCGGACGAAGCAACTCGCCTTTGAATTTGCCTTTGAGGTGATCGGCTAGGTCTTCGAGATTTTTCGCCATACCTTAAAGTCGGAATGACTAGTTTGAACCCGCAGCGCCGGCTCCATCCGCTCGAGATAGGTTGACTGGCGCGATTCCAGCCGCTTTTAGATCGGCGTTAAACGCCGGAAGATCCACGTTCCGGATGCGCGTCAAATCGGCCAATTGCTCGCTGAGTTCGCCGGAGAGCTCCTTGAAAACAGCTACGCCTTGAGCCGTGGGACCGTAATCGCCTCCCAAATAATTCTGCATCGCAGCCAGGCGGTTGTTTAGCTGCAAGGGATAAATGAGCGTTTGGTCGTCAAATCCGGTAAAACGCGGCTCGTACAGGTGGTGGAGGACCGCGTCGAGGCGGTCATTTAGGGTGTGCGCTGCGCCCCTGATTGCGGCATTGTCGCCAGCCTTCTGTGATGCCGCGTTCACTTGCTGCTGAATTTCTCGGATTTGATTGATGGCGTCGTCGGCGGCCGAAAGTTTGTCCCTGGCCGAAAGCGCGAGTTCCAGTTGTTCTTTGTATTGCGCCGCCGTAGTTGCGACGCGCGGATCTCTCTTGATGTCGAAAGCCTGCGTCGCCGATTGATTCCCGACGGTGAGCTTCACCTGATACTCGCCGGGCGCCGCTTGCGGGCCACGCAAGCTGCCGCCAAGGAAGAAAGTACCTCCCTCGATGCCGCGCGCGTCTGGATAACGCATGTCCCAGGCAAAACGGTTCAGACCTTGCTCATTCGTGACCACGGCTTGCCCTCGTCCTCTCCGCTGGCCGCCGCTCGTGAATTTCCCAATGGTTTTGCCATCGGCATCCTGAAATTCGAGTGTCACTGGCTGCTTCGAAGCTTGTGCGAGGTCGTAATCGACGATCACGCTTCCCGCGTACAATCCTGCGCCGCCTCCGCCTCCGAAACGTCCGCCGCGTCCGGTACGATACGCCGCGCGAGGTTTGAAGAGCCGCATTTGCGCGCCGACGTCGTCAGGTTTGGCTTGTTCGAGTGGGCTGATGTTATCGAGAATCCAAAATGCGCGGCCCTGCGTAGAGGCGATGAGGTCGCCGTCTTTCACCGTCAAATCCGTGACCGGCACAACCGGCAAATTCAACTGGAGACTCTGCCAATGGTCACCTTCATCAAAGGAAACGTAGACGCCCGTTTCAGTCCCGGCGAAAAGAAGCCCGGGACGGACAGGATCTTGACGAACGGTGCGCACAAATGTGTCGGAAGGAATCCCGTTTACGATAAGCGTCCACGTTTTGCCATAATCGTGCGTGCGATAAATGTAGGGCCGAAAATCATCCATCTGATAACGGTTCACCGCAGCATAAGCGGCGGCGGGATCGTGCGAGGACGCCTCAATCATGTTGATTCGCGTCCACGGTTGAATTCCCACGGGTGTTACATTGGTCCATGCCTTTCCTCCATCGCGTGTCACGTGAATCAGGCCGTCATCGGAGCCCGCCCAAATCGTGTTCTTATCCACCGAAGACGGGGCAATGGTGAAAACTGTGCAATAGACATCTTCCAGGCGCCCGCCATTTTCGCGCGTCTTGTCGTTTCGGGTCAGGTCAGGACTGATGGGCCGCCAACTCTCACCTTGATCCGTAGACTTGAACACAACGTTTCCGCCCGCATAAATCACGCCGGGATCGGCAGGCGTCTCGGCGAGCGGAAAAGTCCACTGAAACCGGTACTTTTGCTCCGCGCCTGTTCGCCCGCCCGGATAGTCCGGCCAGATGCTGATGTTTCTCGCGATGCCGGTCCGGCGGTCGAAGCGCGTCAACAAGCCCCAATACGCGCCAGCGTAAATGATGTTTGAGTCTTGCAAGTCCGGCAGAACGTAACCGCTTTCGCCGCCGCCAACTTCGTCGAAGGCTGGCGCTGCCGCAGCTCCCGGCCCAGGGCCGCGTCCCGCCGCGGATGCATCGCTCGAAATGGAAACGGTCGTGTTGTCCTGCTGCGCGCCGTAGACGCGGTAGGGGAAACTATTGTCGGCTCTCACGGTGTAAAACTGTGCGGTCGGCTGATCGTTCTCGGAACTCCAGCTTTTCCCACCATCGAAAGTGACTGTCGCGCCACCGTCATTTCCATTCACCATCCTTTGGTCGTCATGCGGATCAATCCAAAGGTCGTGATAGTCACCGTGCGGTGTCTGAATTCTTCCCCACGTCTTGCCGCCGTCGGTGGACTTGTAAAAATCCTTGGAGGAAAAAGTGTAGACCGTGTCCAGTTGCTGCGGATCGGCAAATATGTGGCCGTAATAATACTGACGAGAGTGCATTTCGAAACTGCCGTTGAGCAATTGCCAGGTTTTCCCGGCATCATCGGAACGATAAATTCCGCCGTCTTCGCCGCCAATCGTCGCCCAAACTCGCTGGGAGTCCATTGGTGAAACCGTCAGACCGATCTTGCCCATGTCGGTTTTAGGAAGCCCGTCGGTCAAGCGCGCCCATGTATCACCGCCGTCGGTCGTCTTGTAAATTCCAGAGCCTGGCCCCACTTCATCAATGTCCCACGGCATCCGCAGCACTTGCCACATCGCTGCGTAGATAATTCGAGGGTCATGAGGATCGGCGGCCAGATCGGCCGCTCCCGTCTTATCGTCGACGAAGAGAATCTTCTTCCAGGTCTGCCCTCCGTCCGCGCTGCGGAACACGCCCCGCTCTTCATTGGGCCCGTAAGGGTGCCCCATGGCGGCGACGTAGACAAGGTTGGGATTACGCGGATCGATGAGGACCTTGCCGATTTGGCTGGTGTCTCGCAGCCCGATGTTGCGCCACGTCTTGCCGGCGTCGGTGGATTTGTACACGCCATCGCCATGCGAAATGTTCGAACGCAAACATGCTTCGCCCATGCCGACGTAAATAATGTCGGGATCAGATTCAGAGACCGCGATGGAGCCTACCGAGCCCGTCTTGAAAAAGCGATCCGAGATCGGCGCCCATGTGATGCCTGCGTTCACCGTCTTCCACACGCCCCCGCCCGTGGCGCCCATGTAGTAGGTGAACCGATCCTTCACGAGCCCCGCTACGGCGGTCACACGCCCTCCGCGATCCGGCCCAATCGAGCGCCATCGCAGCGCCTGATCAAAATTGAGGTTTTCTTGCGCGCCAAGCATGCGCGCTCCGGCAAGGACGAAAAACGCTACTGCGAGGAGTGCGAGAAAACGCCGCGGATTCATGGAAAGCTCCTTGAAAGAAATGAAAATCCAAAATAGAGAAATCTTGCGGAGACTAAAATCGTCCGCGATTTGAGTCTCGAGGCGCCTCTGAGTCTACTGGCTCCGGAGTTTCGCAATTTCCGTTTGCAGCGATCGCCAGCGGGCCATCAGCTTTTCGCGCTTCGACTCATAGGTCTGAAAAACCTCGTACGTCTGCGCCGGCGGAGCGGAATCAGCACTCTCGACGACGTTCATCAGATCCGCATATTGAGCATCTAGCTCGATGGGATAAACGAGCGCCGCCCATCGCGTGACGGAGGCCACTTGAATCAGCTGTCCTTCGATCTCATCCATCTGCTGCTCGATGCTGCCGATGGTTTGAGTTTGCGAAGCATCGGCGCTCTTTTGCGCGTCGAGGGTGGCCCGCGCGGCGCGAATGGCGTTCACCGTGTTGTGCACTTCGGTAACGCGATCACGGAGCTTCACGGCAAATTCGTACTGTTTCTCGAAATCTCCTTGGGTGATCTTCACGCGCGGGTCGGCTTTCACAACCAGCGGCGCGGTGTAGTCTTTTCCTGCGACTGTGAGTTTCACCTGATAGTTTCCGGGCGGCACCATCGGACCCCCGCTCTGCGCTTCCATAATGACCATGCCTGGCACTGCTGTAGGTCCATCCAACCGGTAATTCCAAACGAAGCGATTGAGGCCCGTCCGCGCCGAGAGCGACATAGTGCGCGCGGCTGTGCGGCCACCTCGCACTTCGCTCCGCTCGCCCTGCTGCCCCCCGCTTGTGGCGTGATGCACCACTTGGCCGTGA
This sequence comes from Candidatus Acidiferrales bacterium, assembly GCA_049678845.1. Lineage (GTDB taxonomy): Bacteria > Acidobacteriota > Terriglobia > Acidiferrales > UBA7541 > DAHUXN01. The sequence continues at coordinate 24,602 of JBAUEX010000166.1, forward strand.
CTGTCCAAAATGTCGAGCGCGACTGGACCTGAAGTCGTGGAATTCAGGTAGTAATCAATGACAGCTCCGCTG